>NZ_CP022521.1:603888-905833 GCF_002234535.1 Actinoalloteichus hoggarensis
GTCTTCTCTACCGGGTCTCTCGCTTCGGAATCAGCAGACCCGAGCACCTGTCGTCCGGCGCGCCGGACGACATTCGATGCGCAGAGAGGAGGCGACATGGCCAAGTCCGACAAGGTCGACGCGGTCACCGAGATCTCGGACCGGTTCCGTTCCGCCTCGGCGGCGGTGATCACCGAGTACCGCGGGCTCTCCATGGCACAGCTCAACGAGCTGCGCCGTGCACTGGGCCAGGGCGCCACGTACCGGGTCGCGAAGAACACGTTGGCCAAGCGTGCCGCGGTGGACGCCGGAGTGGACGGTCTCGGCGACCTGTTCACCGGTCCGACCGCCATCGCCTTCGTCGACGGCGAGCCCGTCGACGCTGCCAAGGCCCTGCGTGACTTCGCGAAGGACAACAAGGCGCTCGTCATCAAGGGCGGGTACATGGACGGCCGCGCGCTGTCCGTGGACGAGGTCAACCAGATCGCTGACCTCGACTCCCGTGAGGTGCTGCTGGCCAAGATGGCGGGTGCGCTGAAGGCGAACCTGTCCAAGGCCGCCGCCACCTTCGCGGCACCGGCCACCAAGGCGGCGAGGCTCTTCGTCGCCCTGGAAGAGAAGAAGCCGGCAGGCGAGGCCCCGGCGGCCGAGGCCGCCGACGCTCCGGCCGAAGCCTGAGCACCCACCCATACCACCAGCCCGTCCGGTAGCCGAACACCGGCCGGGTGAGCGAGAAAGGAACCGCCACCATGGCGAAGCTGTCCAACGCAGAGCTGCTCGACCAGTTCAAGGAGATGACCCTTCTCGAGCTCTCCGGGTTCCTGAAGGAGTTCGAGGAGACCTTCGACGTCACGGCCGCCGCGCCTGCCGCCGTGGTCGCCGCGGGCCCGGCCGCCGCCACTGCCGAGGCCGCCGAGGAGCAGAGCGAGTTCGACGTGGTCATCGAGGCCGCGGGCGACAAGAAGATCCAGGTCATCAAGGTCGTGCGTGAGCTCGTCAGCGGCCTGGGCCTGAAGGAGGCCAAGGAGCTCGTCGAGAGCGCGCCGAAGGCCGTCCTCGAGGCCGTCGCCAAGGACGCCGCCGACTCCGCCAAGGAGAAGCTCGAGGCCGCGGGCGCCAAGGTCACCGTCAAGTGACCTGATCGCTGATGCGACACCGCGTGTCGGGGGGTGGCTTCCAGTGGGAACCACCCCCCGACATGTGTCCACCACCGAGTCGACCGGCCGCCCTCCGACGGACGATGGTGACACCAGGTGACGGTCTGCTGGGCCACGCGAGTGATCGGCGCGTGCCGTCTTGACTCGAGCGCGGACCGGAGTCACCCTGTTGTCATGCGAGTGGCGATACTGCCGTTGCCACTCGACAGTCGCCGGGATTGCGGCTAGACTGGCTCTTTGCGCTGCCCACTTTCCGCCTGCCCTCTGTCGGGGCGTAGGATGCTGGGCACCACTGCACCCTTGACAGCTGTGTTAGTCGGCTGCTAGCGCCGCTGCTTAGCCAGCTACCAGTCCCTGGAAGGACGCATCTTGGCAGTCTCCCGCGCGACCCAGGCCACTGCTGCGACCAACTCCATGTCGGGGATCCCTGGGGCACCCAAGCGGGTCTCGTTCGCGAAGATCCGTGAGCCGCTCGGGGTGCCCGATCTGTTGGACCTTCAGGTCCAGTCCTTTGAATGGCTCACCGGGGCCGAATCCTGGTTCCAGCGCCGCATCGACGCGGGCGAGGACCTCCCGGTCGGTGGGCTCGAAGAGGTCTTGAACGAGATCTCCCCGATCGAGGACTTCTCCGGCTCGATGTCCCTCTCCTTCTCCAGCCCGCGCTTCGACGAGGTCAAGGCCTCCGTCGAGGAGTGCAAGGACAAGGACATGACCTACGCGGCTCCGTTGTTCGTCACCGCGGAATTCACCAACAACACCACCGGCGAGATCAAGAGCCAGACGGTGTTCATGGGTGATTTCCCGATGATGACGAACAAGGGCACGTTCATCATCAACGGCACCGAGCGAGTCGTCGTCTCCCAGTTGGTCCGCTCGCCAGGCGTCTATTTCGATCACGCCGTCGACAAGACGACGGATAAGGACGTCTACAACGTAAAGATCATTCCCAGCCGTGGAGCCTGGCTGGAGTTCGATGTCGACAAGCGCGACACGGTCGGCGTTCGGATCGACCGCAAGCGCAGGCAGCCCGTCACCGTCCTGCTGAAGGCCCTCGGCTGGACCGCGGAGCGGATCCGCGAGCGCTTCGGCTTCAGCGAGACGCTGATCGCCACGCTCGACAAGGACCACACCGCCGGGCAGGACGAGGCGCTGCTCGACATCTACCGCAAGCTGCGTCCTGGCGAGCCTCCGACCAGGGAGAGCGCGCAGACCCTGCTGGAGAACCTCTTCTTCAAGGACAAGCGCTACGACCTCGCCAAGGTCGGCCGATACAAGCTGAACAAGAAGCTCGGCATCAACGAGCCCGTCCAGGCGGGCACGTTGATCGAAGAGGACATCGTCACGACGATCGAGTACCTGGTCCGCCTGCACGCGGGCGACGACAAGATGACCGTCGGTCAGGGCGAGGACGCCGTCGAGGTGCCCGTCGAGAGCGACGACATCGACCACTTCGGCAACCGCAGGCTTCGGACGGTCGGCGAGCTGATCCAGAACCAGATCCGAGTCGGCCTGTCTCGGATGGAGCGGGTCGTCCGCGAGCGGATGACCACGCAGGACGTCGAGGCCATCACGCCCCAGACCCTGATCAACATCCGGCCCGTCGTGGCCGCGATCAAGGAGTTCTTCGGCACCTCGCAGCTCTCCCAGTTCATGGACCAGACCAACCCGCTCGCGGGTCTGACCCACAAGCGTCGTCTCTCGGCGCTCGGGCCGGGCGGTCTGTCCCGGGAGCGTGCGGGCATGGAGGTGCGTGACGTCCACCCGTCGCACTACGGCCGCATGTGCCCGATCGAGACGCCGGAAGGCCCGAACATCGGTCTGATCGGTTCGC
Organism: Actinoalloteichus hoggarensis; assembly: GCF_002234535.1. Lineage (NCBI taxonomy): Bacteria > Bacillati > Actinomycetota > Actinomycetes > Pseudonocardiales > Pseudonocardiaceae > Actinoalloteichus > Actinoalloteichus hoggarensis. Next base: position 606,856 of record NZ_CP022521.1, read on the forward strand.
TGTCGTCCTACGGCCGGGTGAACCCCTTCGGCTTCATCGAGACGCCGTATCGGAAGGTCGTCGAGGGTCGGGTCACCGACCAGGTCGACTTCCTGACGGCCGACGAGGAGGACCGCTTCGTCAAGGCGCAGGCGAACACGCCGATCGCCGACGACGGCACCTTCCTGGAGGACCGAGTCCTGGTCCGGCGGAAGGGCGGCGAGCTGGACTACATCCCGCCGTCGGACGTCGACTACATGGACGTCTCGCCCCGGCAGATGGTCTCCGTCGCCACGGCGATGATCCCCTTCGTCGAGCACGACGACGCCAACCGTGCCCTGATGGGCGCCAACATGCAGCGGCAGTCGGTGCCGCTGCTGCGCAGCGAGTCGCCGCTGGTCGGCACGGGCATGGAGCTGCGGGCCGCCGTCGACGCCGGTGACGTGCTGGTGGTCGACAAGGCGGGCGTCGTCGAAGAGGTGTGCGCCGACTTCATCACCGTCATGGCCGACGACGGGACGCGGCAGACCTACCGGCTGCACAAGTTCCGCCGTTCGAACCAGGGGACGTGCACCAACCAGAAGCCGATCGTCTCCGAGGGCGAGCGCGTCGAGATCGGCCAGGTCATCGCCGACGGGCCGTGCACCGACGAGGGCGAGATGGCCCTGGGCAAGAACCTGCTCGTGGCGATCATGCCGTGGGAGGGGCACAACTACGAGGACGCGATCATCCTGTCGCAGCGTCTCGTGCAGGACGACGTGCTGACCTCGATCCACATCGAGGAGCACGAGATCGACGCTCGGGACACGAAGCTGGGTGCCGAGGAGATCACGCGGGACATCCCGAACGTCTCCGAGGACGTGCTGGCCGACCTCGACGAGCGCGGCATCATCCGCATCGGCGCCGAGGTCCGGCCCGGCGACATCCTGGTCGGCAAGGTCACGCCGAAGGGCGAGACCGAGCTGACTCCGGAGGAGCGGCTGCTGCGGGCGATCTTCGGCGAGAAGGCCCGCGAGGTGCGGGACACCTCGCTGAAGGTGCCGCACGGCCAGAACGGGAAGGTCATCGGCATCCGGGTGTTCAGCCGGGATGACGACGACGAGCTGCCCCCCGGCGTGAACGAGCTGGTCCGCGTGTACGTGGCGCAGAAGCGGAAGATCCAGGACGGCGACAAGCTGGCCGGTCGGCACGGCAACAAGGGCGTCATCGGCAAGATCCTGCCTGCCGAGGACATGCCCTTCCTGCCCGACGGCACGCCGGTCGACATCATCCTGAACACCCACGGTGTGCCGCGACGGATGAACATCGGCCAGGTCCTGGAGACACACCTCGGCTGGATCGCGAAGCAGGGCTGGGACGTCGAGGGTCAGCCCGACTGGGCCGCCCGCCTTCCTGAGGACCTGTACTCGGCGGAGCCTGGTACGAACACCGCCACCCCGGTGTTCGACGGTGCCAGGGAAGAGGAGATCACCGGACTGCTCGGCTCGACGCTGCCCAACCGGGACGGCGAGCGGATGGTCAAGGCCGACGGCAAGGCTCAGCTGTTCGACGGACGCAGTGGCGAGCCGTACCCCTACCCGGTCGCGGTCGGCTACATGTACATCCTGAAGCTGCTGCACCTGGTGGACGACAAGATCCACGCTCGGTCCACCGGCCCGTACTCGATGATCACCCAGCAGCCGCTCGGTGGTAAGGCGCAGTTCGGCGGTCAGCGGTTCGGCGAGATGGAGTGCTGGGCCATGCAGGCCTACGGCGCCGCCTACACGCTCCAGGAGCTGCTCACGATCAAGTCGGACGACGTGGTCGGCCGGGTCAAGGTCTACGAGGCTGTGGTGAAGGGGGAGAACATCCCCGATCCCGGCATCCCGGAGTCCTTCAAGGTGCTGCTCAAGGAGCTGCAGGCGTTGTGCTTGAACGTCGAGGTGCTCTCCACCGACGGCGCCGCGATCGAGATGCGCGACACCGAGGACGAGGACCTGGAGCGGGCCGCCGCGAACCTGGGCATCAACCTCTCGCGCAATGAGTCGCCGTCTGTCGACGATGTCGTGAACTGACCTCGCTGACGTCGGGCGGGGATCGATCCGGGCAACCGGATCGGTGTCCGCCCGACCTGGCCCTGCCCCACAGGTCCGTCAAGGATCTGAACCAACTATCAGGGGAGAAGAACCGGCGTGCTGGACGTCAACTTCTTCGATGAACTCCGTATCGGCCTGGCCACGGCAGACGACATTCGTCAGTGGTCCTACGGCGAGGTCAAGAAGCCCGAGACCATCAACTACCGCACGCTCAAGCCGGAGAAGGACGGGCTCTTCTGCGAGAAGATCTTCGGTCCCATGCGGGACTGGGAGTGCTACTGCGGCAAGTACAAGCGTGTCCGATTCAAGGGCATCGTCTGTGAGCGATGCGGCGTCGAGGTGACCCGGTCCAGGGTCCGTCGTGAGCGCATGGGCCACATCGAACTGGCCGCCCCGGTCACCCACATCTGGTACTTCAAGGGTGTGCCCAGCCGGCTGGGCTACCTGCTCGACCTGGCGCCCAAGGATCTCGAGAAGATCATCTACTTCGCGGCGTACGTGATCACCTCGGTGAACACCGAGCTGCGGCACAACGACCTGCCCACGCTGGAGAACGAGTTCGGCGTGGAGCGCAAGCGCGTCGAGGAGAAGCGCGACGCCGACATCGAGGCCCGCGCGCAGAAGCTCGAGGCCGACCTCGCCGAGCTGGAGGCCGAGGGCGCCAAGAGCGACGTCCGCCGCAAGGTCAAGGAGGGCGGCGAGCGGGAGATGCGCCAGCTCCGCGACCGCGCTCAGCGTGAGCTGGACCGGCTCGACGAGATCTGGACGACCTTCACCAAGCTGGAGCCCAAGCAGCTCGTCCCCGACGAGCTGATCTACCGCGAGCTCTACGACCGGTACGGCGACTACTTCACCGGCGGCATGGGCGCGGAGGCGATCCAGTCGCTGCTGGGCACCTTCGACATCGGCCGCGAGGCGGAGATCCTTCGGGAGACCATCCGCAGCGGCAAGGGACAGAAGAAGCTCCGGGCGCTGAAGCGGCTCAAGGTCGTGGCGGCGTTCCTGGCCACCGGGAACAGCCCGCAGGGCATGGTCCTGGACTGCACCCCGGTGATCCCGCCGGATCTGCGTCCGATGGTTCAGCTCGACGGCGGCCGGTTCGCCACCTCCGACCTGAACGACCTGTACCGCCGGGTGATCAACCGGAACAACCGCCTCAAGCGACTGATCGACCTCGGCGCGCCCGAGATCATCGTCAACAACGAGAAGCGGATGCTCCAGGAGGCCGTCGACGCGCTGTTCGACAACGGCCGCCGTGGTCGCCCCGTCACCGGTCCGGGCAACCGACCGTTGAAGTCGCTGTCCGACCTGCTCAAGGGCAAGCAGGGCCGGTTCCGGCAGAACCTGCTCGGCAAGCGGGTGGACTACTCCGGCCGTTCGGTCATCGTGGTCGGCCCCCAGCTGAAGCTGCACCAGTGCGGTCTGCCGAAGCAGATGGCGTTGGAGCTGTTCAAGCCGTTCGTGATGAAGCGGCTGGTCGATCTCAACCACGCGCAGAACATCAAGTCGGCGAAGCGGATGGTCGAGCGGCAGCGCGGCCAGGTGTGGGACGTCCTGGAAGAGGTCATCACCGAGCACCCGGTGCTGCTGAACCGGGCACCGACGCTGCACCGGCTGGGCATCCAGGCCTTCGAGCCGCAGCTGGTCGAGGGCAAGGCCATCCAGCTTCACCCGCTGGTCTGTGAGGCTTTCAACGCCGACTTCGACGGCGACCAGATGGCGGTGCACCTGCCGCTGTCGGCCGAGGCGCAGGCCGAGGCGCGCATCCTGATGCTGTCCAGCAACAACATCCTGTCGCCCGCGTCGGGTCGTCCGCTGGCCATGCCGCGGCTGGACATGGTCACCGGCATCTACTTCCTCACGAAGCTGCGTGAGGGGTCGGCGGGCGAGGGCCAGGCGTTCTCCTCCCCGTCCGAGGCGATCATGGCCTACGACCGGGGGCTCCTCTCGCTGCACGCCAAGGCGAAGATCCGAGTCACCGACCGGGTCCCGCCGAAGGGCAGGGAACCCGAGGACTGGGAGCCGGGCAAGCCCTGGCTGGCCGAGACCACCCTCGGGCGCGTGCTGTTCAACGATCTGCTGCCCGCCGACTACCCGTTCATCGACGAGCTGCTTCCGAAGAAGAAGCAGGCCGCGATCGTGAACGACCTCGCGGAGCGCTACCCGATGGTGGTCGTGGCGCAGACCCTGGACAAGCTCAAGGACGCGGGTTTCCACTGGGCCACCCGCTCGGGCATCACGATCTCCATCTCGGACGTGGTGGTCCCGGCGGACAAGCAGGAGATCCTCGACAAGTACGAGCTGGAGGCCAGCCGGATCGAGAAGCGCTACCAGCGTGGCGCGCTCTCGTACACGGAGCGCAACAGCGAGCTGGTCAAGGTCTGGCAGCGGGCGAAGGACGAAGTCGCGGAAGCGATGGAGAAGAACTTCCCCGAGGACAACCCGATCCCCACGATCGTGAAGTCCGGTGCCGCCGGAAACATGACGCAGGTCGTGCAGCTGGCCGGTATGCGTGGCGTGGTGTCCAACACCAAGGGTGAGTACATCCCTCGGCCGATCAAGGCGAACTTCCGCGAAGGCCTGTCGGTGCTGGAGTACTTCATCTCCACGCACGGCACGCGAAAGGGTCTCGCCGACACCGCCATCCGTACCGCCGACTCGGGCTACCTGACCCGGCGTCTGGTGGACGTCTCGCAGGACGTCATCATCCGCGAGACGGACTGCGGGACCGAGCGCGGCATCATCATGCCGATCGGCGAGAGCGGCCCCGACGGAAAGCTCGTCTGGGACGTCCACGTCGAGACCAGCGTCTTCTCGCGCAGCTCCGCGGAGGACGTCACCGACGAGGACGGCAACGTGCTGCTGGCACGCGGATCGGATCTCGGCGACTCGGCGATCGAGACGCTGCTCGCGGCGAACGTGTCGAAGCTCAAGGTGCGCAGCGTGCTCACCTGTGAGTCGGCCGTCGGCGTGTGCGCGGTCTGCTACGGCCGCTCGATGGCGACCGGCAAGCTGGTCGACATCGGCGAGGCCGTCGGCATCGTCGCCGCGCAGTCGATCGGTGAGCCCGGCACGCAGCTGACGATGCGTACGTTCCACCAGGGCGGCGTCGCCGGTGACGACATCACCACGGGTCTGCCTCGCGTGCAGGAGCTGTTCGAGGCTCGCATCCCCAAGGGCAAGGCGCCGATCTCCGAGGTCGACGGCCGAATCCAGATGGAGGAGGGCGAGCGCTTCCGGAAGATCACCATCATTCCGGACGACGGCAGCGAGGAGATCGTCCACGACAAGCTGTCCCGGCGGCAGTGGCTGGCCACCATCAAGGTGGACGACAGTGAGCGTCCGCTGCAGGACGGCGACCGTGTGACGGTCGGTCAGCAGCTGCTCGAGGGCGCGGTGGACCCGCACGAGGTGCTGCGGGTCATGGGTCCCAGGGAGGCTCAGCTTCACCTGGTGCGCGAGGTGCAGAAGGTGTACCGGACGCAGAGCGTGTCGATCCACGACAAGCACATCGAGGTCATCGTCCGGCAGATGCTCCGCCGAGTCACGGTCATCGACTCGGGCTCCACGGAGTTCCTGCCCGCTTCCTGGGCGGAGCGCAGCGTGTTCGAGGCTGCCAACCGTCGGGTGGTGGCGCAGGGCGGCGAGCCCGCGTCGGGTCGTCCCGTGCTGATGGGCATCACGAAGGCGTCGCTGGCCACCGAGTCGTGGCTGTCGGCGGCCTCCTTCCAGGAGACGACCAGGGTGCTCACCGATGCCGCGATCAACGGCAAGAGCGACAAGCTGGTCGGCCTGAAGGAGAACGTGATCATCGGTAAGCTGATCCCGGCGGGCACCGGCATCAACCGGTACCGGCACATCCAGGTGCAGCCGACCGAGGAGGCGCGGGCCGCGGCGTACGCGATCCCGTCCTACGACGACGGCTACTACACCCCGGACGTGTTCGGCACCGGCACGGGTGCCGCGGTGCCGCTGGACGACTACGACTTCGGCCGCGACTTCCGCTGAGGTAGAAGAGCTTCATCCGCTTGATCCGACGGCCCCGGGGCGACCGCCTCGGGGCCGTCGGCGTGTCCGCCGATCGTCCGGCCTGCCTGCTGAACCGGGGTGAGCAACCCGGCGGGCCGGTTCACCGGAACGATCGCCGATCCGAACAGCCCGGGGACGTCGGACCGCCGGCCCTGCGGTGGGCGATCGGCGGATGGTCTCGCGGGCCGCCAAGGACCCCGACGGTGCCCTTCACGCAGGCCTGTGCCCCGCGGCGGCGACGGATGCGGGCGACCCCGCCGGAATCGTCCGGCATCGTCGAGGCCGGTGCGACTGATCTTGCTTGAATACGAGCGCGGACCGGAGAAGATTAGGTCGTCAGTTCACTCGTCAAGAAAGAGGCGACTCCGATGGCGAAGGTCACGCCAACCGCAAAGAAGCTGTTGCTCGGCCGCGAGATCGCCTACCTGCGAGATCGCGCGGGGCTGTCCCAGAGCGAAGCCGCCGCGTTGATCGAGAAGCGCCAGAGTCAGTTCACCGCCCTGGAGTCCGGCCAGGCGAGTATCACCCCCGGCGACCTGCGGCTGCTGCTCGACGGTCTGGGCGTCACCGAGGAGCAGCACATCAGCGCCCTGCTGGAGTTACGCCGGGGCAATCATCAGCGGGGAAGATGGACCGGCATTCGCAGTCTCTACAACGAGGACTTCCGGACCCTGGTCGACCTCGAGGAGCACTGCGATCTGATCCGCACCGTCGAGTGCGAGGTGCCGCCAGGACTGTTGCAGTGCGAGGCGTTCACCAGGGCGCTCTACTCCTATGCGCACACCGGGCCTGATCTCGACGACCGCGTGCAGGCCCGGCTCGCCAGACAGGCGATCTATCACAAGGCCGACCCGCCGCAGGCGGCGTTCGTGATCTCCGAGTCGGCCTTGCGGCGACAGTACGGCCCGCCGGAGGTCATGCGGGAGCAGATCGACTACATGATCGGCCTGTCCACGCTGCCCAACGTCCGTCTCCAGGTGCTTCCCTTCAAGACCAGGGTGCAGAGCGCGTCCATCAGGGACGGCTTCGTGCTCCTGCGCATCCCGTCGCCGGGCGTCGCCGGCCCGTTGGAGTTCGCCTACACCGAGAACGAGGCCGAACTGCGGTACCTGGACGACAAGCGGACGGTGGCCATATTGGACACGGCCTGGGCCCGATTGGCCGGCGCGGCACTGAGCTTCGAGGACTCACGCGGATTTCTGCGGGCGGTGGCCGATGAGTACTGTTGAGAGGCCGTCAACCATGACCAGCTATGGAGCCCAGGACATGAAAGCCAAGCCGACTGAGTTCTCTCGGTTCGACTTCCGTACGTCCAGTTACAGCGGCGAGAACGGCAATAACTGTGTCGAGGTCGCGCGGCTGACCGATGTGGTCGGTCTGCGTGACAGCAAGGTCGAGTTCGGCTCCTCGCACGACGTGGTGCTTCGGGTGTCGCCGTCGACCTTCGCAGGCCTGCTGACCGCAGTGAAGGACGGGCGGTTCTAGTCGCCAGTCGCCTATCGGGCGGGCCCGCGCAGCGCCGCGCGGAGTCCCCGGTCATCGTCGGTTCTCGGTCCTCCTCGGTCATCGGCTCGCGGCGGTCATCGAGCACGCGCCCCCTCTGTCGAACACGGGCCGGACGGCGTCGAGCTCGGCGGGTCGTCGGACGCCTGCCGACTCCGTCGGGGCGTGGCTGCCGCACACGGCGCCGCCTGCCTGAGCCTCGCTCTCGTGCCGTCGAGCGGGGGAGCAGCAGGGCGCCGGGGTTCCCGGCGTCCCCGAGCGGATCGCCGGGGCACATCGCGCCCGTGGGGGAGGTCTGGGCCGCCGTGTTCGGCGGTAGCGACGGCGTCGGTGCCGGCGGTCGCCCGGTTCCCGGTCTCGGCTTCGGCGCGATGTCTCCGCTGGTCGGCGTGCGGATACGGGCGGTTTATGACAGTTGTCAGCAATGCCTATGACAACTGTCATGAGTTCCGGTCGCGCGCCGCTGAGGCGACGAACGGCTCATTACGGTGAGTTCATGACCGTGACTCCGCCGATCGAGGTGCTGCGCCGCCGCACCGCGGTCACCATCGCCGGCTCCGCCGTCACGGCCGCCATGCTGCCCGTGGTGCTGATCCTCTCCCATGGCGCGACCGGCCCTGCGGACGTCGTGCTCATCCTGGGTTCCGTCGCGTTCATGCCGCTGCACTGGTACTGCCTGCGGTCGGGCCTGCGCTCCCCCGCCACGCCGGTGACGCGACGGGTGACGGTGCCGTTGCTGGCGCTCTCCGTGCTCCTCGCGCTGCTGGGCAGCGCGCAGTCCGCCGTCGGCTGGCTGTGGTTCGTCGTCATCGGATTCGCGGTGGCCGATCTGTCGATCGGCCGACCCATCGGCGTCGTCCGGGTCTTCGTCGTCGTCGCAGGTTGTCTGGCCGGGATGAGCGCCGTGCTCGTCGCCTGGCAGCAGGCTCCGGCCGATGCCGGTCGGCTCGCCCTCGTCGGCGGACTGGTGCTCTTCCTGGTGGGCGGGATGGTCTACAGCGAGCCCAGTTCGCTGAGCAGCTGGCGTTCGATGATGGAACTGGACACCGCGCGTCGTCATTCGACGGAGATCGGCGCGCAACGCGAGCGGCTGCGTCTCTCGGAGGATCTGCACGACATGCTGGGCCACACCCTGGAGGTGGTGGCGCTCAAGGCCGAACTGGCCACCAGGCTGGGGTCGGCGGACCCGGAGCGCGCGAGAACGGAGATGGCCGAGGTGCAGCGCCTGGCCAGAGACTCGTTGCAGGAGGTGCGGGAACTGGTCCGGGAACGGCAGGAGACGGATCTGGTCGTGGAACTCCGCAGCGTCGTCGCCCTGCTGGATGCGGCGGGCATCACGTGTGACGTCCAGGGAGATCCCGCCGACTTCGATCAGCTGACGCGCAGGCTCTTCGGCCGGGTCCTGCGCGAGTCGACGACGAATCTGCTGCGTCATGCCGAACCCGCCCGCTGTCGGATCGAACTCGTCACGAATCGGAGGGACTCCTCGTTGACCGTCGTCAACGACGGAACGGTCGACCACTCCGATGGGAGGCCGGAAGGCACGGGGCTGGCCGGGCTCGCCAGGCGACTGGCCGAGCACGGCGGCACGGTGTCGGCCGGACCGGGGCCAGGGCCTGGCACATTCCAGGTGGCGGCGTCGCTGCCCGCGGCCTCCCTGCGCGGTGCGCGGTGATCCGCGTGATGCTGGTCGACGACGAGCGGCTGACCCGAGACGCGGTGGCGGCGCTGCTCGCGCTGGAACCGGATCTCGACGTGGTCGGCCAGGCGGCGGACGGCGAGGAGGCCGTGCGGCTGGCCTTGGAGCTGGTTCCGGACATCGTGGTGCTGGACGTCGAGATGCCCGGACTCCAGGGCCCGGAAGTGGTCGAACGCATCATGGCGTCGGCCGAGGGCATCCGATGCGTGATCCTCACCCGGCATGCCCGTCCGGGAGTGCTACGGCGGGCCCTCGCCGCCGGGGCGCGGGGCTTCCTGCCGAAGAACGTGCCGGTCGCCGAACTGGCGGAGGCGATCCGACAGGTGCGTGCGGGCAGACGCCACGTCGACGAGTCGATGGCCGCCGACGCGCTGGCGGAATGGCCGTGCCCGCTGACCTGCCGCGAGCGCGAGATCCTGGCGATGGTCACCGACTCCCGCACCGCGGCCGACATCGCCCGGCTGGCCCACCTGTCCGCCGGGACGGTGCGCAACTACCTCTCCTCGGCGATGACCAAGCTCGCCGCGCGAACCCGGGCGGAAGCCGCACGCATCGCCCGAGATCACGGATGGATCTGAGTGATCGGCGGGCACGTCCGGTGTCTCGGTGCCGGGGTGGCCGCCGTCTCCGCCTGGTCGTGCAGGCCTGGGCCTCCCTCGACGACGGCGGGCGCGGGCGGGGCACGCGGTGTCGCCCCTTCCGGCGACAGATCTCGCCGCTCGTGGCCGGTGCATGAAGCGTGATCTCGCGTGGGTGCACGCCACTGCCTGCGACACGCCGTCGCGGGAGCACGAGGTGGGCTGGTCGGCGACGCGACGGCGGGACGGTGACGGCAGGTCTGCGTCGGCGGGACGGCGTGTGGCGGGCGAGGGCGTGGCGGCCGGTTCCGCGGCGAGGCGAGTGCCGATGCCGGGAGGCGGCGTCCGGCCGGGGCTCGTCGGGGCCGGCATGGTGAGGGAATGAGTGAGCTGACCTTCGGCGAGGAAGCACAGAGCCTCATCTCGGCATACTCCGACCTGCTGGTGCAGGCGGGCGAGGCAGGGATCGAGGCCGAGTCCGAGCACGCCGAGCCCGATCGGCATGCGATGGTCGAGGCCATCGAGGTGGGGAACCGTCTCGTCGAGCTGCTGACCTCCCGAGCCGAGGAGTACCGGGAGTCGGTGGACGCGCTGCGGCGACGACTGGAGCGGTCCGCCGAGTGAAGCCGTCCTCGGGGATCGCTGCGGGGGACGGGCCCGCGGTCCGCGTCCGTCCGCGGCAGCCGAGCATCCCGAGACGGAGACCGGCAGTTGCGAAGGGCACGACGCCACCCGGCTTCACCTGCGATGGTGCCGCCCCGGCTCGCCGGTTCCGCGGGGCACGAACGACGGTTCGGCGGCGAGGACGTGGCGTCGTGCGCCATCGGACACGGGAGCCTGCGTCTGCTCCGAGGTACTCGTGTGCCGGGTTCGCCTGCCGAGATGTCGACGTGCCGACGTGCCGTGGGGCCGACCTGCCGCGGGGCCGTGGGGTAGCGGGGTCTGCGGGCCGTGGGGCCGGGCGGCCACCGGGTCGGACGGTTGTCGGGCCGGCCGGCTGGCGAGTCGGGGTTCCGCCGTCGGGCGCTGCCGGCTCGAGCGGTCGCGGTGATCCGGCGGACTCAGCGTCGGTCCATACGATCCCGGAGCCGTTGCACGTGCTCCTCGACCGACCGCTGGTGTGCCGCGGAGGCCTCGCGGTCGGCGCGAACCAGCGCGAGGGCGGCCTCCGCGGACAGCTGGGCACACATCATCATGTCCAGGACGGCCTCCCGGCGGTCCTCGGTCTCGGCGGCGATGAGCATGGGCCGGAGGTGGTCCACCATCCGTTCCATGTCCCGAGCCGAGGCCACCAGCGCGTCGCGTGCCGCCGCCATCGCGGCACGGCCCCGATTGAGGTGGTCGAGGGCCTCATGGCGCCGTTCCGGGGGGAGCTGATCGAGGCTGGCCACCAGCTCGTCGGTCAGCTCGATGTTCCAGATGTCCTTCTCCGCGCTCATCTGCTCAGACTGGCACGGACTCCTCAGACGCGCGTCCGAGTTCGGCGTAGGCTCCCCACACGTGCCTGACATCGGGTGTGGCGACCCCGTTTTGACCCGTCCCAGCGGGGACAGGTATCTTTGCTGCCTGGGCCCGACTTGTGTTGGGCTGGTCTGCGTGCCTGTGATCGTTGGCTCATCGCCTCCGTAACCACAGGACGGTGGAAGTCTTCCGGGTTGGCCGAGGGGTTCACGCCTGTGGGCGTGGAAGGGCGCGACACGCCCGACCTCGGGTTACGGGGGACGGCCGCGTGACTCCAGACACGACCCGCGAGGGTCGGTTATAGCCTGAGGTGCTCAAAGGAGCATCTTTACGTAGCGAACGGAAGAAGTAGCCGGTCCATGCCCACGATCCAGCAGCTGGTCCGCAAGGGCCGCCAGGACAAGGTCGCGAAGACCAAGACCGCGGCGCTCAAGGGGAGCCCGCAGCGGCGCGGTGTGTGCACCCGCGTCTACACGACCACCCCTAAGAAGCCCAACTCGGCGCTGCGCAAGGTCGCGCGTGTCAAGCTGACCAGCGGCATCGAGGTGACGGCCTACATCCCCGGTGAGGGCCACAACCTGCAGGAGCACTCGATGGTGCTCGTTCGTGGCGGCCGTGTGAAGGACCTGCCCGGTGTTCGTTACAAGATCATCCGTGGCTCCCTTGACACGCAGGGCGTGAAGAACCGCAAGCAGGCCCGCAGCCGGTACGGTGCGAAGAAGGAGAAGAGCTAACAATGCCCCGCAAGGGACCGGCCCCCAAGCGGCCGCTTATCTCCGACCCGGTGTACGCCTCGCCGCTGGTGACCCAGCTCATCAACAAGGTGCTGGTCGACGGCAAGCGTTCGGTGGCTGAGAAGATCGTGTACGAGGCCATGGAGGGCAGCCGCGAGAAGACCGGCACGGACCCGGTCGTCACGCTCAAGCGCGCGCTCGACAACGTCAAGCCCGCCTTGGAGGTGCGCAGCCGCCGTGTCGGTGGCGCGACCTACCAGGTGCCCGTGGAGGTGCGGGCCAGCCGCTCCACCACGCTGGCTCTGCGGTGGCTGGTCGGATTCGCCCGTCAGCGTCGTGAGAAGACGATGGTCGAACGCCTGACGAACGAGCTGCTGGACGCGAGCAACGGACTCGGGGCGAGCGTCAAGCGCCGCGAAGACACGCACAAGATGGCCGAGTCGAACAAGGCCTTCGCGCATTACCGCTGGTGATCGAGGATGCCCGACATGATCGACCTGGTCGATCACGGCTCCGCCTCGGACCGGACACCCGGTTCGAGGTCCGCTGTTGTCGGGCCTTCGGCCACCCCTAAAGACAGCTAGACACAGCTGATCAGGAACGGGGAAGACTCTCGTGGCACGCGACGTGCTGACTGACCTGGCCAAGGTCCGCAACATCGGGATCATGGCCCACATCGACGCGGGCAAGACCACCACGACCGAGCGGATTCTCTTCTACACGGGAATCAACTACAAGCTCGGCGAGGTGCACGACGGCGCGGCGACGATGGACTGGATGGAGGAGGAGCAGAAGCGGGGTATCACCATCACCTCGGCTGCCACCACCACCTTCTGGGCAGACCACCAGATCAACATCATCGACACTCCCGGGCACGTCGACTTCACCGTCGAGGTGGAACGGTCGCTGCGCGTGCTCGACGGTGCGGTGGCGGTCTTCGACGGCAAGGAGGGCGTCGAGCCGCAGTCCGAGCAGGTCTGGCGGCAGGCGGACAAGTACGAGGTTCCGCGAGTCTGCTTCGTCAACAAGATGGACAAGCTCGGTGCGGACTTCTACTTCACCGTGCGCACCATCGAGGAGCGTCTCGGTGCTCGCCCGCTCGTCATCCAGCTGCCCATCGGCGCCGAGAACGACTTCGCTGGTGTCGTCGACCTGGTGAACATGCGCGCGCTGACCTGGCGCGGTGACGTTCAGAAGGGCGAGGACTACACGATCGAGGAGATCCCGGCGGAGCTGGCCGAGAAGGCCGCCGAGTACCGGGAGAAGCTCGTCGAGGCCGTCGCCGAGACCGACGAGGAGCTCATGGAGGCTTACCTCGGCGGTGAAGAGCTGACGCTGGAGCAGATCAAGGCAGGCATCCGCAAGATCACGATCGCGCGGGATGCCTACCCGGTGCTCTGCGGCTCCGCGTTCAAGAACAAGGGCGTGCAGCCCATGCTCGACGCGGTCATCGACTACCTGCCCTCGCCGCTGGACGTGCCGGCGATGGAGGGCCTGCTGCCCGACGGCGAGACGCCGGCCACCAGGCTGCCCAGTGTCGACGAGCCCTTCTCCGCACTGGCCTTCAAGATCGCCGCGCACCCGTTCTTCGGGAAGCTGACCTACATCCGGGTCTACTCGGGCAAGCTCAGCTCCGGCACGCAGATCGTGAACGCGACCAAGGACCGGAAGGAGCGCATCGGGAAGCTCTTCCAGATGCACTCCAACAAGGAGAACCCGGTCGACGAGGCCCAGGCGGGTCACATCTACGCGGTGATCGGTCTCAAGGAGACCACCACCGGTGACACGCTCGCCGACTCGCAGAAGCCCATCGTCCTGGAGTCGATGAGCTTCCCGGAGCCGGTCATCCAGGTCGCGATCGAGCCGAAGACCAAGAGCGACCAGGAGAAGCTGGGCACGGCGATCCAGAAGCTCGCCGAAGAGGACCCGACCTTCCAGGTCAAGCTCGACGACGAGACCGGTCAGACCATCATCGCGGGCATGGGCGAGCTGCACCTCGAGGTGCTCGTCAACCGGATGAAGAGCGACTACAAGGTCGAGGCGAACATCGGTAAGCCACAGGTGGCCTACCGGGAGACGATTCGCAAGACGATCGAGAAGGTCGAGTACACCCACAAGAAGCAGACGGGTGGCTCGGGCCAGTTCGCTCGGGTGATCGTGAAGCTCGAACCGCTGGAGAGCACCGAGGGCGCGCTCTACGAGTTCGAGAACAAGGTCACCGGTGGTCGGGTGCCGAGGGAGTACATCCCGTCGGTCGACGCGGGCGCCCAGGACGCGATGCAGTACGGAGTGCTGGCGGGCTACCCGCTGGTGGGGCTGAAGTTCACCCTGCTCGACGGTGCCTACCACGAGGTCGACTCCTCCGAGATGGCCTTCAAGATCGCCGGCTCGATGGCGATGAAGGAGGCCGCTCGTAAGGCGTCTCCGACGCTGCTCGAGCCCATGATGGCCGTCGAGGTGACCACCCCCGAGGACTACATGGGCGATGTCATCGGCGATCTGAACTCGCGCCGTGGCCAGATCCAGTCCATGGAGGAGCGCAGCGGCGCGCGCGTCGTCAAGGCGCTCGTTCCTCTGTCGGAGATGTTCGGGTATGTCGGCGACCTGCGTTCCAGGACGCAGGGTCGGGCGAACTACTCGATGCAGTTCGACTCCTACGCCGAGGTTCCGACGAACGTCGCAAAGGAGATCATCGCGAAGGCCACCGGTGAGTGAGTCTCACCAGTGACGCGGTCCGCCGGGGAGTCATCCCCGGTAGGCCGCTGGTGAGCGGCTCGACCAGCCGACGCAAATCCAGCGGTACGTGTTCCGGGGCCCGTCGGGTTCCGGAGCCATCCGAGTGGGAAATGTCATCGTCCGCCTCGTATGGGCGGCGAAAATCGAAACCGTCGAGCACATACAACAGTCCGTGCGGCGGAAAGATTAAGTCCAGGAGGACAAACCAGTGGCGAAGGCGAAGTTCGAGCGGACGAAGCCGCACGTCAACATCGGCACCATCGGTCACATCGACCATGGCAAGACCACGCTGACCGCGGCGATCTCCAAGGTCCTGCACGACAAGTTCCCGGACCTCAACCCTCTGATGGCCTTCGACTCGATCGACAAGGCGCCCGAGGAGAAGCAGCGCGGCATAACGATCTCCATCGCGCACATCGAGTACCAGACGGAGAAGCGCCACTACGCGCACGTCGACTGCCCCGGCCACGCCGACTACGTGAAGAACATGATCACGGGTGCGGCGCAGATGGACGGTGCGATCCTCGTGGTCGCCGCCACCGACGGCCCGATGCCGCAGACTCGCGAGCACGTGCTGCTGGCCCGTCAGGTCGGCGTCCCCTACATCGTGGTGGCCCTGAACAAGGCCGACATGGTGGACGACGAGGAGATCTTCGAGCTCGTCGAGATGGAGGTCCGTGAGCTGCTGTCGGCTCAGGAGTTCCCCGGCGACGACCTCCCGGTCGTGCGCGTCTCGGCGCTCAAGGCGCTCGAGGGCGACCCCGAGTGGGGCGGCAAGCTCCTCGAGCTGATGGACGCGGTCGACGAGAACATCCCCGAGCCGCAGCGTGAGGTCGACAAGGCCTTCCTGATGCCGGTGGAGGACGTCTTCACCATCACCGGCCGTGGCACCGTCGTCACCGGCCGCATCGAGCGCGGCATCGTCAAGGTGAACGAGGAGGTGGAGGTCGTCGGCATCAAGGAGAAGTCCCTGAAGACGACCGTCACCAGCATCGAGATGTTCAACAAGTTCCTCGATGAGGGTCAGGCGGGCGACAACGCCGCTCTGCTGCTCCGCGGCATCAAGCGCGAGCAGGTCGAGCGCGGCATGGTCGTCACGAAGCCGGGCTCGAACACCCCGCACACCAGCTTCGAGGCCGAGGTCTACATCCTCTCCAAGGACGAGGGTGGCCGTCACACGCCGTTCTTCAACAACTACCGTCCGCAGTTCTACTTCCGGACGACCGACGTGACCGGCGTGGTCACCCTGCCCGAGGGCACCGAGATGGTCATGCCCGGCGACAACACCGCGATCTCGGTGGAGCTGATCCAGCCCATCGCGATGGACGAGGGTCTGCGTCTGGCGATTCGCGAGGGCGGTCGTACCGTCGGCGCGGGTCGCGTCACCAAGATCAACAAGTGACTCACCGTGGGGAGGGCTCCTGACTCAGGAGCCCTCCCCACCCCCGATTTGGAGGCCTACCTCGGGGTATGGCATCCTGTAACGGTTGCTCGTCGGAGGCTGTCGGTGAAGCAGTGCGAACCGGCAGCCTCGGCGCGAGCACCCCGTGTCCGAGGCCTCGTGGGTCGACGTGAGTTCGATGTCGGCCGAGGTCGCGCGAGCCGCCGGTTCGTTGACGGGCTCTGCGGGGTGCATGGGGTCGAGAGATCCACACCACCGATGACGTCACTGGCATCGGTCTGAGCATTGGGCGCGACACGCCCGACCGCGTGGACCGGGTGGCGGTGACGACTGGCAGTGTTTTTTCCTGAATAGGGTGTCTCCTTACGCAGGGGAGCAGCACGGGCCGGGAGGATCTCCAGGTCGGGGATCAACGCGAGGCAACCGCAGCGTGTTAGTCAGAAGCGGCACGAGATTAGAGGAACGGCAAGCCACTATGGCGGGACAGAAGATCCGCATCCGGCTCAAGGCCTACGACCACGAGGCGATCGACGCGTCCGCGCGCAAGATCGTCGAGACCGTGACGCGCACCGGCGCTCGGGTCGTCGGACCTGTGCCGCTGCCCACCGAGAAGAACGTGTACTGCGTCATCCGCTCGCCGCACAAGTACAAGGATTCGCGCGAGCACTTCGAGATGCGCACGCACAAGCGTCTGATCGACATTCTCGACCCGTCGCCGAAGACGGTGGACGCGCTGATGCGCATCGACCTGCCGGCCAGTGTCGACGTCAACATTCAGTGAATCGGGCGCTAGAGCGGCGGAGATAACGAGACCCATGTCTGACAGGCAGATCAAGGGGATCCTGGGTACCAAGCTTGGTATGTCCCAGGTCTTCGACGAGAACAACCGGATCGTTCCGGTCACGGTCGTCAAGGCCGACCCGAACGTCGTCACGCAGATCCGGACCGACGAGAAGGACGGCTACTCGGCCGTCCAGCTGGCCTACGGCGCCGTTGACCCTCGCAAGGTCAACAAGCCCGAGACGGGCCACTTCACCAAGGCGAAGGTGACCCCTCGCCGCCACCTGGTCGAGCTGCGCAGCAGCAACGCCGGTGAGTACGAGGTCGGCCAGGAGGTGACGGCCGACGTGTTCGATCAGGGCACGCTGGTCGACGTCGTGGCCACGAGCAAGGGCAAGGGCACCGCCGGTGTCATGAAGCGGCACGGCTTCGCCGGCCTGAGCGCCAGCCACGGTACTCAGCGCAAGCACCGCTCGCCCGGCTCTATCGGCGGCTGCGCCACTCCGGGTCGCGTCTTCAAGGGCGTGCGGATGGCTGGGCGCATGGGCAACGTGCGGGTCACCACGCAGAACCTGACCGTGCACCGGGTCGACCTCGAGGCGGGTCTCATCCTGCTCAAGGGCGCCGTTCCCGGCCCGAAGGGCGGCCTCGTGCTGGTCAAGAGCGCTGCTAAGGGCGGTGTCTGATGAGCGCGAACGTTGAGATCAAGACCCCGGAGGGCAAGGCCGACGGCAGCATCGAGCTGCCTGCGGACGTCTTCGACGTCCAGGCGAACGTGGCCCTGATGCACCAGGTCGTGGTCGCACAGCAGGCGGCGGCCCGGCAGGGCACGCACGACACGAAGACCCGCGGCGAGGTCCGCGGCGGTGGGCGCAAGCCGTACCGCCAGAAGGGCACCGGCCGCGCCCGTCAGGGATCGGTTCGTGCGCCGCAGTTCGTCGGCGGCGGTGTCGTGCACGGCCCGACTCCGCGCGACTACGCCCAGCGGACGCCGAAGAAGATGAAGGCCGCCGCGCTGCGCGGTGCCCTCTCCGACCGGGCCCGTGAGGGACAGCTGCACGTCGTCACCTCGCTGGTCGACGGCGAGAAGCCCTCGACGAAGTTCGCTCGTCAGGCGCTGCGGACGATCACCGAGGCCCGTCGGGTGCTGGTCGTCCTCGACCGTGAGGACGTCCTCGGCTGGCAGAGCCTGCGCAATCTTCCCGACGTGCACCTGATCGCGCCCGACCAGCTCAACACGTACGACGTGCTGGTCAACGACGACCTGGTGTTCACGAAGGCGGCTCTGGAGAGCTTCCTCTCCGGTTCGGTCCGGCGGTCCGGCAAGGCCACCGCTCGGTCCGGCGCGAGCGCCGACGCTACCGAGTCCGACTCAGATGGGGAGGCTGGGAAGTGATCCCCGACCCTCGCGACATCTTGGTTGCTCCGGTCGTCTCCGAGAAGAGCTACGGCCTTCTCGAGGACAAGAAGTACACCTTCGTGGTGGTTCCGGACGCCAACAAGACGCAGATCAAGATCGCCGTCGAGCAGGTCTTCGGCGTGAAGGTCGCGAGCGTGAACACGCTCAACCGTCAGGGTAAGCGCAAGCGCACCCGCACCGGGTACGGCAAGCGCAAGGACACCAAGCGGGCGATCGTGACCTTGCACCCGGAGAGCAAGCCGATCGAGATCTTCGGCGGACCGACCGCGTGACGCGGCCGGACCGAACCGGACTGAACGACTGAGGACTGCACAGACATGGGCATCCGCAAGTACAAGCCGACGACACCGGGTCGTCGTGGTGCCAGCGTGGCCGACTTCGCCGAGATCACTCGGTCGACGCCGGAGAAGTCGCTGGTCCGTCCGTTGCACGGCCGCGGTGGCCGTAACGCGCACGGGAAGATCACGACCCGGCACAAGGGTGGTGGCCACAAGCGCGCCTACCGTCTGATCGACTTCCGTCGGTCGGACAAGGACGGCGTGCCTGCCAAGGTCGCGCACATCGAGTACGACCCGAACCGCACCGCCCGCATCGCGCTGCTGCACTACGCGGACGGCGAGAAGCGCTACATCATCGCCCCGGAGAAGACGCGCCAGGGCGACGCGATCGAGAGCGGTCCCCGGGCTGACATCAAGCCGGGTAACAACCTGCCGCTGCGCAACATCCCGACCGGCACCGTGGTGCACGCCATCGAGCTTCGGCCCGGCGGCGGCGCCAAGATCGCCAGGTCGGCGGGTGCCAGTGTGCAGCTGGTCGCGAAGGACGGGCCCTACGCCCAGCTTCGGATGCCGTCCGGCGAGATCCGCAACGTGGACGTGCGCTGCCGCGCCACGATCGGTGAGGTCGGCAACGCCGAGCAGGCGAACATCAACTGGGGCAAGGCAGGCCGGATGCGGTGGAAGGGCAAGCGCCCGACCGTCCGCGGTGTCGCCATGAACCCGGTCGACCACCCGCACGGTGGTGGTGAGGGCAAGACCTCCGGTGGTCGCCACCCGGTGAACCCGGCTGGTAAGCCCGAGGGACGCACACGTCGTAACAAGCCGAGTGACAAGCTCATCGTCCGCCGACGCCGCACCGGCAAGAAGCGCTGAGCAGGGAGGGAGTGAAGGATGCCACGCAGCCTGAAGAAGGGCCCGTTCGTCGACGACCACCTGCTCAAGAAGGTGGACGCACTGAACGAGTCCGGCAAGAAGACGGTGATCAAGACCTGGTCCCGGCGCTCGACGATCATTCCGGACATGCTCGGGCACACGTTCGCCGTGCACGACGGTCGCAAGCACGTCCCGGTGTTCGTCTCCGAGGCGATGGTGGGTCACAAGCTGGGCGAGTTCGCCCCGACCCGCACCTTCAAAGGTCACGTCAAGGAAGACCGCAGGTCTCGCCGCCGCTGACGCGGGCTTCGACGCGAGATTCACGGACTAGCAAGAGCAAGGGGAAACAGCGATGAACGCCCGAAACGACGCTGTGGCGCCGGAAGGCGAAGAGACGCCATCGCGCGCCGTGGCGCGGGCCCGCTATGTCCGCGCCACGCCGATGAAGGTGCGCCGCGTGGTCGATCTCGTCAGGGGCCGTCACGCGCAGGAGGCCCTGGCCGTGCTCCGGTTCGCGCCGCAGTCTGCCAGCGAGCCGGTGGAGAAGGTGCTTGCGAGCGCCATCGCCAACGCCGAGAACAACCTCGACCTTGATCCGGAGACGCTCTGGATCAGCAGCATCTACGTGGACGAGGGGCCGACGCTCAAGCGCATCCGGCCGCGGGCTCAGGGCCGCGCGTACCGGGTCCGCAAGCGGACCAGCCACATCACCGTCGAGGTCGAGTCCCGGCCGGAGGCCACGGGCCGGGCTCGCAAGTCCAGCGTGAAGGGAAGTGCCCGGTAGTGGGTCAGAAAATCAACCCGCACGGCTTCCGGCTGGGGATCACCACCGACTGGAAGTCCCGCTGGTACGCCGACAAGCAGTACGCCGAGTATGTGTCGGAGGACGTCAAGATCCGCCGAATGCTCTCCAAGGGCATGGAGCGGGCAGGCATCTCCAAGGTGGAGATCGAGCGCACCCGGGATCGGGTCCGCGTCGACATCCACACCGCACGGCCCGGCATCGTCATCGGCCGCCGAGGCGCGGAGGCGGACCGCATTCGCGGTGAGCTGGAGAAGCTGACCAAGAAGCAGATCCAGCTCAACATCCTCGAGGTCAAGGGTTCCGAGTCCGACTCGCAGCTGGTGGCGCAGAACGTCGCCGAGCAGCTCTCCAACCGGGTCTCCTTCCGGCGTGCGATGCGCAAGGCGATGCAGTCGTCCATGCGCTCGCCGCAGGTCAAGGGCATTCGGGTGCAGGTGAGCGGCCGCCTCGGCGGTGCGGAGATGTCGCGCTCGGAGTTCTACCGCGAGGGTCGCGTCCCGCTGCACACGCTGCGTGCGGACATCGACTACGGCTTCTTCGAGGCCAAGACGACCTTCGGCCGTATCGGCGTGAAGGTCTGGATCTACAAGGGTGAGCTGGTCGGCGGCCTGAAGGCCCGTGAGGCCCAGGCTGCCGAGTCTCGGGCACCTCGCCGGGATCGTTCGGACCGCCCGGACCGTCCGAACCGTCGTCGCTCCGGTGCTTCCGGGACGACCGCGGCGGGCACCGAGGCCGGACGCGCCGCGGCCGAGACGGCGGACAAGACGGCGGTCGCGAGCTCGCCGTCCGCCGGTGAGAAGACGGAGGGCTGAGAAGTGCTCATCCCGCGTAAGGTCAAGTTCCGTAAGCAGCACCGCCCCGACCGGAGCGGCGCCGCCAAGGGCGGGACGCGGGTCACCTTCGGTGAGTTCGGTATCCAGGCGCTGGAGCCCGCTTACGTCACCAACAGGCAGATCGAATCCGCTCGTATCGCCATCAACCGGCACATCCGTCGTGGTGGCAAGGTCTGGATCAACATCTTCCCGGACCGTCCGCTGACCAAGAAGCCTGCCGAGACCCGCATGGGTTCCGGTAAGGGTTCGCCGGAGCAGTGGATCGCCAATGTGAAGCCCGGTCGGGTGCTGTTCGAGATGACCTACCCGAACGAGACGGTCGCCCGCGAGGCGTTGCTGCGCGCGATTCACAAGCTTCCGATGAAGTGCCGCATCGTCACACGTGAGGGTGGTGAGTTCTGATGGCAGCGGTCAGCACCGCAGCCGAGCTGCGTGAGCTCACCGAGAGCGAGCTCGTTCAGCGTCTTCGGGAGGCCAAGGAGGAGCTGTTCAACCTCCGCTTCCAGATGGCGACCGGACAGCTGGAGAACAACCGTCGGCTGCGCGTCGTGCGGCATGACATCGCCAGGATCTACACCGTGATGCGTGAGCGCGAGCTGGGCTTGTCCGTCTCGCCGGACCAGGCGGACGCGACCACGAGTGAAGGTGCGGCATGAGCGAGAACGAGCAGAACACCGAGACGCGGAACAACCGCAAGGTCCGCGAGGGCTACGTGGTCTCGGACAAGATGGACAAGACGGTCGTCGTGCAGCTTGAGGACCGTAAGAAGCACTCGCTGTACGGCAAGGTTCTGCGGAGCACCACCAAGGTCAAGGTGCATGACGAGCAGAACTCCGCAGGCGTGGGCGACCGAGTGCTGCTCATGGAGACTCGACCGCTGTCGGCGACCAAGCGCTGGCGTCTTGTCGAGATCCTTGAGAAGGCCAGGTAGGAATCACGGCGCTTCGGCAGGGGTGGTTCCCTGCCGAAGCCGCGCCGGTCAGTAAGGTGCGGCGGCGGCGCCGGGTTCGGATCTCGATGAGGTCCGGGCCGACCAGAGGCACCACTAGAGACGACCGCGCCCGTCGGGTCGGAAATCCGGCGGGCAACACGCAGGTCAGGAGTTGACGTGATTCAGCAGGAGTCGCGGCTCCGCGTCGCTGACAACACCGGAGCCAAGGAGATCTTGTGCATCCGTGTGCTGGGCGGCTCGGGGCGGCGGTACGCGGGCATCGGCGACATCATCGTCGCGACCGTGAAGGAAGCGATCCCGGGCGCCAATGTCAAGCGTGGTGACGTGATCAAGGCCGTCATCGTGCGCACCGTGAAGGAGCGCCGTCGTCCGGACGGCTCGTACATCCGGTTCGACGAGAACGCCGCCGTGATCATCAAGGCGGACAACGAGCCGCGCGGGACGCGCATCTTCGGCCCGGTGGGCCGCGAGCTGCGTGACAAGAGGTTCATGAAGATCATCTCGTTGGCGCCGGAGGTGCTCTGATGAAGGTGCACAAGGGCGACACCGTCGTGGTCATCGCAGGCAAGGACAAGGGCGCCAAGGGCAAGGTCATCCAGGCCTACCCGCAGACGTCGAAGGTCCTGGTCGAGGGCGTGAACCGGATCAAGAAGCACACCAAGATCAGCCGCACTCAGCGTGGCGCGCAGTCTGGTGGCATCGTGACCCAGGAGGCGCCGATCCACGTCAGCAACGTTCAGGTGGTGGACTCGGACGGTACCCCGACCAGGGTCGGCTACCGGACGGATGAGGACGGGCGCAGGATTCGCATCTCGCGCCGCAACGGTAAGGACATCTGATCATGACGACTGCTGAGAAGATCGTCCCCCGGCTCAAGCTCCGCTACCGCGAGGAGATCGTCGGCGCTCTGCGTGAGCAGTACGACTACTCGAACGTGATGCAGGTGCCGGGCGTCGTGAAGGTCGTCGTCAACATGGGCGTCGGCGACGCGGCCCGCGACGGCAAGCTGATCGAGCCCGCGGTGCGCGATCTGGCCACCATCACGGGTCAGCGGCCCGAGGTGCGGCGCGCGCGCAAGTCGATCGCGCAGTTCAAGCTGCGCGAGGGCATGCCGATCGGCGCCAGGGCGACGCTGCGCGGCGACCGGATGTGGGAGTTCCTGGACCGGCTGCTGACCATCGCGCTGCCGCGTATCCGTGACTTCCGCGGTCTGTCGGACCGTCAGTTCGACGGCAACGGCAACTACACCTTCGGGCTGAGCGAGCAGTCGATGTTCCACGAGATCGACCCTGACTCGATCGATCGCCCCAGGGGCATGGACATCACGATCGTCACCACCGCGATCAACGACGAGGAGGGGCGGGCGCTGCTGCGGCACCTCGGTTTTCCCTTCAAGTCCGCTGACAGCGGACGATGAGGACAAGGACGAGGAGAGCCGATGGCTAAGAAGTCACTGGTCGCCAAGGCGGCGCGGAAGCCGAAGTTCGCGGTGCGGGCGTACACCCGTTGCCAGCGCTGCGGTCGCCCGCACGCCGTGTTCCGCAAGTTCGGTCTCTGCCGGGTGTGCCTTCGCGAGATGGCGCACGCGGGCGAGCTGCCGGGCGTTCGCAAGTCCAGCTGGTGATCCGTCCGCGCCTCGCGGCGCGGGTGACGAACCGGCACACTGACCATCCAGTTCGCTCCAGGCCCAGTCGACAGGCTGGGAACCAGGGCGAGAAAGGTTGACCAGGTCACCATGACCATGACCGACCCGATCGCAGACTTCCTGACTCGTCTGCGTAACGCCAACTCGGCATACCACGACGAGGTCGTGTTGCCGCACTCCAAGCTCAAGGCGAACATCGCGGAGATCCTCAAGCGTGAGGGTTACATCGCGGGGCATCGCGTCGAGCAGGGTGAGAAGTGCCAGAACCTGGTCGTCGAGTTGAAGTACGGCCCGAACCGCGAGCGCAGCATCGCGGGTCTGCGGCGTGTGTCCAAGCCCGGTCTTCGGGTCTACGCCAAGTCGACGAACCTGCCCAAGGTGCTGGGCGGTCTCGGAGTGGCGATCATCTCCTCCTCCGGTGGTCTCGTGACCGACCGGCAGGCAGGCAAGCAGGGTGTGGGCGGGGAAGTCCTCGCCTACGTCTGGTGAGAAAGGGGGTATCGGAATGTCGCGCATCGGAAAACTGCCGGTAACCGTGCCCTCCGGCGTCGAGGTCACCCTCGACGGCCGCATGGTGACGGTCAAGGGTCCCAAGGGCACCCTGTCGCACACCCTTGCCGAGCCGATCACCGCGGAGCGGTCGGAGGACGGCGCGGTTGTGGTGAAGCGTCCGGACGACGAGCGGAAGAGCCGTGCGCTGCACGGACTGAGCCGCACGCTGGTGGCCAACCTGATCACCGGGGTCAGCCAGGGCTACGAGAAGAAGCTCGAGATCCACGGCGTGGGTTACCGCGTCGCGCTCAAGGGCGGCGAGCTCGAGTTCGCGCTCGGTTACAGCCATCCGGTGAAGATCACGCCCCCGGAGGGCATCAGCTTCGCGGTGGAGAGCCCCACTCGGTTCTCCGTCCAGGGCATCGACAAGCAGCGGGTTGGCGAGGTTGCGGCCAACATTCGCAAGCTGCGCAAGCCTGACCCGTATAAGGGCAAGGGTGTGCGGTACGCGGGTGAGGTCATCCGCCGCAAGGTCGGAAAGACGGGTAAGTGAGCATGAGCGAGAGCACTGCAACCACCGCTGCCAAGCGCAAGCCTGTTGGCAAGGACGTCTCCACGGTGCGTCGGGTGGCCAGGGCGCGCAGGCACTTCCGTATCCGGAAGAAGGTCGCGGGCACTGCCGAGCGTCCTCGTCTGGTCGTCACTCGGTCCTCGCGGCACATCGTCGCCCAGGTGATCGACGACCTCGCGGGCGTCACGCTGGCCTCCGCGTCGAGCCTGGAGGCCGACGTCCGAGGGCTGGACGGCGACAAGAAGGCCCGGGCGGCCAAGGTCGGCGCGCTGGTCGCCGACCGGGCCAAGGGCGCGGGCATCCAAGGGGTCGTCTTCGACCGCGGCGGCTACGAGTACCACGGTCGGGTGGCCGCACTCGCTGACGCGGCGCGCGAGGCGGGGCTGGAGTTCTGAGAGAGATGCAGAAGATCAAGCAGAGCGAGAGGGTCGTCTGATGCCAGGACGCACACGTCGTGAGGGCGGTGGCGAGCGCGGAGAGCGCCGCGACCGTCGGGACGGTGGCCGCGGCGGGGCGGCTCAGGAGAAGACCCCGCATCTCGAGCGCGTCGTCGCGATCAACCGGGTTGCGAAGGTCGTCAAGGGTGGTCGTCGGTTCAGCTTCACCGCGCTGGTGATCGTCGGCGACGGCGACGGCATGGTCGGTGTCGGCTACGGCAAGGCCAAGGAGGTGCCTGCCGCGATCGCCAAGGGTGTGGAAGAGGCGAAGAAGAACTTCTTCCGCGTCCCCCGGATCGCGGGCACCATCACGCACCCCGTCCAGGGCGAGAAGGCCGCAGGCGTGGTGCTGCTGCGCCCGGCGAGCCCCGGTACCGGTGTCATCGCGGGCGGCCCGGTGCGTGCCGTGCTGGAGTGCGCGGGCGTCCACGACGTCCTGAGCAAGTCGCTGGGCAGTGACAACGCGATCAACGTCGTGCACGCCACGGTGGCCGCGCTCAAGGGCCTGCAGCGTCCGGAGGAGGTGGCTGCTCGCCGCGGCCTGCCGCTCGAGGACGTCGCCCCGGCAGGAATGCTGCGGGCTCGCGCCGGACAGGGGGTGTGAGGCGATGTCGCAGCTCAAGGTGACGCAGCTTCGCAGCACCATCGGCACCAAGCAGAACCAGCGGGACTCGCTGCGCACCCTCGGGCTGCGCAAGATCCGGCAGGAAGTGGT
Organism: Actinoalloteichus hoggarensis; assembly: GCF_002234535.1. Lineage (NCBI taxonomy): Bacteria > Bacillati > Actinomycetota > Actinomycetes > Pseudonocardiales > Pseudonocardiaceae > Actinoalloteichus > Actinoalloteichus hoggarensis. The sequence continues at coordinate 632,853 of NZ_CP022521.1, forward strand.
GCGCGATGACACTCCTCAGGTCCGCGGTCTGATCCACACCGTGCGCCACCTGGTGAAGGTCGAAGAGGTGAACTGAAGCAATGGCCATCAAGATTCACCACCTGCGGCCTGCTCCTGGTTCCAAGACCGCGAAGACTCGCGTCGGTCGTGGTGAGGGTTCCAAGGGCAAGACCGCTGGTCGTGGTACCAAGGGCACGAAGGCCCGGCGCAACGTGAAGGCCGGGTTCGAGGGCGGTCAGCTTCCGCTCCAGATGCGGCTGCCGAAGCTCAAGGGCTTCAAGAACCGCTTCCGAGTGGAGTACCAGGTCGTGAACATCGGCGACCTGGCGCGGCTGTTCCCCGAGGGCGGCACCGTCGGCATCGCCGAGCTGGTGGCCGCGGGGGCCGTCCGGAAGAACGAGCTGGTCAAGGTGCTGGGCAACGGCGACCTCGGCGACGTCAAGCTGAGCGTCACCGCGAACGCCTTCTCCGGCAGCGCGATCGAGAAGATCACGGCGGCCGGCGGGACCACCACCACCGCCTGAGTTCTCACCGAGTACGACGAAACGGCCCGCAGGTTCTCCTGCGGGCCGTCTCGTCGTCGGTGGGGGCGGGTCAGAACACGCGAGTGCCGTCGGTGATGTCACCGCGTCCTCGGTCATCGATGCGTATCTCCACCCGAGATTCACGCTCGATGCGTGCTGCCGGGGTTCTGCACTTCTCCAGCCATGCAGCCTCCGCTTTCGGGGCTGGGCCACACCGATTCCTGCGGGGCGGCGCGATTGAAGACGGCCTGGGATTCGTCATCCCATTCGGTGACCTCGCGTGCCAGCTCGGCGCTCAGTGCGAGGAGCCGCGCAGGCTCGCGGATCTCGTGGTCGTAATCGTGTCCGACCAAGAATCAGAACGGCGCTTCCTCCCGGCCCCCGCTCATGATGACGGCGTAGCCCGTCAGCGGTCTTCCTGTCTTCTCTGTAGGTGCACACCCCGTCGGCGATGGTGCCGTTACCGAGATATTCGACCCTGGGTCCGCCCGGGGATTCGCGTTTGATTCGGGCGGCGAGTGCCCTGCCCTTGTCCAGCCAGGCTTGTTCGGCCTCCGGGTCATTCGGAGTCCTACGGGACGTCGATGTCGAGGACGCCGGCATTCGCCGTCCCAGTCGGTCGGTTCCGTGGCGAGGTCATCGCTCGGGGACGGCAGCTCGGCGGCTTCCTCGACGGAGTGTCGGAGCATCGGAGGACGAACGGCTGGTTCGGAACCAGATGCGGTTCTCGCTCCAGCCTGCGTGAAGGGTGACGTCATAGCCCGCTGTGTCACCCGTCATCGGTGGATGGTCCTTTCCGTGACGGATCGAAGAGTGAGAAGTGCGACCGTCCCTCCGATCGCCTTCGGCGGACGGCCACGACGGGGCGGCGGCCGGCGCCGTCGGCGTCAGAACACGCAGGAACCGCTCGGGAGAGTACCGTCACCTCGAATAGACGATACGGTTCGTGACGGACGATTCCTGTTCGATGCGAACATGGCAGGCTATGACGCCGTCCTCCTCATTGATCTGGAGGACACGCCATTCTGGTTCTGGGTCGGCAGATCACTCCAGTACGACCAGGAGATCGCCGAATCAGACGAACTTCTCGGCCTCAGCCCTGAACTCGTCCACGCCCTCGCCGAATGGGCCGACGCCGATGTCTACCTCGTATACCGGCCGGTCCCTCCCGCTATAGCCGACGACACGTCCTCGCTCCACCGCGGCGATGATCAGCGCCGGTGGCCCTTCTCGTGGTGTCCCGAGGACCCCGGACCGCTCGGGCCTGCCGTCGCTCATGACGTGTCCGAGCCCGGAGTTCCCGGCCCCGGTCTCGGGCCGGACGAGGCGGCCGGGACGGACACGGGGCATGGGGACGATCTCGCCCGTGCTGATCTCCGTGCCGTTGCGACACACCTCGGCGATCCAGTCGGCGTACCTCACCGCAGGGTCGGCCGACTGATCGGGAGACCGCGGCGGTCGCTGTGGTCCGGCCGACGGTCCGGCCCGGGAGGACAAGGCGATCGGCGGTTCGCCCGTCTTTCCGTCTGTCGCGCCACCCGCCTGCGCGACGCCGCGCCCCGCGATGGGACGGTGGTAGGCGTCGACGGCGTCTTCGGCCTGGCGGAGCATCGCGTCGGCCGCGTGAACGTCGTCGCCTGCGGCCCGGCCCGAGCGTGGTGAGCGATCTGGTCTGGTCGGGGGTGTGCCGACCCCGCCGTCGCCTTGCCGACGATGGCGGAGCCGCCGATGATCGCGTCGGCGGCGCGGGCCGCTTCGCGGCGGCACGGTGACGAGCGCGTGAGCCGGGCGCAGCGTCGCCACGATGTCGGGGACAGACGATGCCGGCCGCACTACGGTGGTGATCGCGCGGTCGTGGTGTCCGAGGAAGAGCCGCCGTGATCGCGTGGGTCCCCCCGTGCGCGTACGTGGAGGGACCGCTTGGGCTCGATGTCGGCCGGTCCTGCCGAGGGCCGCCGACGGGGTCGGACGCCGTAGACGCCGTTCTCGGCCGAGGAGACGACCACGGCCCACGGCCGGGGGCAGCGGCGCCTTGTCGGACCGACGGTGTCGCGGACGTCGGCCGCGTCGTCGATGCGCGTGCTCGATGCCGCCGCAGGCTCCTGAGATCGACGCTCCGGCCCCGACTCGAAAGGAAGCCGCCGTACTGATCACCCGATCGGATGAGATTCGGCGTGATCGGCGTCGCAGGATCTCCTCGGGTGGACGGAGCGGCGCGGGTGGCGAGGCCACGTGGACTCGGCTCGCGCGGTGGTGTCGACGCCGTGGCGGCCGCACGGGGCACGCCCGAGACTCGGCCGCTCGTCGTCGAGGTCGTGCCTGCGCGACCCCGTGGACACGCTCTGCGCCGTTCAGGTCGTCGCGCGCTGCCGCGTTCGGCGGTTGACACGCGTGGAGGGGCGTCTCACGCGACTGATCACCCGCAATACGTCCGCGCACCTTGTGGGCCATGACCACCCTGCTGTTAGAGTCGGCACACGCTTCGTGCCTGGAGGCACGCAGTGCTCCTGGCGTGCGCGCCAGGACCGTGTACTGCCGGCACCGTGCCGGCCTATGCCGATCGTCGGAATGAGAACCCGACGACGCCGAGGAGGTCACGCGTGCTCAGCGCCTTCCGCTCGGCTCTCACTACGCCGGACTTGCGCCGCAAGATTCTGTTCACTCTCGGAATCGTGGTGATCTACCGGTTGGGGGCGAACGTTCCGTCGCCTGGGGTCTCCTCCACGAACATCCAGGAGTGCCTCAGGCTGGCTGAACAGGGCGAGAACCAGAACCTGTACTCCTTGCTCAACCTGTTCAGCGGCGGCGCGCTCCTCCAGCTGTCGGTCTTCGCGCTCGGCATCATGCCGTTCATCACCGCGAGCATCATCGTGCAGCTGCTCGGCGTCGTGATCCCGCGCTTCGAACAGCTCCGCAAGGAAGGCCAGTCGGGTCAGGCCAAGCTTCAGCAGTACACCCGCTACCTGACCATCGCCTTCGCGGTCCTGCAGGCCACCACCGTCGTCGCGCTCGCCCGCTCCGGAGCCCTGTTCCAGGGTTGTAACGAGCGGGTCATCCCCGACGACTCGATCTTCAGCCTCGTCGTCGTGGTCATCGTCATGACCGCGGGCGCCACGCTGCTGATGTGGATGGGCGAGCTGGTCACCGAGCGCGGCGTCGGCAACGGCATGTCGCTGCTGATCTTCGCGTCGATCGCGGCCCGGATCCCGGCAGAGGGCGGCAACATCCTCCAGACCGCGGGCGGCGTCGTCTTCGCCGTGGTCTGCGTGTTCGCCCTCGCGATCATCGTCGCGGTCTGTTTCGTCGAGCAGGCGCAGCGCCGCATCCCGGTGCAGTACGCCAAGCGCATGGTCGGCCGCCGGATGTACGGCGGGACCTCGACCTACCTGCCGTTGAAGGTGAACCAGGCGGGCGTCATCCCGGTCATCTTCGGTTCCTCGCTGCTCTACCTGCCGCAGTTGCTGTCGCAGCTCTCCGGCGAGGACAACTGGTGGCGACGGTTCGTCGACGAGTACCTGGTCCCGCAGTCCAGCTGGGTGCACATCAGCCTGTTCTTCCTGTTGATCATCTTCTTCACGTACTTCTACGTGTCGATCACGTTCAACCCGGACGAGCGCGCCGACGACATGAAGAAGTTCGGCGGGTTCGTGCCGGGCATCCGTCCCGGCAGGCCGACGGCCGAGTACCTGAGCTTCGTCTTGTCCAGGATCACGTTGCCCGGCTCGCTGTACCTGGGCATCGTGGCAGTGCTGCCGAACTTCTTCCTGAGCATCACCGGCGACGGGAACAATCAGAACTTCCCGTTCGGCGGTACGGCGGTACTGATCATGGTCGGCGTGGGCCTCGACACTGTGAAGCAGATCGAGAGCCAGCTCATGCAGCGCAATTACGAAGGGTTCCTCAAGTAGTGCGACTGGTTCTTGTTGGCCCGCCTGGCGCGGGCAAGGGCACGCAGGCGGCTGTGCTGAGTGCGGCGCTGGGGATTCCCCACGTGTCCACCGGCGAGCTGTTCCGTGCCAACATCGACGAGCGGACGCCGCTGGGGACCGAGGCCAAGCGTTATCTGGACGAGGGTTCGCTGGTCCCGGACGAGGTCACCAACGAGATGGTGCGTCAGCGGCTCCGCGAGTCCGACGCGGCGGGGGGGTTCCTGCTCGACGGGTTCCCCCGCACCATCGGCCAGGCCGACGTGCTCGCAGGCATCCTCAAGGACGAGGACGGTCACGAGCTGGATGCCGTGCTCGAGTTCCAGATCCCCGAGGAGGAGGTCGTCTCCCGGATGCTCGCCCGGGGGCGAGCCGATGACACGGAGGCGGTCATCCGCAAGCGGCTGGACGTCTACCACGACAGCACCGAGCCGCTGCTGGACTACTACCGGGACAAGCTGGTGGTCATCGACGCGCTCGGTACGGTGGAGGAGATCTCCGACCGCGCCCTGAGCGCGTTGCGGGCCAGGCAGAGCGGCTGACGTCGATGCTCAGACGGGGTAACGGGATCGAGCTCAAGACCAGGGGCGAGATCGAGGCCATGCGGGCCGCCGGTCTCGTGGTCGCGGGTGCGCTGCGGGCGGTCCGGGAACAGGTTCGCCCGGGCGTGAGCACCGGCGAGCTGGACGAGGTGGCCGAGCAGTTCATCCGGGACGCGGGCGCCGTGCCGTCGTTCAAGGGCTACCACGGCTTCCCCGGTTCCATCTGCACCTCGGTCAACGAACAGATCGTGCACGGCATCCCGTCGCGGGAGCTGGTCCTGGCCGACGGCGACCTGATCTCGGTGGACTGCGGCGCGATCCTCGAGGGCTGGCACGGCGACTCCGCGATGACCCTGCCGGTCGGCACCGAGTCCGCCGCCGACGCGCTGCTGTCCGAGGCGACCCGGCTGTCGATGCTCGCGGGCATCGACGCGGTGCGGGCGGGCAACCGGCTCGGCGACGTCTCCTGGGCCATCGAGGTCGCGACCGTCCAGGCCTGCGAGCGGGACGACCGCGAGTACGGGATCGTCGAGGGATACGGCGGGCACGGGATCGGCTCCGAGATGCACATGGAGCCGTTCGTCCCCAACCACGGCAAGCCGCGGCGCGGACCTCGGCTCAAGGTCGGCATGGCGCTGGCCATCGAGCCGATGCTGACGTTGGGCACCGCCGAGACCAGGGAACTCGACGACGAGTGGACCGTGGTCACCGCCGACGGCTCCCGCGCGGCGCACTGGGAGCACACCGTCGCCGTCACCGAGGACGGTCCCTGGGTTCTCACCGCGCCCGAGGACTGACCCCCTTCTTCGCCGCTGTGCGGCCTGCGGCGGGTCCGCGGGCCGGGTGGCCTTCTCACGGCCGCTCACGAGCGTCGAGGACGCCGGGGTAAGCGAGGCGACCGACGTGGCGGGAAACCCGCGCCGATGGTCGGGGCGCCGTCGCCTCGGTCGAGGTAGATCTTCCGCGGGCCGTCTCCGCGCCGCTCGCGGCGGCGACGACATTGTCGAGGCCTGCGTCCGATGGATACCGTGGGCGGATCATTTGTTCGGCCTTTACCCGGGTTCCGGCCCGGCGGCCGTCGAGGACGAGGGAAAATGGTCTCGTGACCGAGCCAGCCAGCCGCGATGAGATGCGTGCGTCCGACCGTGACCGGAAGCTGACCCAGGAGCATCTGCACTGGGCCCATGCCGAGGGCCTGATCGACCTCGGCGAGTTCGACTCCCGCGTGCGGGCCGCCTGGGATGCCAAGACCGGCGGCGAGCTGGCGAAGGTCACCCGTGACCTGCCGCCCGCCCGCGTGCAGGGCAGGGAGCAGGCCAGGCCGCGTAGGCGGGTGTTCAGCGACGACGCGGGGGGCGTCGCGTTACGAGTGCTGACGATCATCTGGTTGAGCGCCACCGTGGTCAACCTGATGGTGTGGGGCCTGATCGACCTCGGCTCCTTCGAGCTCTATCCGTGGTGGCTCTGGGTGGCGCTGCCGCCCGGCGGCGTGCTCGGCGTGCTCTACGCGACCGGGATCGGCAGGCCGCGCTCCGAGTGACGCCCCTGGTGCCAGTGTGACGTCATTCGGTATGCTTTGTGATGTCACAGGGGTGACGTGATGGCGTCAACGGGTCGAACGGGGTGGTCAGGGTGGGCGCGTCTGGCAGAATCGGGGTTGTGGGCGAATCGCACTCCCAGGGTGGGCTGCGTGCGTCGGACGCCGACCGGCAGCAGGTGGTGGAGCGCCTGAGCGCCGCTCATGCCGAGGGCAGGCTGACGTTGCTGGAGTTCGAGGACCGCAGTCGTCAGGTGTGGCAGGCCCGTACTTACGACGATCTCGCAGGCGTCACCGCGGACCTGCCCGTGCCGTCTCAATCCGTGACTCCGATGGCGCCCGTGACGTCATCTCCGCCTGCGGTGACGTCGTCGGCGTCGGTCGCCTCACCGGAGTCGGTCTCCTGTGAGGTCGACGCCTCGTTCGCGGCCGCCCGCCGCAGGGAGACGGCGGCCTGGGCGGCGGTCTCGGGCGTCGGGCTGGCTGTCTGGATGGTCATCGGTGTGACCGTCGACTGGTTCTTCCCCTGGTGGCTCTGGATCGCGGGCCCCTGGGGTATCGGAGTCGCGCTCAAGTGGATCAACGGTCCGGCGTTCGCCTCTGGCTCCTCTCGCAGGTCAGGGCAGGCGAGGTAGGGCGCGAGGCACGGCGTCGGGCGGCTGGGCCGGCTGCCGGATTGATCAAGAAACGCCTGCCCGATTCCGGGCGCCTGCCCACGTGTGTTAGGGGCCGTTGTGGAGCCGCTTCACGCGGCGACTACACTGCTTCAACGGCGCATTCGTCGCGCTGGTCCATCGTGTCTCTAGAATGTCGCGTGGTGGCGGTCGCCCCCTGTGACATGTCGTGGTGCGTCCCGGTCGACTCCGGGCACCCGGCATGAGACGACTCGGGGTCCTCACGACGGGTGCCCGCCCTCGGTGAGGTCTCACGCCCGCTCCTTCGGCTGGGACTCCGAGGGGACAGACAACTGACACCGTCACGAAACGCGGAGGACATGGGCAAGAAAGACGGGGCCATCGAGGTCGAAGGTCGCGTGGTCGAGCCGCTCCCCAACGCGATGTTCCGTGTGGAGCTGGAGAACGGACACAAGGTTCTGGCTCACATCAGCGGCAAGATGCGGCAGCACTACATCCGCATCCTGCCCGAGGACAGGGTGGTTGTGGAGCTGTCGCCCTACGACCTGTCCCGTGGGCGCATCGTCTACCGCTACAAGTGACCTCTGTGCCACTCACAGGTGCCCGGATGACCATCCGGGCTAAGCGGCATCGCCCTCGACGATCCATCCGCCGAGGGCGCATCGAGCGCAGCAGGAGAGCACGACCGTGAAGGTCCAGCCGAGCGTCAAGAAGATCTGTGACAAGTGCCAGGTGATCCGGCGGCATGGCCGGGTCTTGGTGATCTGCGACAACAAGCGTCACAAGCAGCGCCAGGGCTGAGTCAGCCCCGACCAGCACCATCACAGGTCGTCTGCAGACGACCGACAGTGAAGAGGCCTCCCCACACCTGTCGTCGGATCTCACCGATCCGATCGACTCGCCCCCGGACTCCAGGCCGGGGCCCGCTCCTTTCACCAGGAGCGGGACGGTAGGGGAGCAGACCTGGAGTGACATGAAGGAGAACGCGCCGTATGGCACGGGTTTCTGGCGTCGACCTCCCCCGCGACAAGCGGATGGAGGTCGCGTTGACCTACATCTTCGGCATTGGCCGGACCCGTTCCCGGGAGCTCCTGGCCGCGACGGGGATCAGCCCCGATCTGCGGGCCAGGGACTTGACCGACGAGGACGTCGTCAAGCTCCGGGATCACATCGAGAACAACTACAAGGTGGAGGGTGACCTCCGCCGCGAGGTGGCTGCCGACATCAGGCGCAAGGTCGAGATCGGCTGCTACGAGGGGCTGCGGCACCGCCGCAGGCTGCCCGTTCGTGGCCAGCGGACCAAGACCAATGCCCGCACGATGAAGGGGCCGAAGAAGACCGTGGCGGGCAAGAAGAAGGCCACCCGGAAGTAGCAGCACCTCGCGCGCAGCTAGGAGAGCACACCAGACATGCCACCCAAGTCTCGTTCCGGTGCCGGGGTCAAGAAGGTCCGGCGCAAGGAGAAGAAGAACATCGCGCATGGGCATGCGCACATCAAGAGCACGTTCAACAACACGATCGTGTCGATCACGGACCCGACCGGCGCAGTGATCAGCTGGGCGTCCGCGGGCCACGTCGGCTTCAAGGGCTCCAGGAAGTCGACGCCGTTCGCCGCCCAGATGGCCGCCGAGAACGCGGCCCGCAAGGCCGCCGAGCACGGCATGCGCAAGGTCGACGTGTTCGTCAAGGGCCCCGGCTCCGGCCGTGAGACCGCGATCCGGTCGTTGCAGGCCGCCGGTCTCGAGGTCGGCACCATCCAGGACGTGACCCCCCAGCCGCACAACGGCTGCAGGCCGCCCAAGCGGCGTCGGGTCTAAGAGCGCGGGAAAGGAGACAAGACACTCATGGCTCGTTACACCGGACCCGCGACTCGCAAGTCTCGTCGACTGAAGGTCGACCTGATCGGCGGCGACCAGGCCTTCGAGCGTCGTCCGTACCCGCCGGGACAGCACGGCCGGGCGCGGATCAAGGAGAGCGAGTACCTGCTTCAGCTTCAGGAGAAGCAGAAGGCTCGGTTCACCTACGGCGTCCTGGAGCGGCAGTTCCGCAAGTACTACGAGGAGGCCTCGCGGCGTCCTGGTAAGACCGGCGAGAACCTGCTCCAGCTGCTCGAGGCCCGCCTCGACAACGTCATCTACCGCTCGGGCCTCGCCCGGACTCGGCGGCAGGCGCGGCAGCTCGTGAGCCACGGCCACTTCGTGGTGAACGGCAAGAAGGTCGACATCCCCAGCTTCCAGGTGTCGAAGTTCGACATCATCGACGTGAAGCAGAAGTCGCTCGGCACCACGCCGTTCATCATCGCCAAGGAGACCCTGGGCGAGCGGATCACGCCCGCGTGGCTGCAGGTCGTCCCGAGCACCCTCCGGGTGCTCGTGCACCAGCTGCCCGAGCGGGCGCAGATCGACACGCCGGTTCAGGAACAGCTGATCGTCGAGTTCTACTCGAAGTGATCGTTCGGCACGTCTGGCGGCGGCGCGATCGGTGCGCCGCCGCACCCCCGGTTCCATCGACGTCAAATAGCGGGCGTCGTGAGGAGAGGAAACAAACACAGTGCTGATCTCTCAGCGGCCCACCCTCGCCGAAGAGTCGGTCAACGAGACTCGCTCCCGGTTCGTCATCGAGCCTCTCGAGCCGGGCTTCGGCTACACGCTGGGCAACTCCCTGCGGCGGACTCTGCTGTCCTCGATCCCGGGTGCCGCGGTCACGAGCATCCGCATCGACGGGGTGCTGCACGAGTTCACCACCATCCCGGGTGTGAAGGAGGACGTCACCGACGTCATCCTGAACCTCAAGGAGCTGGTCGTCAGCTCCGAGGAGGACGAGCCCGTCACCATGTACCTGCGCAAGCAGGGCCCTGGTGCGGTCACCGCCGGTGACATCGTCCCGCCTGCCGGTGTCACCGTGCACAACCCGGATCTCCACATCGCCACGCTGAACGCGAAGGGCAAGCTGGAGATCGAGCTGGTCGTCGAGCGTGGCCGGGGCTACGTGCCTGCCGTGCAGAACAAGCAGGCCGGCGCCGAGATCGGCCGGATTCCGGTCGACTCGATCTACTCGCCGGTGCTGAAGGTGACCTACAAGGTCGAGGCGACGCGTGTCGAGCAGCGGACGGACTTCGACCGACTGATCCTGGACGTGGAGAGCAAGCCCTCCATCACGCCGAGGGACGCCGTGGCTTCGGCGGGCAAGACGCTGGTGGAGCTCTTCGGGCTGGCCCGCGAGCTGAACTCCGATGCCGAGGGCATCGAGATCGGCCCGTCGCCCGCCGAGGCGGACACCATCGCCGCGTTCGCGATGCCGATCGAGGACCTCGACCTGACGGTGCGCTCGTACAACTGTCTCAAGCGCGAGGGCATCCACACGGTCGGCGAGCTGGTCGGTCGCAGCGAGGCGGACCTGCTGGACATCCGCAACTTCGGTGCGAAGTCCATCGACGAGGTCAAGATGAAGCTGGCGGGGCTCGGGCTCGCGCTCAAGGACAGCCCCCCCGGATTCGACCCGTCCGCCGCCGCCGCCGACTACCCCGCCGAGGGATGGTCGAGCAACGGAGACGGCACCGACGGCAACGGGGATGACGGCCAGGATTACGCCGAGACCGAGCAGCTGTAGATCCGCTGACTGTCCCGCAGAGGACAGCCGCGGACAGTCGAGGATCTTGATAGAGGAGCAAGGATGCCCACCCCCACGAAGGGCCGCCGTCTCGGCGGTTCGCCCGCCCACGAGCGGCTGATGCTGGCCAACCTGGCCACCTCGCTGTTCACCCACGGGCGGATCACCACCACTCAGGCCAAGGCGAAACGACTTCGTCCCTTCGCTGAGCGGCTGATCAGCAAGGCACGCCGCGGCGACCTGCACAACCGCCGCGAGATCATGAAGGTGATCCGCGACAAGGACATCGTGCACAAGCTCGTCGCCGAGATCGGTCCGTTCTTCGTGGACCGCGACGGCGGCTACACGCGGATCATCAAGGCCATGCCGCGCAAGGGCGACAACGCCCAGATGGCGGTCATCGAGCTGGTGAACGAGAAGACCGTGACCAGCGAGGCCGAGGCCGCGCGGGGCACGACCTTCGCGTCCGACGCCAAGACCGCCGAGACCCCGGCGGCGCCGGACTCGGACAAGGCTGAGGCGACCGAGGCTCCGGCCGTCGCCGAGGACAAGGGCGCGGAGGACGCGCCCGCCGAGGACAAGAAGGACTGAGCCATCACGACTGCTCAGCGTGACGACGAGCCCGCCGTGCCCACCGGGGACGACGGGCTCGTTCGTGTCCGGCTCGACCTCGCCTACGACGGCACGGAGTTCTCCGGCTGGGCGCGTCAGCCCACTCGGCGGACCGTGTGCGGGGTGCTGGAAGACGCATTGTCGCTGCTCACACGGCTCGACGTCCGGGTGACGGTCGCCGGTCGCACCGACGCCGGAGTTCATGCCGCCGGACAGGTCACGCATCTGGACCTGCCCGCGTCGCATCGGCTGGCCGATCAGCCGGGTGAGCTGGTGCGGCGGCTCAACCGGATGCTGCCCGGCGATGTGCGGGTGTTCGCCGCCAGGGTGGTGCCCGCCGAGTTCGACGCCCGCTTCGCCGCGCTGCGCAGGCATTACGTCTATCGGCTGTCGGACGCCCCGTGGGGCGTCGATCCGATGGAACGGCATGACACTCTCGCCTGGCACGGCGGGCTGGACGTCGACGTCCTGAACGCCGCGTCCGCCCGGCTGCTCGGCGAGCACGACTTCGCCGCCTTCTGTCGCCGCCGCGAGGGGGCGACGACGGTGCGTGCCTTACAACGGCTGCACTGGACGCGGGTGACGGAGCATCGCGTGCATGCGGAGGTCTCGGCTGACGCCTTCTGCCATTCGATGGTGCGCAGCCTGGTCGGCGCGCTGCTCGCCGTGGGCGACGGGCGCAGGCCGGTGGAGTGGCCCGGCAGCCTGTTGACGCTGCGGCGGCGCGCGGACGAGGTGAGCGTGGCTCCGGCCCACGGGCTCACCCTCGCCGGGGTCGACTACCCGGCCGACGACGATCTCGCCGCCCGTACGGTGCTCACCCGCCGTCTTCGGGTCTGAGGATCGGGTACGTCCGTCTCGTCGAGTCGGGGCTGAGGCGAGGCGGCCTGGTGACTCGCTGTGGCAGACCTGCGGCCCGGCCGATGCCTCGCGTCATCCTCGGCGGGGACGGCGTGGCTCGGCGGGTGCGGTTCGGTCGGTGCCGCGCCGCGGGTGCGGCCCGGTGGGTCGCCACGGCTCGATCGTGCGGATGCGACCACACCGCCCGGCACCGGTCGACGGCTGAGCGCGGCCGTCACGAGGACGTGGCCGCCCCGCCGAACCCCTCGAAGAGCCTCCCGTGCCGCGGACATCCCGGCGTCCGATGTCGGTGGACGCCGGGACGTGTCGCGGCGGGATCAGCGAGAACGCCGGGCGTCGATCCAGTCGACGACGACGGTCTCCAGGACGTTCATCGGCAGCGGGCCGCTGCCCAGCACCACGTCATGGAACTCGCGAATGTCGAAGTCGGTGCCCAGCTCCTCCTCGGCGCGGGCGCGGAGCCGGTTGATCTCCAACCTGCCCACCATGTAGGACAGGGCCTGGCCCGGCGCGGCGATGTAGCGGTCGACCTCGCTCTCCACCTCCAGCTGTGCCATGGCGGAGTTGTCCATGATGTAGTCGATCGCCTGCTGCCTGCTCCAGCCCAGGGCGTGGATGCCGGTGTCGACCACCAGCCGAGCGGCCCGCATCGAGTCGAGCGCCAGCATGCCGAACTTCGCGAGATCGTCGGAGTAGAGCCCCATCTCGTCGGCGAGCCGCTCGGTGTAGAGCCCCCAGCCCTCCAGGTAGGCGTTGAGCGGGGCGAGCCTGCGGGCCAGCGGCAGATCGGCCAGCTCCTGCGAGATGGTGATCTGGAAGTGATGGCCGGGCACCGCCTCGTGGAACGCCGTCGCCTCGGCCGTGTAGCGGTACCGCTCCTCGGCCTGGTAGGTGTTGGCGAAGTAGGTGCCTGCCCGGCTGCCGTCGAGCGCGGGGGACATGTAGTAGGCCAGCGCCGCGCCGGGCGCCTCCGCCTCCGGCACCGGCTCGACCAGGCAGTTCTGGCTGGGCAGCCTGCCGAACCACTGCGGCGCGACCTTCTCGGCCCGGCTGATCGCCTCGCGGGCGGCGGTGATCAGCTCGTCGCCGTCCTTCCAGCGCAGGGCCGGGTCGGTGCGCAGCCGGTGGAAGATCTCGGCGAGGTCGTCGGTGCCGAACACCTTCGCGCCCAGCGCCCGGTACTCCTCGGCCAGCGCGGCGATGAGGTCCTTGCCGGTCTGGTGCAGCTCGGCCGGGGTGCGTTCGGTGGTGGTGTGCGACCTGGCGAGCACCCGGTAGGCCTGCTCGCCCTCGGGCAGCCAGCACAGGCCGACGCGGTCGACCGGCCTGCCGTGTGCGAGGACCTCCTCGGCGAGGACCCGGCGGTACTCCGCGACCGCGGGCCGGACCCTGTCCCGCAGGATCTCCTGCCTGCGGGTCTCGAAGTCGACGTCGGCCTCCGGGGGCGACTGCTGAGCCAAGGGGTCGGCGTCCGGGTCGGCGAGGTAGCGGTCGAGCATGGCGATCGTCTTGGCCACCAGGTGCTGCACCGGCACCCGGCCGCAGGCGATCCCCGCGCGATGCCGTTCCGCCAACGTCGTGAGGAAGGCGGGCACCGCCTCGAGCCTTGCCAGATAGTCCCGGGCCTGGTCACCGCCCGGCAGGGTGATCATCGGCAGCAGGCTCAGCAGCTCGCCCACCGGCGAGAAGAAGGAGTCCGTGATGGTGAACTCCGCCCGGCGCAGATCGCCCGTCTCGATGACGGACTCCGCCTGCTGCTGTACGACCGCCACGGTGACGCGGTCTTCGGCGTCGAGCGACGTCAGGTCGATCTCTCCGGCACGGCGGGCCACGTCGGAGAGCCGCGCCCGCAGGGACTCCCACGCGCTGTCGCCGAGGTCGGCCAGCCTGGTGTTGTCGTATCCGGGAATGCCGAACAGCGTCGGGCTGAGCGGTTCGACGTCGAACAGGACGTCGGTGAGTTCATCGGCGAGTGTGCGTGCCTCGGTCATCTTCTCCCCAGCCTTCCGTCGAGCGTTACGGCAAGGTTAACCAGGACCGTCGACGGCGACGGACGGCGAGGGCGGTCTCCCGGCCGAGGCGTCACGGGGTCGGCGCCGGGGCGAGACGACCTCGGCTCGTGCCGCTCGCGATGAGATCGGCGCGGCCGGGACATCGCGAGCCGATCAGGCGTCCAGGTAGGCGATCACCGCGCGGACCCGGCGATTGTCGTCCTCGGAGGGCGGCAGACCGAGCTTGCTGAAGATGTTGTTCGTGTGCTTGCCGACCGCGTTCTCGCTGATGAACAGCCTGCTTGCGATCGCGACGTTCGAGCGTCCCTCGGCCATCAGACCGAGCACCTCGCGTTCGCGGGGCGTCAGACGCCCCAGCGGTTCCGGCTTCGTCGCCAGGAGCTGCGAGATGACCTCGGGATCCATCGCCGTGCCGCCGCCTGCCACCCGTCGGATGGCCTCGACGAACTGACCGACCTGGGAGACCCGGTCCTTGAGCAGATAACCCACGCCGCCGTTGCGGTCCGACATGAGCTCGCGGGCGTAGAGCTGTTCGACGTACTGCGACAGCACCAGCACCGGCAGGCCCGGCAGCTGGCGGCGGGCCTCGATGGCCGCCCGCAGGCCCTCGTCGGTGAAGGTCGGCGGCATGCGCACATCGACCACGGCGACGTCGGGCCGATGGGTGACCAGGGCACGCAGCAGCGACGGGCCGTTGTCGACGGCTTCGACGACCTCGAAGTCGTAGGCCGTGAGCAGCCGGATCAGCCCTTCCCTGAGCAGGACCAGGTCTTCGCCGAGGACGACACGCACACTGACTCCAGGATGCCGGGGGAACTCGTATCGGTGCGGCACACGGTGGCGCCGAGAGTGCTCAGCATGTCAGGGTCGCGGTCACTCCGGCACGCACGGCAGCTCGATGGAGATGATCGTCGGCCCGCCTGCGGGGCTGCTGATGTGCATCGTCCCGTCGAAGGCGCTGAGCCTGCGTTCGATTCCGTGCAGGCCGCCCGCGGTGTCCTGCACGACCCCGCCGCGGCCGTCGTCGCCGACGAGCACGCTCAGCGAGCCCCGGACGTGTCTGGCGCGTACCCAGGCCTCGGTCGCCCCGCTGTGCTTCGCGGCGTTGGTGAGCACCTCGGCGACGGCGAAGTAGGCGGCCGACTCGACCGGGGCGGGCAGCCGTTCGGGTAGCGAGACGTCGACCTGCACCTGAAGCGGGCTTCCGATGGCGAGCGCCTGGATGCCGCCGGTCAGACCGCGATCGGAGAGCACCGGCGGGTGGATGCCGCGCACCAGGTCGCGCAGCTCGGACAGCGCGAGACTGGTCGACTGCCGGGCCTCGGTGAGCAGCTCTTGGGCGACGGCCGGGTTGTTGGACAGCATCTCCTCGGCCATGCCCAGGCTCATGCCCAGCGCGACCAGTCGGGCCTGGGCTCCGTCGTGCAGATCACGCTCGATGCGCCGCAGCTCCGCCGCCTGAGTGCCCACGGTCTCGGCGCGAGAACTGGCCAGCGCGTCGACGCGTTGGGACAGACGGGCCCGCTCGCTGATGCCGAGCATGACCGCCGCCAGCCGGGCGTAGCCCACCATCATCTTGGGGGACAGCCACCACCAGAGACCGAAGCTGATCAGCGCGGGCACCCAGTAGAGCATGGTGTTCTCGGTACGGCTGATCGTGACGGGACCGATGTACATGTCGAAGACGCCGTCGGGAACGAACTGGACCAGGCCAGGCTTGATGAAGTAGAAGATCGCGCCCGCGAAGAGGGCGAGCGACACGATGGAGATCGCGAACCCGAGGACGACGTTGACCCACAGCCAGGCGTAGTCGCGATAGGTGGCGGGATCGGCGCCGATGGCCCGGAGCCTGCTGACCAGGTTGCCCTTCGGCGTCGGCCGATACGGACGGATGACCGTCCGGTCCAGGATGTGCCCGGCCCACAGCCGGTAGACGTCGTTGTAGCCGCGGATGGAGTAGGCGAAGCCCACGACCAGGGGCAGACCGACGGTGAGGACCAGCAGCAGGCTGCTGACCGTCATCAAGATGATGAGCGCGATGCCCAGCAGCGAATAGACGGTGAAGATGAACGACCAGCCCAACAGCGGAAGCCGCCCGACTCTCCGTGTGGCAGCGGTGGTCATCATGGGTCCTCTCGGTCGGCACGGACAGGCGTCGGACCCGTCCGCGTGCGCATCATTCTCGTACAGCGGGGCAGCCGAATCAGGGTGCCTAGCCACCCTCTTGTGCTCGGTGCGGGCCGCCGCCGAGCGGGTGCGGGCGGCCGTCACGCGAGTGGATCGTGATCGCCCGCGTCGATGAGCATCCGGCGCAGCGTGAGCGTGCGCTGCCGGTCGTCACACTCGACGTAGACCTGCAACGCCGATCGCCATGCCGACCGGGCCTCCGCTCCGCGGTTCGCCGACTCCAGGGCGAATCCGAGGTGCTGGAGCGCCATGCCCTGGCCGCTGCGGTCCTCGGTCTGCTGGAACAGCTCGGCGGCCCGGCGGTGGGCCGGAGCGGCCTCGGCGAACTGCGCGGCCTCCTGGAGAGCCAGGCCGAGGTTGTTCCAGGCGATGCCCTCGCCGTGGCGGTCGTCGGTCTCGTGGAACAGGGTGGCCGCGCGTCGATGCGCCTCGATGACGTCCTCGGACCGAAGCAGCCGCACGATGGACAGGCCGAGATTGCTCAGCGTCCGCGAACGGCCCGGCGTCGTCTCGTCGGCTCGGCCGCCCCGAGGTCCGACCGTGCCCGCCGTCTGCTCCGGCGAGGTGGTGTCCGGTGGACCGGTGCCGGACGAACGAGGGACGGACGGACGAGGGGCGGACGAACCGAGGTCGGGCGCGTCGGCTCCCGTCGTGCCGTCCTGTTCACGGTGACGAAGCTGGCGCAGGGCGACGCCGAGGTTGTTCTGCGCCACGGCCTGCCCGTGCCGATCGCCGACTCGTCGGTAGAGGTCGACGGCGGCCTGGTGGGCGCTCACCGCCTCACGAAGCTGCCCGATCTCCTGAAGGGCGATGCCGAGGTTGCTCAGTGCGATGCCCTCGGCGTGGCGGTCGCCGGTCTCCCGGCAGATGACCAGGTCGAGCCGATGCGCGGCCACCGCCTCCTCGATCCGGGAGAGCCTGCGCAGACACAGCCCGAGATTGCTCAGCGCGAGGCTCTCCGCCGGGCGGTCGCCCACCTGTCGGTAGAGGCTGGCGGCGGCGCGGTGCGCCTCGACGGCGTCCTCGAAACGCTGCGACTCCTGGAGCGCGATGCCCAGGTTGTTCAGCGCCGCTGCCTGCCCGCCGGGATCGTCGAGGTCTCGATAGAGCTCGACGGCCGTCTGATGGGCGGTCATCGCCTCGTGAAGGTGCCCCGTCTCCTGCAGGGCGATGCCCAGATTGCTCAGGGCCACGCCCTCCGCGTCGCGGTCGCCGGTCTCCCGACAGATCGCGAGATCCTCACGATGCGCCGCCACCGCCTCGGCGAAGCGGCGGATCTCCTGGAGCGCGATGCCCAGGTTGTTCAGCGCGGTGCCCTCGGCATGCCGGTCGCCGATGCGGCGGCAGATCGCGAGATCCTGCTGATGCGCTGCCACGGCCTCCTCGAAACGCCGCGCCTCCTGGAGGCCGGTGCCGAGATTGTTCAGTGCGGTGCCCTCGGATCGTCGATCGCCGAGGCGACGGGCGGCACGCACGGCCGTCTGATGCGCGGTGATCATGTCGTCGAAGTGCCGATGGCGGTGCAGATACCTGGCCAGTCGCAACGGCAGATGCAAGGCCACCTCGGGATGCGACGGAAGGGCGAGGACCACGGCCGCCAAGAGGTTGCCGCGTTCCTCGTCGAGCCAGCGCCGCGCGGCCTCGCCGGTCGGGAAGCGCGGTGAGATGGCGGGCGCGCCGTCGAAGTGCGCGGCGGCGGCGTCGGCCGAGGTGAGGTAGTGCTGGAGCATCCGCGTGATCGCCAGTGCCCGCTGCCGCTCGTCGCCGGTCCCGTCCTCGTGATCGCGCAGCTTCTCGGCGGAGTGCAGGCGGATCAGATCATGGACCCGCCACCGCCTGCTGCTGGTCCGCTCCAGCAGGTGCGCCCCGACCAGGGCACGCAGGGCCGTGTGGGTCTGCTGACGAGGGCGATCGGCGAGCGCGACGGCGGTGTCCAGGGCGAAGTCCGGGCCGGGATTCAGCGCTACGAGGCTCAGCAGCCGCGCCTGTTCGGCGGGCAGCCGGTCCCAGGAGAGATCGAAGGCGGTGCGTACGGCACGGATGCCGTCGGTGAGGACGTCCAGCCGGGTGGCGCCGTCCCGGAGCTCCTCCACCATGTCCGCGACGGTGAGATCACGCTCGGCGACGAGGATGCCCGCGACGATGCCGAGGGCGAGCGGCAGCATGTCGCACAGCCCGACCAGCTCGCGCATCGCCGCGGGCGCGGCGGCGACTCTCGGATCGGCGGGCCACGCCTTGACCATCGTCGCCGAGACGAGTTCCACGGCGGTCTCCTCGTCGAGCAGGCCCAGCCGGAGGTTCTGATCGGCGGACAGGGCGTTCAGGGGCTCACGTGTCGTGATGAGCACCCGATGCAGCCGTTCCGCGGGCAGCAGCGCCTCGATCTGCTCCTGGTCGGCGACGTTGTCGAGGATCAGCAGCAGCGCCCGATTGCGGGCGGCGAGCCTGCCGAGCTGGCGGTGATACTGGGCGAACTGACCGGACGGGGTCGGATCCAGGGTCGCCACGCCGATGGCGCGGAGCAGCGGGCCGACGAGGTGGTGGGCCAGGACGCGACGCGAGGCGTAGGAGTCGTAGCCGTGCAGGTCGGCGAGGAGGGCTCCCGCCGGGAACCACTGCTCGTCCACGGCGATTCTGGCGACGTGCCGCACGAGCGCGGTCTTGCCGATGCCGCCCATGCCTGCCACGGCGGAGACGACCGTGGTGCCGACCTGCAGCCGAGGGTCGGGGCTCAGCGACGAGTGCAGCAGTTCGACCTCGGCCTCGCGGCCGACGAAGAGGTCCGGCCTGCCTTCGGACAGGCCGTGTAACCGGTGCACCACGGCGATCGGCGGAGACTCGACGGAGGTCTCGCCGATCACGATGTCCCGCTGTGCCTGGTAGACGCGGGAGGCGTCATGAGCTTCTGCGGAGTACGTCCCGCCGTGATCCGGGTGATCCGGCGGGCGGTTCGATGTCACGGGCGGCCCTTCACCGGGTCCGATGCTCGTACGGCCGGGCTCAACCGTCGGTGACGGTCAGGTCACCGACGACTTGAGGAACCGAGCGTCCGAGACGGAGTTCGGCGGCGGACTCGCGGACGAGGCTGTCGACTCGGCGGCCCGTCGCTGCGTGGACTGCCGATGCCGGCGTGCTTCCGGCGGCGGCAGGCGTGGTGGTGTTCATTCCAAGACCTCCGGGCGTCGTGGCGGATTCGGCTAATCTCGGCGTGGCTAATGCGGGCGCCGCCTGCGTTGGAGAGAAGGCGGTCGTGCGGCGGGCGAGGTGGGGGGAAAGCCGCAGATTCGGTTGATCGGACAACAGATCAGCGGTGTGCGCGGCAAACGTCTTCGGTGCGTATGCTTTCAGTGCAGCCACCTCCGGTCTCCTGACGTGTCGCCTGCTTACCCTGATGGAGTAACCGTCTGTCGGGCTTGTCAATATTCGAACGACCCGGCAACGTAGATTGTTCCAAGTTCGTGGCCGCTTAACCAGAAGCAGTCGTCCGTTCGCTGACACGATCTCGTATCGGTATCGGAGCGGTCGGCGTCCGAAGGATCGGCTGCGGCCGCATTATCGCAGGTCTGCGCAAGTGGATGAACGGTCTACGACCTGGAGTGTGGATATCGTCGTGGTCGTGGAGCGAGTGTGCGGGAAGTCGTGATCCACGATCGGGTGAACTCGACGGATCACCTGTGTCGCCGACCGTGTTCATCATCCCTCCGGGGGTCGGACAAGGTCGCGCGGGTGCGGAAGGTGATGCGGGTGGCGCGCCGGTGGCACTGAATCGCCTGATTGGGTGCTCATCGGCAGTCGGTCGGCGCACATCGCCACAAGCGCGTGGGCGGGCACGACCATCCGGGTGGGAGTGGATCCAGAGCGTTCGTCGTCTCGTCGTTCCGTTGAAGAAGTCAGCGGCGATGAATGGGCCTGACGAACTCCGCCAATTCCCGTTCCTCCGGTGAAATCAGTCCGAACGTTCGATTGAAGGCGGGTGACTTCCGACCTGCTTCGGTCGCTTCTCGGTCCGTGGGGCGGAGGAGGCGTCGACGCGGACGTGCGCTCACTGTGACGTTGAAGCCAGGAGCCGTCGACGTCGCGCCGCCGGGTGCCTGGTCGCGAGCCGCGGCCCCGGGCATGGCACCTCATCTCGGCTCCTGCCGTGCCGACCGGCGGCGAGCAGACGAGGTCGGCCGACCGGGCTCGGGCGGACCTCGGCCGCCCGCCGCGGCCGCACGGCAAGCCGCCTCCGACCGGCCGCCGCCTTCTCCGGCGTGATGACCAGGCGACGTCGCAGCCGTGGATCAGCGCTCGTTGATGGTCATGTCGCCCGCCGACTGATAGACGCGGCTGTGGTCGTGCGAGGTGGCGGTCATCGTGACCTGGCCGATCCGCTGCCGTCTGCCTGCGGGGGCCAACGGCTGCAGGCGTTCGTCGAGAAGCCGTCGCAGCTCGGCCTCGGCGGTCGGGTCGTCTCTGATCAGCCGGGTCAGCTTGCGTTTCCACTCGACGGCCAGCTCCGCCATGATCGTCGTGCCGGCGGGGCCGCTCCGCGGCGCGGCCAGGATCTCCTCCCGGATCTCCACCAGCTCCGCCTCGATGGTCGCCACGTCGTCGGGGCGAAAGCGTCGCCACCAGCCCGTGACCTCGTTCACCGCCTGTCGCCAGGAGTCGGCGGCCACCGCGTCGACGATGGCGTCGCCCGCGGCGGCGGCGACCGTGACCTGATTCATCTCGCATCCCTTCGCCGTGCGGTCGAGGCACGTCGTCGCCCGGTCGCTCACGGGAGACGGCTCTCCTTCGATGCTACGGAGACGGATCGAGCCAGCAGAGCATGGCGGGCGCGGCAATCGGGTGAGAATCTCGGGCGGTTCGGGAAAGACTCGGGCGGCCGAACCCGGGAGACGATGAGCAACACGGAACAGGTCGTCGCCGTCAGTCGATGCCGAGGCGACCGGAGGACGGGGGCCGCCGGAACGGCGCGTCCTCGGACGGCGGCGGTTCGGACGAACACGACTGCGGCGAGGCGAGGCACCGTCGGACCTCGTCTTCGGTCCGATCGGCGCCGCACCGGAGCGGATCAGACCTGTGAGCCTTCGAGGACGGGGCGGCCCGGAACGAGCCGGGCTGCCTGCGGGTAATCATTCGCGCCGGGCGCGCCGCAGGCAGGCCCGGCGAAGTGATCAATCCGTTACGGGAGTCAAGACGAAGACCGGGATCTCCCGCGTGGTCTTCTGCTGGTATTCCGCATACGGCGGATATGCCTCGACGGCACGCTTCCACCACCGCGCCTTCTCCTCGCCGGTGACCTCCCTGGCGATGTAGTCCTTCTTGACCGCTCCGTCCTGCAACTCGGCCCTCGGTTCCGCGACGAGGTTGTGGTACCAGACCGGGTGCCTGGGTGAACCGCCGAGCGAGGCCACCGCCGCATAGGACCCGTCATGCTCGACTCGCATCAACGCCGTCTTCCGGAGTCTGCCGGTCTTGGCGCCGAGCGTCGTCAACACGATGATGGGCAGGCCGTGAAGGGTGGCCGCCTCGGTACCACCGGAAGATTCGTAGAGTTCCGCCTGCTTGCGAGCCCAGTCCGACGTGCTGGGCGCATACTCTCCGCTCAAAGGCATGTCACTGCCAACGGGTCCGTCGCCTTGCGTATTCCGGAAACCGGTCGCCCGACGACGCTCGGAGTGTCGTGACCGATCTCGTGTGGAGCCGGTGTTCGCCGCCCCGGGTTCTCCCCGATGTGCCGGCTCGCGGTGCGGCGCTTCGGGTTCCGTCCCGTGTGGTGCACGGTTCGCACCGGGATGTCGGTTTACGCCTGCGGCGGGCAGCGGACAGGGTCGACGAGCCGGACGGCGGGTGGCAGCGGGTTCACGAACGCCGAGTCCCTGATCGGCCGCACTGGGTCTCGGGAAGCGACGGCGAGAATCGCGCGAAGGGACCGCTGGCCTGCGACGGGGGAACGGCATGGCGGCCGTCGTGCCGGCATCGCTGAGAAGACACGAGCGGGAGAATCGGGACGAGCCGGCGGGGGCCGTGCCAAGCCCATAGGAAGCTGAATCATATTGGATTATCTCGATCACCTTTGATGCCTGAACAGGTGCCCCACAGGGAAGGTATTGCTGACATGCAATCGACGGAAAGGCGTGATGAGCCTGTGGGGCTGAGCTGTCCGCAGTCTCCGTCTCGGTTGCGCAACCGGCCCGTCGATGTGCTGATCGGCCTCTTGACCAGGGTGGAAGCAGTCCTGGTGGTGTGGTGGCCAGAGCGCGAGATCGTCTAGGCGATATTCTTCGGTCGCGCGCCTGCACTGTCCGGCATGCTGGAAAGTCGGATCCGTTTTCACACTGCTGTGAGGGCGACCCGTGGGCACCTGGCTCAGTGCAACAGCGTCTGCCTCGCGCGAAAGGGGGCCACCAGCCGTTCATAGGCGCCCCTGCGGGAATTCCGCTGACAGGGACGCTCGGGTGCCCCGTGCGCCGCCGGACGTCACGGCCATGTGACCGCCCGCACGTGACCGATCCTCGGGTATGTCCGAGCTGCCTGCGGCGGCCGCGGTGCGAAGGACGACGTCGATGCTCGTCCGCCCGAACCATCGTGGCGGTCCTGAGACGAGAACAGCGCCCCCCGTGTGAGGAGGCGCTGCTCGGTGTGGCCCCGGCTGGAATCGAACCAGCGACACCCGCTTTAGGAGAGCGGTGCTCTATCCCCTGAGCTACGAGGCCGTGTCGTGCGATGAACCGACGGCGATTCTCGAGACCGCGTCAGGTTCGTCCTCATCGTAGCGGTCCGCGATCGAGGCCGGGAACCCGGTCGCCGTCGCCTCCGCCCGGTCGGGTCGCGACGCGCCGCGTCGCTGCGGGCCGGTGGGGCACGGCGACGACAGGCCGGGCGCCGGGTCCCGGCGGCCTGGAGACGTGCCGCGACCGTGCTCGGCGGCTGACGGGGTGCGGCACGGCTGACGGGCCGGGCACGGCCGAAGCCGATCGCGGCCCGACGGTGCGGCCACTGCGGTCGCAGGCCGCACACGCGGCGGATCGACCCGGTTCGCGTCTCGTCGGGTGGGGCGACGGGTCAGCGCGTGGTGAGGGTGCTCGCGGCCCTGGCGTTCAGCTCGTCCTCGGCAGGCGGCTGGACCTCCACGCGGTTGCGGCCCTGCCGCTTCGCGCGGTACAGGGCGTTGTCCGCGGCCGTGAAGAGCTGATCGAGCTGGGCGGGCCCGGCGGCGACGCCGATGCTGACGGTGGGGGGCCTCGTCGTCTTGCCCAGCACGAGGCGCCAGTCGTGGCCGTGGACGGCGGCACGGATGCGTTCGGCCACGGTGGGGCCTGCCTCGGTGCGTTCGTCGCTCACGTCGACGAGCAGGATCACGAACTCGTCGCCCGCCCAGCGGGCGACCAGGTCGTCGGCGCGGCACTCCCGACGGAGAAGCTGGGCGATCTCGCGAAGGGCGGCGTCGCCCGCGGCATGGCCCGCGTCGTCATTGACGTCCTTGAACCAGTCGACGTCGACGAGCACCAGCCAGGGCACCCGCCCTCGCGAGGCGGTGCGCTTGATCAGGTGCGGCGCGGTGCGTTCCAGCCCGAGCCTGTTCACCAGGCCCGTGAGGGGATCGCGGGCCGCCGCCTCCTGCGCCGCCACCGCGACCCGTTGAGCCTGGACCGCCAGCCTGCGCTGCTCCAACGCCTGCCCTAACGCCTCTTGGAGCGTGTCCAGGATCTTGCCGCCCGCCGCCATGCCCCGACGTAGCGCCTCCGCCTCACCGACGTGGTCGCCGAGGTCGGCGCAGATGTCGGCCAGGTCGTGCGAGAACCGGCGCAGCATGATCGTGTCGCCGACCCGGTCGGCCTCGGCGACCGCGCGGCTGGCCAGGGTTCTGGCCGCGGGCAGCGCACCCTGGGTCCGTCGGACACCTGAGAGGACCCAGTTGGCGACGGCCAGGCCCCACCTGTCCTCCGCGATCTCGTTGAGACGCAGGGCCCGCTGCGCCAGCTCCTCGGCCTCGGCCAGCTCCCCGAGTCCGGCCAACGACCTGCTGTACGCCGCGAGCAGCGCTCGGTGCAGGAAGCCGGTGTGCACCAGGGACAGCGCCTCCTCCAGCATGCCCTGCGCCTCGGAGAAGATCCGTTTCGCATCGTCGGGCGATGCCTCGGCGGCGCGCATGTTCAAGGTGCCGCCGAGCCGTTGCATGCAGTGCGCCAGCGTCTCGGGATGGCCGGCGCGCCGGGCGAGTTCGACCGAGACTCGCATCATGTCCAGCGCTGCCCTGCGATGCCCGATGCTCTCCACCAGGTAGCCGAGCATTCCGATGGTCTGGGCGGCGGCGGTGCCCTCCGGGCGCTCCGCGTCCAACTCCACCCAGGCCTCGGCCGCGAGTTCGAGCGCCAGCGGGATCCGGCTGAGTCGGAAGGCGACCACGGCGCGGTGCACCAACACGGTGGCGCGCCGCCAGCGATCGTCCTCGCCTGGCGGCATTCCCGAGACGACCTCGTCGAAGAGGGCGTTCGCCTCCAGTACACGTCCGGACTCCAGCAGCAGTCGCACCTCGCGGTCCTGCTGCGGAAGGTGTTCCGCCAGGGGCGAATCGTTGCGATCAACCACGGACTTGACATCTCCTGCCAGCCTGCCTGATCGGCATGGGCCATGCTTGCAGCGGTTTGAGACAGGCTACCCGGATGGGCGACCCGCCGTATGCGGTGCGTCCTATTCGACTGCCTCGCCCGTCTTGCGGTTCCAACCCGCCTGTGCTTTGTGTCGTAATGACGAACTCCCTTCGCGTCGTCTGAGATGCTGAGGTCGCTACCAGCACAGTTCATGTCTGCGGGTTCTGGATCTGTCGTTCTCCCCGGACGGTATCGGTGGCGGACGGTCGGCGACGCGCGGTGGGGACGCTCGTGTTCGGCCCGGTTTTGCCGCGGCGCACAGTCGCTCAGAGCCATCTGTGCATACCGCTGATGGGGTGAATCATTAGTCCAAAGGTGTAGATTTGAGCGCGCTTTGATTACATCGCGCTGTAGGAAACTTTCAGGTTGATCAATTCGAGTCGAGAGTGCATCCCGAGATCGGGGGAGTTCGCGCCGCACCCGCCCGCCTGTGGCGACTGTTACATTCGCTCGCCCGAGTCGAGCACGGGAGTAGGCCTTGATCAAGTACATCGCGCTGTACCGGAGACCGAGCGACCGCGACTTCGACGATCGTTACTTCGCCGAGCATCTCCCGTTGGTGGCCAGGACCCCGGGACTGCTGCGGACCGAGGTCGCCAAGGTCGGACGAGTCCATCTGGCGGGCTTCCTCGGCGACGTGGAGCCCTACCTGATCGCGGAGATGTACTTCGCGTCCGCCGAGGCGATGCGTACCGCCTTACGATCGCCGGAGTGGCGCCGTTGCGGCGAGAACCTCGCCGAGATCGGCGGCATCGAGCTGGTGACGATGTTCTCCGCCGAGGTCCTCACCCGGCCCGTCGACCACGTCGACACCGCCGAATCCTGACGTCCGTGCTCGACCGCGCGTCGCGGCGACGGCGGCATGGTCCGAGGACGGCTCCGCCCGGCTCCGGACGACAGGCCCGGCACGTCGGGTCTCCCGGTGCCGAACGCCCGCGTATCGGCCGCGGTCGTCCGGCCGGGCCTTCGGCGAGACCGATCGGTCCCCAGGCGCGGGCCGCGCGGCGTTACCGGCCGCCTGTGCTGCCGGCCGCCGTGCCGATCCGTACGCTGCGATTCCGTGCTGCTCGTGTTGGAGTTCCTCGGCGTCGCGGCGTTCGCCATCTCCGGGGCACTGGCGGCGGTACGGGCTCGTCTCGATCTGTTCGGCGTCGTGGTGCTGGGCATGGTGACCGCGCTCGGCGGCGGTGTCACCCGAGATCTGATGCTCGGCGTGCACCCGCCGACGACGCTGCAGGACTGGCGGTACCTCCTCGTCTCCGGCACGGCCGGGTTACTGGCCTTCCAGTTCCACCCGCAGCTCGCGCGGCTGCGTCGTGCGGTGCTGCTGGCCGATGCGGTGGGCCTCGGGCTGTTCGTCACCTCGGGCACCGCGACGGCCCTCGGCCTGGGCGCCCCCGTCTACACCTCCTGTCTGGTCGGCCTCATCACCGGCATCGGCGGAGGCATCCTGCGTGACCTGCTGCTTCGTGAGGTTCCGCTCGTGCTGCGCCGGGAGATCTACGCGGTGGCCGCGCTGGTCGGCACGATCGTGGTGGGGGCGGGCCATGTGATCGGCCTGCCGGCCGGGCCGATCGCCCTGATCGGCTCGACGCTGGTCGTCGGACTCCGAGTCCTCGCTCTCTGGCGGCGGTGGAACGCCCCGGTGCCGAAGGACCCCGCCGGCTGACCAGGGGCGGACTCGTGATCTTTCCGGAACGGCCGCCGCGAACCCGTCGAAGCCGTGGTCGACGACTTCTCAGGTCGCTCTCAGGGCGAGAGGTGACACTGAGCGCATGCGCATCCTCGTGGTCGACGACGACCGTGCCGTTCGCGAGTCGTTGCGGCGGTCTCTGCAGTTCAACGGTTACCAGGTCGATCTCGCCTCGGATGGTCGACAGGCGTTGGACGCGGTGATCGGACAGCGGCCGGACGCGATGGTCCTCGACGTGATGATGCCGCGTCTGGACGGGCTCGAGGTGTGTCGCCGATTGCGCGGTACCGGCGACGACCTGCCGATCCTGGTGTTGACGGCCCGGGATGCGGTGTCCGATCGGGTGGCGGGCCTCGACGCGGGCGCCGACGACTACCTGCCCAAGCCCTTCGCCTTGGAGGAACTGCTGGCCCGGCTGCGTGCGCTGCTGCGGCGGGCCTCGCCCGACCCCGGCGACGGGCTGGACGACCTGCCGCCCCCGCTGAGCTTCGCGGACCTGTCACTGGACACCGGAACGCGGGAGGTACGGCGAGGAGACCGGCTGATCAGCCTGACGCGGACGGAGTTCTCGCTTCTGGAGCTGCTGCTGTCACATCCGAGACAGGTGCTGACGCGCAGCCGGATCCTGGAGGAGGTGTGGGGGTATGACTTCCCGACCTCGGGGAACGCGCTGGAGGTGTACATCGGTTATCTGCGTCGTAAGACCGAGGGCGCCGGAGAGGCCCGACTGATCCACACCGTGCGCGGCGTCGGCTACGTGCTGCGGGAGACGGCTCCGTGACGGTCGGGTTCGCCGACGAGGAGCCCCGACGATCGCCCAGCAGACTGGAGAGCTGGCGCCAGCGAGTGGCACTGCGGACCAGGGTCACCCTGCTCGCCGCGATCTGTGTCGGCGGTGCGGTGGCGCTGACCTCGCTCGGCGCCTACGTGACGGTCTACAACAGCCTCTACGACCAGCTCGACGCGAGCCTGTTCAAGCGGGCCGCCCAGGCGGTGGAGGGTCCGCGCGTCTCCAATGCGCGGCTCGACTCGGCGCCCGCCGCGTTGTTCGCCGCGGCCGACGTCCGCATCGCCCAGGTGTATGAGAGCGGCGACGTGGTCTTCGGCGGCGACAAGGAGCCGCCGGTGGGCCCGAACGAACTGGCGGTCGCCCGGGGCGAGCTGTCGCATTCGCTGCGTACCGACGTCGCCTCCGACTGCCGGGTCATCACCCTGCCCATCCAGCCGGGCGCGAGTCTGGTGGTGGCCCAACCGCTGGACGACATCAAGGCCACGCTCAGCAGACTGACCCTCGTGCTGGCGGTGGCAGGCGGCCTCGGCGTCGGAGTGGCCGCGGCGGCGGGCACGGCGGTGGCCAGGACCGCCCTGCGACCCGTCGGCAGGCTCACCGCCGCGACCGAGCGGATCGCCCGCACGGGCGACCTCCGGCCGATCGCCGTCTCCGGGGACGACGAACTGGCCCGGCTCACCACCAGCTTCAACCTGATGCTCGGCGTGCTGGCCGAGTCGCAGGAACGGCAGCGCAGGCTCGTGGCCGATGCGGGCCACGAATTGCGGACGCCGCTGACGTCGCTGCGCACCAATATCGAGCTGCTGCTGGCCTCGAGCAGACCCGACGCACCGAAACTCGCCGACCAGGACCGCGAGGAGATCTACGCCGACGTGCGGGCCCAGATCAACGAGCTGTCGACGTTGGTGGGCGATCTCGTCGAGCTGGCGAGGGAGGACGCCCCACAGATCGTGCACGAACCGGTCGACCTGGTCGAGGTGATCGAACGGGCCGTCGACCGCGCCCGACGTCGGGCCCCGGACATCGAGTTCGAGGTGTCGCTGACTCCGTGGCGACTGCTGGGCGACGCGAACGCCCTGGAGAGAGCGGTGTTGAACCTGTTGGACAACGCGGCGAAGTGGAGTCCGACCGACGGTGTGGTGCGGGTGACACTGGCCGAGGAGATGGCAGGCGGGGTCGCGTTGGCGGTCGCGGACGAGGGCCCCGGCATCGCGGCGGCCGACCTGCCCCACGTGTTCGAGAGGTTCTATCGCTCGTCCGAGGCCAGGACCCTGCCCGGTTCCGGGCTCGGGCTGGCGATCGTCAAGCAGGCCGCCGAACGACACGGCGGTAGTGCCGCGGTGTCGACGGCGCCGCAGGGCGGTGCCCTGTTCACGCTGCGGCTGCCCGGACGCGCCGGTTGACCGGATGGGATCGCCGCCTCCTACGATCCGTCCAGGGGTCGGCAAGTGCTTTCACGGAGGTGACCAGGTGCGCCGCACCAGTGCCCGCATGGCGGACGGTCGGGAGATCATCTACTTCGACGAGGATGACACCGCACCGACGCGGACCGCCGTCGACTTGCGTGACCTGCCTCCGCGAGATCCGCGGCCCGAGATGCGGTGCGACCCGTTCACCGGCGAGTGGGTGGGGATCGCCGCGCACCGCCAGTCCAGGACGTACAAGCCACCCGCGGACGCCTGCCCGCTGTGCCCGAGCAGACCCGGTAGGCCCTCGGAGATCCCGGAGTCCGATTACGACGTGGTCGTGTTCGAGAACCGGTTCCCGTCCTTCGCTCAAGACCTGCCCACGACGCCGTCGGTCGTGCTCGAACGTGACGGCGAACCACTGGTCACCTCCTTTCCCGCCGCAGGCCACTGCGAGGTGGTGTGCTTCACCTCCGATCACACGACCTCCTTCGGGCAGTTGCCCGTTCGTCGCGTCCGCACCGTCGTCGACGCCTGGGCGGACCGCACCGCGGCCCTGAGCGAGATGCCCGGTGTCGAGCAGGTCTACTGCTTCGAGAACAGGGGCGAGGAGATCGGCGTCACGCTGCATCACCCCCACGGCCAGATCTACGGATATCCGTTCGTCACGCCGAGGACGGCGCGTCACCTGGAGACGGCCGCGCCCTACCTCATCGAGAACGGCAGGCATCTGGTCGGCGACATCCTGGCCGCGGAGCGGGCCGCGCAGACGCGCGTCATCCGCTCCGGGGAGCACTGGACCGCGTTCGTTCCGCCTGCGGCTCGCTGGCCGGTGGAGGTGCAGCTCGTCCCGCACCGACCGGTGCCGGACCTGCCCGCCCTCTCGAACGACGAACGCGACGAGTTCGCCGAGATCTATCTCGACGTGCTGGGCAGGCTGGATCGGCTTTACGACCGCCCGCTGCCCTACATCGCGGGTTGGCATCAGGCTCCCGTGCGCACCGATCGGGAGTTCGCCTGGCTGCGAATGGAGTTGTTCTCGGTGCTGCGGGGGCCGGACCGGCTGAAGTATCTGGCGGGTTCGGAATCCGGCATGGGCGTCTGGATCGGCGACGCCACGCCCGAGCAGACCGCGGAGCGGCTGCGCGCGCTGGGCTGAGCCCGCCGCCGAGGATCGCAAGGCGGTGCGTGGCGACACGATGGGTCGCGACGTGGCGGTTCCGCGACGTGGCGGAACCGCCACACGGTGAGGTGGGTCGTGAGGCGGTAGGCAGGGCGCTCGGTGGCACCGGCGTCGCGGAGTCGGTGCGGACCGCGGCGCGGTCTGACGGCCGCGGGGGACACTCGTCAGAACGCCTCGACAGACGTCGGAGCGGGTCGGAGTCGACGATTCAGGCGTGGCGGCGCGCCTGGTTCCGCTGATCGCCGTGTCGTCTCCGCCGACGATCGAGCGTTCACCGCAGGTCACATTCGCAGGGCCAGCCCTACGTGTGGGTGTCACCTGCTTCGGGGTGTGCGGCAGGCAGATTTTCATGAGTGTGCGAACAGCAGGAAAACCCCAGCGTGATCTCAGGCCGTTCTCAGTCTTTCGGTGCACAGTGGGCTCATGAGCGAGCACACCTCGAATGGTCCGGGCCGAGAGCCGGAACCGACCGCCGGAGGCCAGGACCACCTCGGGTCGAATGCCGCCGGCGCCCGTGAAGCCAGCACGCCTGGACACAGCACGCCTGGACAAGACAACACTGGAGATGACCCCGCTGGACACGGCGACACCGAGCACGAGACCGCCGGGTACGGAGTGCCGCGGTATCGGGCTCCGGAGTACGGGGCTGCCAAGCAGCCGGCCGCCGAGCATCGTGAGCCCGGCCAGAACGGGGAGACCGGCTCTACGGCAGGCGCGGAACACGGCGGTGGGAGCACCACCGCGGGCGGTGGACGCACATCCGGTGCCGCGTTCGACAGCGGGACCACTGGAGCAGGCGGCTCGGCGGGCTCACCAGGCTCCGAACACCCGAACCGGCCGGATGCGGTCCGCGACCAGGGCCGGCCGCCCACGGCCGAGACGGCGGCTCATCGCGCGGAGGCCGCGGCTCCTCAGCAGGGCAGGCCTGACCCCGCGAACGGCGGCACGGGCGGCTTCGCCCCGGGCAGTTTCGGGAACCCCGGCCGCGGCTTCGAGGCCACCCACGGGCTCGGCTCGGCGCCGCGGGGCGCGCAGGTCACGGGCGGCGCTGTGGGACGGCCCCAGCCCAGCGGCCCCGGTCATCCGGCCGGCCCCGGCGACGGCCGGTTCCCCGGCACGGCGGAACAGGCGGGTGTAGGCGGTCCCGCAGGCGATGGCGGACAAGCGGGCGTGCCCGGCGGCTACCCCGGCTACGGACAGCACTACTCGTCGTCCTCCTACCGCGATCAGCACTCTGGTCGGAACGGAAAGGGGCGGAGCGGCGTGGTGGCCGGGATGGTCGCCCTGTCCCTGCTGGTCGGCGGCGTCGCGGGTGGCGTCGGCGGGCTGGTCGGATACCAGCTCGCGGACGGCGGCACCTCGATCAACTCCTTGGATCAGGAGCCGCCGCCCGCCAGGAACGTCTCGGACGCACCGGAGGGATCGGTGCAGCAGGTGGCGGACAAGGTCCTGCCCAGCGTCGTACAGCTTCAGGTCCAGGGCAGACAGGGTGCCAGCGAGGGCTCGGGGATCATCATCAGCGATGACGGCC
This sequence comes from Actinoalloteichus hoggarensis, assembly GCF_002234535.1. NCBI lineage: Bacteria > Bacillati > Actinomycetota > Actinomycetes > Pseudonocardiales > Pseudonocardiaceae > Actinoalloteichus > Actinoalloteichus hoggarensis. The sequence continues at coordinate 664,543 of NZ_CP022521.1, forward strand.
TCATCATGACCAACAACCACGTCATCGCTCCGGCGGTGGGCGGTGGCGAGATCGTCATCGCGTTCGAGGACGGCACCACCGCCCCCGCGCAGGTCGAAGGGCGCGATCCGACCTCGGACCTCGCAGTCGTGCGCGCCGAGGGCGTCTCCGGCCTCACACCCGCGGAACTGGGTCGCTCCGACGATCTGGCGGTCGGGGAACAGGCCGTGGCGATCGGTTCGCCCTTCGGTCTCGTCGGCACCGTGACCTCGGGCATCATCTCGGCGCTCGACCGCCCCGTGGCCGCGGGCGGCGAGTCGCCCACGGACGTGGCGACGGTACTCGACGCCGTGCAGACCGACGCGGCGATCAACCCCGGCAACTCCGGCGGCCCGTTGGTCGACATGCAGGGCCGCGTCATCGGGGTCAACTCGGTGATCTACAGCCCGAGGGGCGGGGGACAACAGCAGGCGGGCTCGGTGGGCCTCGGCTTCGCCATCCCCATCGACCAGGCCCGACGCATCGCCGAGGAGATCATCGAGACCGGGCAGGCGACGCAGGCGGTCCTCGGCGTGACGGTCACCGACCGGCAGCAGGGCTCCGGCGCCGAGATCGCGGAGGTGTCGCCGGACGGTGCCGCGGCCGAAAGCGGCCTCGCCTCAGGCGAGGTCATCACCAAGGTCGACGATCGACTCATTCAGGGCCGTGACGCACTCGTGGCGGCCGTGCGCTCCCAGGAACCGGGACAGCAGGTCACGCTGACGGTGCTCGACTCCAGGGGCGATGAACGCAGCGTGGAAGTCACATTGGGCAGTCAGACGGTGGGTGAATGAACGAATGAAGACGAGTGATGTGGAAACCGGCGACACCGCGTCGACGGGCATGACGGTGACGGTCAGCGGCCAGTCCTTAGTCGCCGCGGGTGACATCAACGGCGGCCTCGCCCAGATGTCCGATCTGCTGGCGAACGTGCCCACTACGGTGATCGGTATGGAACGCAGCGCGCAGCGTCTCGGCCGTGCCCTCGTCGTGGTCGTGGACGATCGGGTCACCCAGGGGGAATACGAGGACGTCACCGGCCCGTTGGTCACCGAACTCCTGGAGGAGACCGGCTTCATCGTCGACGGCAGCGTCGTCGTGCCCGGTGAGATGGTGGACATCCGCAACGCGCTGAACACGGCGGTGATCGGCGGAGTCGACCTGGTGATCACCGTCGGCGGCACGGGGGTGTCCCCGCGAGACGTCACGCCCGACGCCACGGCAGGCGTCCTCGATCGGCCGGTCCCCGGCATCGCGGAGGCACTGCGTGCCTCCGGCCTGGCGGCGGGAGCGGTGGACGCGGGCATCTCGCGAGGACTCGTCGGCGTCTCGGGCAGCACGCTCGTGGTGAACATCGCGGGATCGCGCTCCGCGGTACGCGATGGGATGGCCACGCTCAGCCCGCTGGTGACGCACGTCATCGAGGAGCTGTCCAGCCTGGAGACGCCCTGATCAGCAGCAGCCGATGAATGCCGGGCTCCGTACCACCACGTCGGCGGGTACGGAGCCCGGAGCGCTTCCAGGCCGGTCGGTCACGCTCGCCGCGCGCCGATGGACACGCGAAAGGGGATCGGCGCAGACCGTTTGGTGCCTGCCGAGTCGGCGCGCCGCCGCACCGGACCGCGTACCGGAAGCTCGACCTTCGTTACCGAGGGACGGGTGACGAGCCGATCGTCGACGTCGCGGGCAAGGCCGCTCAGTCGTCCTTCTTCGTGCTGCCGTCCGGGTCGAGCACCTTCTCGACCTTCTCGCTGACGGACTCGATCTTCTCGGTGTACTTGCCGCCGGTGACCTCGTCGGCCTTGTCCGCCACCACGCTCACACCCTTTGCCGCGGCGTCGCCCGCCTTCTCCGCGACGCTGCCTGCCTTCTCCCGGGCCTGCGCGGCGAGTTCCTTGGCCTTGTCCAGGAAGCTGCTCACAGCGTTCCCCTTCCCTCTCTCCGGTGCTACCTGATCTCGTCACCATTATCGGGGCCGTCGTCGATCCGCTCCGGTTGTCGACGAGAGCGGTCGGGGAGCCGGATCGACGACCCGCGCGGCGGGGGTGGCCGGCGCGGCGCGGCGGGGGTGGCCGACCGACGTCGCGGCGCACCCGTCCGAACGCGACGACGGAGACCAGATCAGTACCCGGAACGATCCAGGCGGAGCCGTGAACAGCGAAGTCGAGGCCGTCCCGGGCCTCGATGCCGAGACGGTGTCGCCCGACCCGACCTGCCGCGAGACGCCCGCGCAGCGTGTTCGACAGCCGGTGCTCTCCTGATCAGCCCCCGCCCCCCGCCCCGCCCGGTCTCGCCTTCGGTCTCGGCCCTGCCCCGGCACCGGCTCCCGCCCCGGTTGCCGCGCGGCACCCGACGGCCGCCTTCCGAGGGTCGCCGACATCCGACCGCCGCGGCGGGATGGTGCGACCGGACCGGAAGCGACTTTCGTCTGATCCCGCCGTCTACGCCACGACCACGCACCACCCGGCCCGAACCTGCTCGGCCGACTCCGCCGTGGCCTCCGGCGTAGCTCCGGATCGCCCAGGATCTTCCACCTGACGACAGATCAGGAAGGCCCGTGAGGGACCGGTCCGCCCGTGACCCGCCGGGCTCGCCCGCAGGCGCGGCCCAATCCGTACCTCAGGCCCGGATCCCGCGGCGGTCATACTGGAGGCATGGGCACTCCGCAGGACGGGAAGGACACCCCCGCACCGGACCGCACGACGCTCTCGGCTCGACGGCTCCACGAGGTGTTCGGCGATGTCCTGCCCACTACGACGGCGGACGAGCGGGACGACCGGGACGGCTTCGCGGGCCGAGGCGAAGACTGGTACCGGGACAACCGGCCGCCGCATCATGGCTGATCAGCGGCGCCGCTGATCAGCTCTCCACTCGCTCCGGCTGCTCCCGCCGCTGCTGTTCCCGCAGCAGGTCCCTGATCTCGGTGAGCAGTTCGACATCGGTCGGCTCGGCGGCGGCGGGCTCCTCTCCACGCTTGCGGCGCTGCTGAAGCTTGTTCATCGGCAGCACGAAGATGAAGTAGACCACCGCCGCCACGATCAGGAAGTTGAGCGTGGCCGTGAGCACGGCGCCGAAGTCGATGCTGAGGGCCGAGCCGTCCGGTCGCGTGCCGATCCTGATTCCGAGGTTTCCGGTGTCGGCCGGGCCGATCATGTCGACGATCGGTTGGATCAGGTTCGTCGTGAACGCGGTGACGATCGAGGTGAACGCGGCGCCGATGACGACGGCGACCGCGAGGTCGATCACATTGCCGCGCATCAGGAAGTCTTTGAAACCCTTGAACATCTGGTCTCTCCTCTGGCAGGGACTGGCTCGGCGCCGCCGCGGCCGCCTGTGACGAGGCGCTGCCACAGCGGTGCCGCCGAGAACGGTAGCCAACCGACCCAGGAGGCTTAACTCCGCCTAGCTATGAACGGTCAACGCAGCGTGATCGTCAAGTCTTGAACCACGGAGGCGGCGGCCACGGCGGTGGCGACGTCACCGGGTAAGGCGACGATGACCAACCGGCCGTCATCCCGTGACTCATCCGGTGGTCGGACCGCGATGACCACGGCGTTCTCCGCCAGCACGGCTCCGGTGCCGAGATCCGGATCGACACCCACCACGTCCACGCGACGCCCCGGATGCAGCAGGTCGGCCAACCCGCCGTCCGCCAGCCGGACGCCCACGGCGGAGGCGGTCTCCTCGCCCGCCGCGAGGGCGGTCACCGGCCTGCCGACCAATCGGACGTCGGTGAGGGCCTCACCACGCCGCGCGCCCCCCGCGAGCACCTGACCGACGACGTCGCCGTTGTCGGAGAGCAGTCCGTCCGGCGCCGAGTCGCTCGGCAGTCTGCCCGTCACGACATCCTCGATCCGGAGGGCCGTGCCGGGAGCCAGATCCCGCACCGCGAACAGCGCGGGGACGGTGTCCTCCTCGGCCGAGTTCGCCGAGCGGATGGTCAGCGCGACGGCCAGCAAGGTCAGGGCGGCGGCGAGGACTCGCCGCAGCAGCAGCATCCGTGCCCATCGTGCGCCGGGAAGGCGGCGCGCCAGCCTGTCCCGGAGCCCCGGCCCCAGCCGTTCCCTCGATCCCATGATCTGCCTCCCCACCCAGTCCGCACCGTTTCGATCTGGGCGCGACGTTAGGCGGCTCGGACCATCGGGCGCGAGCGAGTAGACCGCGCCTGTGGATGACTCGGTCGCTGTGGACAACTCGCCACCACCGCTGGCGAGATTCCGCAGTGGCAGCCGGGACGCCGCTGCCTGCAGACCGATCGGAACGCCCGCCCATCAGGCGGCGAGCCGGCCGGGAGAACTGATCGACCAGTCCGCTGCTGACGCGTGGACTAGGGAGGACACCGTGATGTGCCGCGCAGGTCGCCGCCGAGAGACGGGCGTGAGGGGGCCCGGCGGACCTCAAGTCGGCGGTGGCCGTTCTGGCAGCCCATACCGCAAGATCGTTCGGTACGGCAAGGTCTGATCGGCCGCCGCGGAGGGCACGGCCGTCGAAGACCGGCACCGACGCGGCCTCGGCGTGCCCGACGCGGCACGGGGCTCGACGGATGCCGCATCGATCCGGCGGCGTCTCCTGGGCGGATCGACCCGCCGGGGAAGCCGGCCCACGGCAGCGGTCGAGGTCGGTTCGGCGCCGAGGCGGGCGGCTGCGCCGCGGCATCCGACCGCTGCTAGGCGGGCGACGACGCCGTAGGCGACGAGGGCCGCCGTGCGGAGCCCGACGTCAGGACTTCCGCCACGAGAGGCCCGACCCGCAGACATCCGACGCGAGACGGCCGTGAGAAGCCCGACGGGTCAGCTGGTCGCGGCGGCCTTGGCCGTGCCGCTCGACGTGGACGTGCTCGCCGTGGAGGAGCCGGGCCCGTTCCCGCCGCTGGAGGAGGAGCCCGAGGAGGACGACTCGCCGCTCTTCGCCGTGCCCGCCTCCGACTTCTTCTCCGAGCCGCCGGACTCCGCCTTGACGGTCGAGGCCGAGCCCTCGCCGGTGCCGCTGCGGCTGTCGGTGCGGTAGAAGCCGCTGCCCTTGAAGACGATGCCCACCGAGGAGAAGAGCTTGCGCAGGCGGCCCTGGCACTCCGGGCAGTCGGTCAGCGATGACTCGCTGAAGCGCTGCACCGCCTCGAAGCGGTGATCGCAGGCGGTGCACGCATACTGATAAGTGGGCACAGCGTCTCCTCCGGACATCTGCCGGCACTCGTGGAGTGAGAGTGCCAGATTAATAATGCGCCCTTGCGCGGGAACTATGCAAACGTCGACGCCGAATCGCCTGCCTGCGGAAGCCGGCGCAGCCCGCCGTGGGGGGTCAGCACCGACGTCATCAGCATGTCATGCGGTTCGGCGGGCAGCGGCACGTCGACATGTTCCTCGTCACGCACCACCGCCGCCACCGTCGCCGCCCGGTGCGCCCCGGGCAGCGACCGGTCGTAGTAGCCCCCGCCGCGCCCCAGCCGCACACCCGCGCGATCGACCGCCAGCGCGGGCACCAGCAGCAGCGACGCCCGCCCGATCGCCTCGACGCCGAGCCGGGGGCTCGCGGGCTCTCGCAGGCCGAACGGGCCCCTCCGCAGGCCCTGCGGCCCGGTGAACTCCGCCCAGTCCAGCGGCCCGACGCTCACGACGACAGGCAGCAGTACTCGGACGCCCGCCTCCCGCAGCGACTCCAGGCAGGCGATCGAGCCCGGCTCGGTCCGCACCGGAAGATAGGCGCAGACGGTCGCACCGGCCAGCTCCCCGGCCAGCTCGCGCAGGATGAGGGTGAGTGCCTCGGCCTCGGCGGCCCGTGTCGCCGCCGGGACCGCCCGCCGCGCCGCGCTCAGCGTGTCACGCCAGGCGTCCTTGGTGCGGAACGCGCGCGCCTCGCCGTAGCCCCCGAACGGGTGTTCCGACCTCGGATCGGCGTTCATGTCCTCGACCCTAGACGGTGCGGGGTGCTTCGACGGCCTGACCTGCGTATTCGGCGGGAACGGCGGTCGGGACGGCGAGGCGGCGGGCGTCGCGCGGCGAGGTACGCCGACGACGGTCCGTCGCATCCTGTGTATCGGCGATCATGATTCCGTCATCGGCGACCAGGGGTGCCGCTAGGCTCGCTCCATGAGCCCGACGACTGCCTTCCGCACAGCGATCGTGCCCGCCGCAGGTCTGGGAACCCGGTTCCTGCCCACGACCAAGTCGGTGCCGAAGGAACTGCTGCCCGTGGTCGACACGCCCGCCATCGAGCTCGTCGCGGCCGAGGCCGCCGAGGCGGGCGCCGAGCGGTTGGTCATCGTGACCTCGCCGGAGAAGTCCTCGGTCGCCGGACACTTCCAGTCCCGCCCCGACCTGGAGCAGACCCTCGCCGATCGCGGTAAGACGGCGCTGCTGGAGAAGGTGCGGCGAGCACCGGGCCTGCTGCAAGCCGAGGTCGCGATCCAGGAGCAGGCATTGGGCCTCGGTCACGCGGTGGCGTGTGCCCGCCCCAACCTGACCGAGGCGGATGACGCGGTCGCCGTGCTGCTGCCGGACGACCTGGTGCTGCCCACCGGGGCGCTGACCGCGATGGCGCGGGTGCGGGAACGGTTCGGCGGCAGCGTGCTGTGCGCGTTCGACATCCCGCGCGAACAGATCTCGGCCTACGGGGTGTTCGACGTCGATCCCACCGACACCGATGACGTGCTGCGAGTCAAGGGCATGGTCGAGAAGCCCGCTCCGGAGGCCGCTCCGTCGACCTTCGCCGCCGCGGGACGGTACCTGCTGGACCGGGCCGTGTTCGACGCGCTGGACCGCATCACCCCAGGTGCGGGCGGTGAACTACAGCTCACGGACGCCGTCGCGCTGCTGATCGAGGAAGGCCATCCGGTGCACGTCGTCGTCCATCGCGGCGGCCGTCACGACCTGGGGAACCCGGGGGGCTTTCTGCGCGCCGCAGTGGACTTCGCCCTCGAGAACCCCGAGTATGGCCCCGAGCTGCGGGAATGGTTGAGTCAGAGGTTGTCCGACGCCGCGCGTTGATCGCGTGGGAGCGACGGGACTCCTAGACACCGAGGGCGGTGCCCTCGCGCACAACGGTGAGGTCCGATAACGATGAGGTCGGTAGACGAGCAGTTGGCCAGGGTGCTCGCCGCTGCCGTGCGGCCCTCCCCGGTCAGGGTGGCCATCTCCGAGGCGCAGGGTCTGCTCTGCGCCGAGGACGTGGTGGCCGAACGCGCCCTGCCAGGGTTCGACCAGGCGGCCGTGGACGGGTATGCCGCGCGCAGCGTGGACGTGCAGCAGGCCGCGGAGGAGCCGATCACCATGCCGGTGGTCGGCGAGATCGTCGCGGGCTCACGACAGCCGAGGAGGCTGCAGCCCGGCCAGCTGGTGCGAGTGAACACCGGTGCTCCGCTGCCGACCCTGGCCGACGCGGTGGTGCCCCTGGACTACACCGACGAGCATCCCGCGAAGGTCACCGTGAACCGTTCGGTGCCCTCGGCCGCCTTCGTGCGGCGGGAGGGCGAGGACGTGCAGACGGGCGACGTCGCGGTGCGCCGGGGCGCCGTGATCGGGGCGGCGCAGGTCGGGCTTCTCGCCGCGGTCGGGCGCAACAAGGTCCTGGTGCACCCGCGCCCCCGCGTGTCGATCATCTCGGTGGGTGAGGAGCTGGTCGACATCGATCGGACCCCCGGCGGCGGGCAGGTCTACGACGTCAACACCTATGCGCTCGCCGCCGCCGCCAGAGACGCGGGCGCAGAGGTGACCAGGGTCGGCATCGTCAGCGCCGAGACCAGACGCCTGCACGAGGTCGTGGAGGGCAGGCTGCTGCTCTCCGAGGTCGTGGTCATCGTGGGCGGCGTCGGCGGCACGGTCGGCAAGGACGTGCGGGCCACTCTCGCGGAACTGGGCGACATCGACATGACCCGGGTCGCCATTCACCCCGGCTCCACCCAGGGCTTCGGCAGACTCGGGCCTGACCGGGTACCGACCTTCCTTCTGCCCGGCAATCCCGTGAGCGCGCTGGTCGTCTTCGAGGTACTGGTCAGGCCGCTGATCCGGGCCGCACTGGGCAAGAGCAACCCGTATCGACGGGTGATCAACGCGGAGCTGCTGTCGCCGGTCTCCTCGACCAAGGGCCGCCGCGGCTACCTGCGCGGCCAGCTGCTGCGGGACCGGGGCAGCGAGCAGTATCTGGTGCAGCCGGTCGGTGCGGGCGGATCGCATCTGCTGGCCTCGTTGGCGGAGGCCAACTGTCTCATCGTCGTCGACGAGGACGTGACGGACCTCACCGCGGGGGAAGAGGTCCAGGTCAGTTTCCTGGCCCAGCGGGCCTGACCGGTGCGCCCCCTGGTCGGGTCCGTTCGACCTGCACCCGGGCGACGAGTCCGTTCGATCGCCCCGCGGGCGGACACTCCGTCGCGGTACGGAGCGATACCGGCGTTCGGGTGAAAGCGCGGCGTACGGCGACGGCGAACGGCTCGCGTCGGCTCGCGATCGACATACTGGTGCGGTGCAGGGCGACGGACATCCTGGCTGGCCTGCCCGGCTGGGCGGCCTGAAAGTCCCGGCGGGGACGGTGACGTTACGGAGTCCCCGGCTGTGGGACGGGCCGGACTGGAGCCGCATCCGGTTGGCGGAACGAGACCATCTTCAGCTCTGGGAACCGTCCACTCCGGAGGGCTGGGAACAGCGCAACGCCCTGTTCTCCTGGCCCGGGCAGTGGGCGGGGATGCGTCGGCTGGCCCGCCACGGCACCGCACTGCCCTTCGTCATCCTGGTCGACGGCGTCTTCGCGGGTCAGGTCACGGTGGGCAACATCGTCCGGGGCGCGCTCCGCTCCGGGTGGATCGGATACTGGGTGAGCAGGCGTCTGACCTGCGGCGGTGTCGCCAGTGCCGCCGTGGCACTCGTCGTCGACCACTGCTTCGGCGTCGCGGGCCTGCATCGACTCGAGGCGACCGTCCGGCCGGACAACGAGGCGAGCCTGCGGGTGTTGGAGAAGACCGGCTTCCGTCGGGAAGGTCTGTTCAGACGCTATCTCTACGTCGCCGAGATGTGGCGTGATCATGTCTGTCTGGCGATCACGGCGGAGGACGTCACCGCAGGCGCGGCGACCGCCCTGGTGCGCGACGGGCGGGCGGACTGGGAGTGAATCGTCGACTCCTCACGCCGCCGGGACGTCCGTCGATCGGATTCTCGGTGCCGCGGACCGGAAGATCGCGTCGGGGAGAGCCGCACACGCTCGCCGATCCGAACGGTGTGTCGTTGATCTCCTTCGTCCGGGTCGGCGGTGCGTGGCGAGTCGAGGCCGCAGGCGGAGTCGGGTCCGCGTGCCGCGCCCTTCCGTGCGCCGTCGGAGCAGCACGGAGAGTGGATGTTGAATGGCGTGCCCGTAACTCGAATGGGCGATCATCGCCACAGTTCATGACGGGCTGCGACTCGGCGCGCCTCCGACACGGGTGTTACGCCTGTGGCTAGCGTGACGAGGGAATACGTGTGTCGTTCGTGGGTGGGGGGAGGTGACGGATCATGCCGAGTTCGCTGATCTTCGCAGCTCTGGCGCTGGCCTGGCTCGTCGTGCTCGTGCCGATGATCGCTCGGCGGCGTCAGGAGGTGGTCCGGACCGCCGACTCCGCGCTGCAGGCGAGAGTCCTCCGTCGAGGGAAGAACCCGTCGGCGGCCGGTCGTCAGGAGACCGTCGACCGTCAGGATGGTCTTGCGGCGGACCGCCGAGGCGCAGCGGGGCGGTCGCAGGTCGTCGACGATCCGGAGGAGGACCCTGACATGGCCCGACCCGACGCGAACTCCGGCCGGGAGTTCGAGGGGGAGAACGGCGAGGATCTCGACGACGAGTTCGAGGAGTACGCCGAGGAGCACACCGACGAGGAATGGCGTGCGCTGCACGGCGACGACGTGCGAGCAGGCAGACGCTACCGACCGGGCCGGGGCGGCTTCGATCCCGAGGCCGCGGCGCGACTGGCCAGGGCGAAGTACGCGCTCCGCCAGCGAATCGTGCTGCTCCTGCTGCTCGCCGCGATCACCACAGCGGTGCTCGCGGGCTTCCTGTCCCCCTGGATCTGGTGGGCACATGCCGCCGTCGACGTGACCTTCGTCGGTTACCTCAGCTACCTGCGCAGGCAGGTGCGCATCGAAGAGGAGGTGCGCAGGCGTCGGACCGCGCGGGTCGCCGAGGCCCAGCGGCGGGAGCAGCTGCTGCACGGCCAGGTTCGGTCGGTCGGCGACGTCGGCGCGGTCGGCGAGGACGGCCTGCCGACCAGGGCGAGCGGGATGATCGCCCAGGGAGCTTCCGAGCTCTCCCGGCGTCCCTCCCTCGAGGGCACCTACGCCCTCGAACTGGACGACGACGACCCGGCGTTCGACGACCTGGACTCGCCGCTGCCGATGACGTTCCGCCGTGCCGCGGGGGAATGATCACGTGGTGACCCGTGGGGTTCAGGGGGGTGCGCAAGGGGCCGTTCCATGCCTGCTATGCTTCCTGAGCACCACGAACAAGGGGCTGTAGCGCAGTTGGTAGCGCGTCTCGTTCGCATCGAGAAGGTCCGGGGTTCGATTCCCCGCAGCTCCACAAGTAGACGGCTCGTGCCCGTGGAGGGCGCGGGCCGTTCTTGTTTTCGCGTGTTGGTGTGGGGGTGCGACCCCCACGCCCCGCTCGGGGGTGTGCCCCCGATCCCCCCTGGTGTGGTCGTGTCGGGTGGGCGGTTCGTGCCCGCAGCTCCACAGGTGGGTGGTTCGTGCCGGTGGAGGGCGCGGGCCGTTCTTGTTTTCGCGTGTTGGTGTGGGGGTGCGACCCCCACGCCCCGCTCGGGGGTGTGCCCCCGATCCCCCCTGGTGTGGTCGTGTCGGGTGGGCGGTTCGTGCCCGCAGCTCCACAGGTGGGTGGTTCGTGCCGGTGGAGGGCGCGGGCCGTTCTTGTTTTCGCGTGTTGGTGTGGGGGTGCGACCCCCACACCCCGCTCGGGGGTGTGCCCCCGATCCCCCCTGGTGTGGTCGTGTCGGGTGGATGGCCTCCCTCGGGTGAGGGGATTCGTGCGGCTCGATGACTCGCGCCCTGGGGTGGATCGCCTCGCCGTGGCCGAGATCGTCCCCGTGGCATGATCAGCCTGCGATGAGTGATCCTGCGGTCGAGGAGTTCGAACGTCATCGGCTGCGGGTGTTCGGGGTCGCCTATCGGATGCTGGGGTCGGCCGAGGAGGCCGAGGACGTCGTCCAGGACACGTTCCTCCGATGGCACGGTGCGCAGAGGTCGACGATCGGTACGCCCTCGGCATGGCTGGTCAAGGTGGCCACCAATCTCTGCCTGAATCGCCTCACCTCGGCGCGGGCTCGGCGCGAGCACTATGTGGGGCCGTGGCTGCCCGAGCCCGTTCTGACGGCGGACGGAGCCCTCGGGCCCCTGGCCGCCGTGGAGCAGCGGGACATGGTCTCGTTGGCCTTCCTCGTACTGCTGGAGCGGCTCACCCCGACCGAGCGTGCGGTGTTCGTGTTGCGCGAGGCATTCGGCTACAGCCATCGCGACATCGCTCAGGTGCTCGAGCTGTCGGAGGCCAACTCCCGTCAGCTGTATCGGCGTGCTCGGCGGAGCCTGGCGGCATCCGACGCGGCGACCGGCACCGTGGCAACAGCCGACAGCAGGGCTGCAGCCGACGGGACAGCCGATGACGGGACAGCCGATGACAGGGTCGCAACCGACAGGGCAGCAGCCGAGAGGGCTGGTACCGGCCGACACGCCGCGGCCGAGGATCGGACGCGACATCGAGACCTGCTCGATCGCTTCCTCGTCGCAGCGCGGACCGGCGACCTGCCTGCCTTGGAACGGCTCTTGGCCGAGGACGTGGTGTCGTGGGCCGACGGTGGTGGCGAGGTCGGCGCGGCCCGCCGTCCCATCGTGGGTGCCTCAAGGGTGGCGCGGTACCTCCTCGGCGGCCTGACCGGCTTCGGGACTGACGGAAGACTGCTGGTCGCCGAGGTCAACGGCGTGCCCGCCGTGCTCGCCTGGCGCGGGCCTCACCTGTTGGGGGTGCTCGTGCCTGCCGCGGCCGACGGTGCGATCACGGCGATCCGCATCATCGCGAACCCGGCCAAGCTGAGGTTCGCCGCGGCCCAGGCCGTCGGCCTGTCACATCCGGCAGGGCTGTCCGGTTCGTAACGGGTGACCCCGAGAAGAATCGGAAGGTGACCCATGAGTCGTTCGATCCTGGTGACCGGCGGCACCGGCACGCTCGGCCGCGCCGTCGTCACGCGGCTGTCGGCCACGATGCACGACGTGCGGGTGCTGAGCCGGAGTACGGCGCCGACCGGCCCCGCGGCGCGCGGGTGGTTTCGAGGTGACCTGCGCACCGGAGCAGGGCTCGACGAGGCCCTCGCCCACGCCGACGTGATCCTGCACTGTGCGACCACAGGCGGGCGGGCGGACGTGGCTGCGACCAGACGACTGATCGCCGCGGCAGCCGACGGTGGACGTCCACGCCTCGTGTACGTGTCCATCGTCGGATGCGACCGGATACCACTGCGCTACTACCGGGCGAAGCAGGAGTGCGAGCGGCTGATCGAATCGTCCGGGCTGCCCTGGACGATCGTGCGGGTCACCCAGTTCCACGATCTGATCGCCGCCTTCTTCACGGCGCAGCGGCGGCTGCCCGCGGTCCTGGTGCCCTCGGGCGTCAGCTTCCAGCCGATCGATGTGCGCGATGTGGCCGACCGGCTTGCCGAGATCATCGGCCGGGTGTCCGTCGGCCGGGAGCCCGACATCGGCGGTCCGGAGATCAGCACGGCCGCGGAGCTGGCGCGAACGTATCGGGGGGCCGTGGGCGGGCGGCGGGCCGTGCTGCCGATCTCGCTGCCGGGGAGGGTGCTGCGGGGGCTGCGTCGAGGGGGCAATCTCGTGCCCGGCAACGCCGTCGGACAGCGGACGTTCGGCGAGTTCCTCGCGCAGGCGCCGGCCGGGTCGAGGTGATCGGGATGTCGGTGCGATCAGTGCTGCGCGGCGGGCTTGCCTTCCTCACCGTCACCCAACTCGCTGTCGGCTTCGTCGGCCTGCTGCTCCCGCGTTGGTTCTTCGCCATCCCGTGGGTCGGCATGCGGATGCCGTACAACGAGCATCTCATGCTCGACTACGGCGCGATGAACCTGGCCACGTCGGTCGTCCTGGTGACTGCCGTCGTCGTCGCTTCATGCGGGCTGATCCGCATCGCCTTGATCACCTATCTCGTCTTCGCGGTCTCGCATCTGGTCATTCACACCCGCTTCCTGCATCACCTCACGCCGGCGGAGGCAGTGTGGCTGCTGGTCGCGCTGTCATTGGCGGTGGTGATCCCGAGTGTGCTCCTGGTGCTGACCACGCGGCTGAAGGACCGGTGTCGCTGCGCTGCCGCCGGAGACACCGCGACAGCCGGCGGCGGGCCTTGATCACGGCGAGGCCCGATGCGAGCCACCTGGCGGGTCGAGTGGCATCGGCGCAGGTTCGCCGGGGCGGGTGGCGTCAGTCGGGGCGAGCGGGCGTCGACGGCTCGGGTGCCGGGTGATCGGCGAGGACGAGGTCGAGCAGACCGGGGAATCGGGCGTCGAGTTCACGACGACGCAGGGTCAGGTAGAGCCGGCGGCCTTCTGGACGCTGGCGGATGACGCCGCTCTCGCGGAGGGCCCGCCAATGGTGGGTCATGCTGGATTTGGGCAGGTCGGGAAGGATCTCGCCGCAGAACCGCTCCTCACCGTCGGCCAGCGCCCGTGCGATCCCCAGCCGGACCGGGTGGCCCAGCGCGGCGAGGACGTCGACGAGTTCGATCTGCACTGCGTCGGGATGGTGCGGCTTGACCATGACGTCACTGTACGGGGATCGCGGATGAAGGCCTCGTGCTCGGGTTGACACGCGTTGTTCGTTAGTACGATGATCTCGTATGTTCAATGTACGAGATCACCGTACTAACGATCCCGGGGCTGATCCGCCCCTCGTCGTTCATCCGCGACACGAAGGACTCACATGACCCTGCCCTCCGGGAACCCGCTCGCCGATGCCGCGCTGGCCCGCTCGCTCGACGGTGACTTCTCCAGTCGTCACGCCGAGGTCGACGGCGTCCGCCTGCACTACGTCGAAGGCGGCGCGGGCGCCCCGCTGCTCCTGCTGGGCGGTTGGCCGCAGACCTGGTGGCAGTGGAACAAGGTCATGCCCGCGCTGGCCCGCCGTCATCGGGTGATCGCCGTGGATCTGCGAGGCATGGGCGGCTCGGCCAAGCCCGAGGACGGCTACGACAAGAGGACCATGGCACGGGACATCCGCGAGCTCGGCAGGCATCTGGGGCTGGAGACGTACAGCATCGTGGGCCATGACATCGGCGCGATGGTCGCCTACGCCCACGCGGCCCTGTTCCCCGAGGCGACGACGAAGATCGCGCTGCTCGACGTCTCGCACCCCGACGAGCACTGGTCGGAGTTCCGGCTGATACCGGAGCAGGATCAGCGCGTCGACCCGGTCGGAGCGGCGGACGGCAGGCCGCCCTACCTGTGGTGGTTCGCGCTCAACCAGGTCCGTGATCTGCCGGAACGGCTGCTGGAGGGCCGGACTCGGTCACTGGTCGACTGGCTCTGCGAACGTCTGGCGGCGGACCCCGATTCAGTCGACGAGCACGCTCGCCAGGTCTATGCCCATGCCTACTCCTCGGCGGATGCCATCCGGGCGGGCAACGGCTGGTATCAGACGTTCCCCGCCGACATCGTCGACGAGCGGGCGTACGGGACGTTGTCGGTGCCGATCCTCGCCTTGGCCGGTGTCCAGGGCAACTACGCCTTCCTGCGTGACGTCCTGCCCGGCAAGGGGACCGACGTGCGCGTGATCGAGGTCGCCGACTGCGGCCACTACATCGCGGAGGAGCAGCCGCAGGCGGTGATCGACGCACTCGGCGCGTTCCTCCGCTGAACCCCCGGTCGCGGTGACCGATCCGTCGATCCGGGCGCGGCCCGAGCTCTGCCCGTCGCGGGCCTGACCGCACGTCAGACACTCCGCGGGCTCGGTGCGGCGGTGCCATGGACATCCGCCGTCGATGCGCTCTGATCGGCGTCGGCCGGGCCGGTCGACGGCCCGGCCGGGTCGCCCGTCGCGCGGCGGACGGACGCTACGCGAGCGACTTCCATCAGGCGGCCGCGGGACGACGCCTCTCGACGATCGGTGCCGACCGCATCACCGAGGGCGCCCGAGTCGGCGGCCGGCCCGGCCGCCGCCCCTGGCGACAGCCCGGTGGTCGTGGGCTCGGTCGACGAGGAGCCGGAGGGCGTGGGCGGAGGGAGAGTCAGGTGCGGTGTCGTAGACCATGAGGACCTGGTCGGGATCGGCGGCGACGACCAGCGCCTGGTACGTGATGGTGAGGTCGCCGACCAGCGGATGTCGGTAGCGCTTGGTGCCGTGGGTGCGCTGGTGAACGCGGTTGCGGGCCCACAGGCGGCGGAACTCGGGGCTGTGGATCGACAGTTCGCCGACGAGGCGACCGAGTGCCGGGTCGTCGGGGTGCCTGCCCGCGTCGACGCGGAGCATGGCGGCGGTGTCGGCGGCCACCTGACTCCAGTCCGCGTACAGCTCCCGGGCGTGTGGATCGAGAAACACGAATCGGACCTGGTTCCGCTCATCGACAGGCCGGGCGTCGAAATCCGTGATGAGCAGCGCCGCTGTCTCGTTCTGGCCGACGACGTCGAGGCGGCGGCCGAGGACGAACGCGGGGCGGAGCACGTCGTCGAAGGTGTCCAGCAGCGATCTCGTCGCCGGATGGAGCGGTTGCGGGCGGTAGGGGCGTCGACGGCGCGCCGGTGTGGGCCTCGCGATGGTGTGCAGGTGCGTGCGTTCGACCTCGTCGAGCTGAAGGGCGTCGGCGAGAGCATCGAGGACCACGGGCGAGGCACTCGTGGACCGGCCCTGTTCGAGGCGGGTGTAGTAGTCGACGCTCACCCCGGCGAGCATCGCGATCTCCTCACGGCGCAGCCCTTCGACCCGTCTCCGTCCTGCGTCGGAGATGCCTGCCTGCTCTGGGGTGAGCCGTGCGCGGGCGGCACGGAGAAAGCCCGCCAACCGTGGATCGGACATGGACCCATTCTCCTGCGGCGCGCGGATCGGTGAAGGCCGGAGGCCGGCCCAGTCTGTCCCCGGAAACTCTGGGCCTTCACCGGGTGTACGTCTGCTTCGACGATGAGCAGGCCGTGTCGATACGGCATGGTTCGTCGAAATCGTAGGAGGGAACGCCTCATGTCTGTCTGGCTGATCACCGGCGCGGCCAGGGGTCTCGGGCTCGAGATCGCTCGTGCCGCGCTGGCTGGTGGTGAGCAGGTCGCCGTGGCCGCACGCACACCACAGCGTCTTCCCGAGGACGTCCGTGAGCATCCGAGCGTGCTCGCGGTGAAGCTCGATGTCACCGACCCGTCGCGGATCGATGCGGCGGTGGCCGAGGTGGTCGCCCGGTTCGGCACGATCGACGTGCTCGTCAACAACGCCGGTCGGGGCCTGCTCGGTGCCTTGGAGGAGATCACGGATGCCGAGGCGCGTTCGCTGTTCGACGTGAACGTCTTCGGACTCGTCAACACCACCCGTGCCGTCCTGCCGATCATGCGTAGGGCTGGGTCGGGCAGGCTGGTGCACATCGGGTCGCGCGCCGGGTTCGAGGGCGAACCGGGAGTGAGCATGTACGCCGCCTCCAAGTTCGCCGTCGCGGGCATCAGCGAGGCGTTGGCCGCGGAGCTGGCGCCCTTCGGCATCCAGAGCATGGTGGTCGAGCCCGGTGTCTTCCGTACCGACTTC
This sequence comes from Actinoalloteichus hoggarensis, assembly GCF_002234535.1. NCBI lineage: Bacteria > Bacillati > Actinomycetota > Actinomycetes > Pseudonocardiales > Pseudonocardiaceae > Actinoalloteichus > Actinoalloteichus hoggarensis. The sequence continues at coordinate 681,297 of NZ_CP022521.1, forward strand.
CTCGACGCCTCTTCTGTCCAGTTGCCTGCCGTGCGCATGCCGGACTACGACGGGACTCCGGCGCACGTGACGCTGGACTGGGCCGCGGAGGCCAATCACACTCAGCTCGGCGACCCGGTCAAGGGCGCCGCGTTCATCTACCAAGTCGCCTCCGGAGAGCGGCTTCCGTTGCATCTGCCCGTCGGACAGGACGCACTCGACCGCCGCGCGGTGATCACCGAACTCATCAATGAGGGGATCGCTCCGCTGCGGGCGGCCTCGGCCGCGACTGCCTATCCCGACGTCGAGTGACCGGGATGCCTGACCGCCTCGAGATTCGATCCGTGTCCGATCTCGTTCGAGTACACCGATCGACCGGTGCGTCGCCGACGTCGTGAGCCACCGTGCAGGGCGGCAGGCGGACATGGTGGGCTTCGGCGATCTTGTGCAACCGCCGACCGGGCGGGCAGCGCGCATCCCCGGCGGCACGGGCTCCTGTCGCTTCTGACGGACGTGCACGGCTGCACCGTTGCCGCCGTGCACGAGGGATGTTCGCGATCCCGCCGATGACAGGCGTTCTCCGGCCGCCTCGCCCAGCCGCCCGCGGTTCGCGTCGACAGCGGGTGAACGCGTGTTCTCACCGATGACGCCGTGGGTCCGGCGGCTTCGAGGGAAGGCGATCTCGGGCAGGCAAGGTGCCTGTGGGACAGCGACACCCCGGGTCGGCAACGCTTGATCATGCGGGCTGGCAGCTCCTCAGGGCCGTGTCGGCGACCCGGCGGAGTCCTTCGCGGTCGGCGCCGCCCGCCGCAGGGACGTCGATGCCGCCTGCTCATCGCCGTCGGCGAGCAGACAAGGACGATGGAATCGGCGTCGACGGGCAGATCGCCTTCGCCTGCGAAGGCGTGGACGACCCGTTCGCACCGCTGCTCGAGCAGATGTGGGACGTCTCCTCTGCTCGCGAGGCGACGGAGCTGATGGCGGCACGGTTCACTCGGTCGATCATGACGCCGCAGGTGCAAGAGCCGCGACGTCTCGTGATCGCCGAAGCGGCTCGCCTCCCTCGACTGGGAGTGCGGTTTCCTGCGCGTCCTGGACGCGGTCGGTCGTTGCGTGGAGATCCTCCGCGAACGGGGGCTGCTCACCGTGCCCGACGCCAGGCCCGCGGCGCATCACTTCGCGGGCCTGCTGTTGTGGACTCCCCGTAACCAGACGATGTTCGCGGTCGCGGCGCTGCCCGTCGACGAAGACGAACTCGATCGTCTCGTCGTGGCAGGCAGCGGTGCGTTCCTGCGCTCCTGTCAGCGAGAGGACGCCTGACGGGCCCTCGGCGGCGGCATCCAGGAGAGTCGACGGCTCTCCAACGCGCCCGAATGACGAGTGATGCCTGCACGGCTCATGTCAGCAGACGGGCGAGAACGACGGCGGCCGGACCTGGCTTCGGAGTCAGGTCCGGCCGCAGGTCCGCGATCGAGTCACGGACCTGCTGTCCTCCGGCAGGCTGCGCCGGTGATCGGACACCCCCGGCTCGCTCGATCCAGGGGACGTCCGGTCCTCGGGCGGCATGGGGCCGGGCGGCGCGTGGTCATTCGGTCACCGCAGTGGGTTCGCCATACCGCTACGGAATGCGGTGTCCGGCCGCGCGGAAGAGCTCATACCACTCGGCGCGGGTGAGCGGGACGTCCGAGCCCTGCGCGGCGCCCGCGACCCGCTCCGGATCGGTCGTACCGAGGACCACCTGCATCTGTGCCGGATGCCGGGTGATCCAGGCGGTCGCGATCGCGATCGGCGGCACGTCGTACCGGGTGGCGAGGCGATCGATGACGGCGTTCAGCTCCGGATGGTCCGGCGAGCCGAGGAACACCCCGGTGAAGAAGCCGGCCTGGAACGGGGACCACGCCTGGATGGTGATGTCGTGCAGCCTGCAGTACTCGACGATGCCGCCGCCGTCGATCACCACGGCCTGCTGCTCACCGAGCATGTTCGCGGTGACGCCCTGCGCGACGAGCGGGGCGTGGGTGATGGACAGCTGGAGCTGGTTGGCGACGATCGGCTGGCGCACGTGCTTGCGCAGCAGGTCGAGCTGGCCGGGCGTGTGGTTGGAGACGCCGAAGGCTCGAACCTTGCCTGCCGACTCCAGGTCGTCGAAGGCACGGGCCACCTCCTCCGGCTCGACGAGCGCATCGGGCCGATGCAGCAGTAAGACGTCGATGCGGTCGGTGCCCAGCGCGGCGAGCGAGCCCTCGACCGAGCCGACGAGGTGATCGTAGGAGAAGTCGTAGTACGGGCCCTCCCGAACGATCCCCGCCTTGGTCTGGATGGTCACGGCGTCGCGCTCCGACGGTGTCAGGGCCAGCGCCTCGGCGAACCGGCGTTCGCAGCCGTGCATCTCGTGGCCGTAGCCCGCGGCGTGGTCGACGAAGTCGATGCCCGCGTCGCGCGCCGTGCGCACCAGCGTGCGCACCTCGTCGTCGGTCTTGTCGGCGATCCGCATCAGGCCGAGCACGATGTTCGGCGCGACGATGTCGGTTCCGGGCAGGGTGAAGGTCTTCACGACAATGGTCCTCTCCGGCGCCCCGTCGCCGCCCGATTCCGGGCAGGCGTTGAAAGGGACGAAGTCAGTTCGCGTTCGACAGCGCGGCGATCTCGTCGGCGGTGAGTTCCAGCTCGGCGGCGCGGGCCGAATCCTGGATGCTCGCCGGCCGCGACGAACCGGGGATGGGGATGACGACGGGGTCCAACGCCAGCTGCCAGGCCAGCGCGACCTGCTGCGGGCTCACCCCGTGGTCGTCGGCGACCCGCTGGAAGGGCGCATGCAGCGCGCCGACGTCGCCCGCGGCGCGGATGCCGCCCAGCGGAGACCACGGGAGGAAGGCGATGCCCAGGGTCGCGCAGTGCCTGAGTTCGTCCAGGCCGGCGCGGAAGGCTGGGGAGAACTGGTTCTGCACGGAGACGAGCCGCCCGTCGAGTATCTCGTTGGCCTCGTCGATCTGTGCGACGGACACGTTCGAGATGCCCGCCATCCGGATCACGCCCGCGTCCAGCAGATCTCGTAGCGCGCCGATCGAGTCGGCGTAGGGCACCTCGGGGTCCGGCCGATGGAACTGGTAGAGGCCGATCGCCTCCACGCCGAGCCGCCGGGCCGACGCCCTGGCCGCCCGCTGCACGTACTCCGGGCGGCCGTCGAGGATCCACGAGCCGTCGCCGGGACGCAGTGCCCCGCCCTTCGTGGCCACCAGCACGTCGTCGACGTCGCCGCCGTAGGACCGCAGGGCACGTGCGATGAGCTCCTCGTTATGGCCGGTCTCACCCGCATGCAGGTGATAGGCGTCGGCCGTGTCGATGAGGGTGACGCCCGCGTCGAGTGCGGCGTGGACGGCCGCGACGGAGCGAGCCGTCTCGGGCCTGTTCTCGATGGACATCGGCATCGCGCCGAGTCCGATCGCGCCGACGGTGCGGTGTCCCAGGGTGCGTTGCTGCACTGATGAGCCCTTCCGCTCGAATGATCATCGGATTCGACGGTAAGCGTCCCTCGGAAAGAAGTCCAACAACTTATTCCGATGCGATTGAGAAGTATTATCGATCAATGGACCTGCGTCAGATGGAATACCTCATCGCGCTCGCCGACGAGCAGCACTTCACCCGAGCGGCGGCGGTCTGCGGAGTCTCACAGTCCGGGCTTTCGGCGGGCATCCGGAACCTCGAAGACGAACTCGGAACGCCGTTGTTCCTCCGCACCACGCGTCGGGTCGAGCCGACGGAGGCCGGGCTCGCGCTGCTTCCCTTCGCGCGCACGATGCTCGCCCAGGTCGCGGCCGGGCGTGACGCGGTCGTCCGTGCTACACGCGCGCTCTCGGGCAGGCTTCGTGTGGGAGCCGAACAGTGCCTCGGCGTCGTCGACGTTCCGCCGTTGCTCGAACGGTTCCATCGCCGCTACCCGCTCGTCGACATCCACTTCACCCAGGCCGGCTCCCATGACCTCGTCATGCAGGTCCGTGCCGGTGAGCTCGACGTCGCCTTCGTCGCGACGACCGAGCATCTGGCGACGGTCAACCCCGTCGAGCTCGGCAGGCGCGAGGTCGTGCTGCTGGCTCCGCCCGAGCATCCCCTCGCGGTTCGCACCCACGTGGAGTGGGCCGAGTTGCGCGACCGCGAGTTCATCGACTTCCGGGAATCGTGGGGCGTGCGGTCCCTCAACGAGGCGGCCTGCTCGACGCACGGCGTGGGCCGGCGAGTGCGATGCACCGTCGACGACATCCACACCCTGCTCGATCTCATCCGTCGTGGCCTCGGCATCGCCCTCGTACCGAGGCATGTCGCGGCGAAGCCCGAGGCCTCGGCTCTGGCGACCATCCGGCTGCCCCCGTCCTCCGCCCCGGAATGGATCGTCTCGGCGATCACGGCGAATCAGGCGGAGCCCTCGGCCGCGCGGCTGCTCGAGCTCGTCGACGCGAACCCCTCCTCGACGAATGAGGCCGAGCGCCCGGGCACGGTGACCGATTCGTAGTCCCCTCGTCAGCATCGACGGGCACCCGAGGCCGAGACGACGACAGACCGCGCGGATGACGGCCGTCCTGTCAGGCCGGCCGCCGATCCTGCGGCACACCTCGGTCGGTTCTACGAGCCGGCAGCTGCCGAGCCGCCTGCGCGTTCCCGCCGGCCGCGTTCGGCCTCGCGGAGACCGCCGACCAGCCGGTTAGAGTCGTGTTCATGACGGTGCTCGTGCCTGCCCTGTCGATGCGACGGAGCACGTGGTGACGGCGTCTCCGGCCCGTTCCCCCTTCGAGGCCGAGCGGGACAGGCTGACCTGGCTGAGCTATCGGATGCTCGGCTCGTGGCGCGATGCCGAGGATGTCGTGCAGGACGTCGCGGTCGAATGGATCATCGCCGCCGATGCGATCGAGAACCCGGCGGGATGGTTGACCACGATCACCGTGCGACGCTCCATCGACGCGCTGCGCAGGCGCAGACGTGCCGAGACCTACGTCGGCCCCTGGCTGCCGGAGCCGTTCGTGTCCGAGCCGGTGTCGGGGCCGTCGGGCTCCGCGCCGGAGGAGAGCGTGGAGCGGGACGAGACGCTGACCATGGTGTTCCTGACGCTCGCCGAGCGACTGACTCCGCCACAGCGTGCCGTGATCGTGCTGCGCGCGCTGGACTACTCGCACGACGAGGTCGCGCGGATGCTCCAGATCACGAGTGCGGCGTCTCGGCAGCACCAGCGGCGTGGCACGGTCGCGCTCCGGCGTGCCGAGGAGGCCGTGGCGAACCGGCAGAGCGGGCGCTGCGCTCACCGTGGTCCGTCGCATCGGTCCCAGGAGGAACGCGCACTGCTGACCGCCTTCCTCACCGCTGCACGGGACGGCGACGTCGAGGCCCTGAGTGCCCTGCTGGCCGACGAGGTCGTCGCCTACAACGACGGCGGCGGTCGAATGCGCGCGGCTCTCAGGCCGTTGTTCGGCCGGGCGAACGTGGCCAGGTTCGTCGTCGGCGTCGCAGACCTGCACCGGGCGCGGCGGGCCGTTCGGCTGGTCACCGTGAACGGCGGTCCTGGCGCGATCGTCACGTTGTCCGGAGCGGAGCACGTGGTGTCGTTGGACGTGCGTGACGGCGTGATTCATCGTGTGTTCGACGTCTGCAACCCGGACAAGCTCGGGAGGGTGCGGGAAACGGGGAGACCGCAGCCGGTCGTCTAGCCGTCGCGAGGTACGGGGTTCGCGACGGCGTCGGCGACGACCGCATCGACGCCTGCCAGCGCCTCGATGCGTCGGGCGAGCAGTGCGGCTGCCTCCCGGAGTTCGGGGGGCTCCAGCACCTCCGCCGGGAAGCCGAGCCGGGCGACATGCATGATCAGCCAGTCCAGATCATCGCCGCCGACGACGAGCAGACACCACCCCGCACGGTCGTCCTCGATCCGGCCCACCTGCGGCGGCACCAGCTCCCGTACCCGATCGGGCTCGGCGTGCACCCGCACCCGGGCGACATACCGGTACGGCGCGGCGGTCACCGACCGCTGCACGTAGGCGACCGGGTCGGGATGCTCTCTTGGGCGAAAGCGCCAGGTCGTCGATGCCGCGTCGCGCATCCGATCCAGTCGGAAGGTGCGCCAGTCGTCGCGCTCGACGTCCCAGGCCATCAGATACCAGCGACGGCCGGTGGCGACCATCCGCACCGGTTCCACCGTGCGTTCCGCATCCCCGCCGTCGCGGCCCGCGTACCGAAACCTCACGCGCAGGGCGTCACGGCAGGCCCGTGCGAGTGTCACGAGCACGTCGGCGTCGATCTCGGTGCCGGTTCCGAGGAGAGTCTCGGTGGCGTCGTGCACTGCTCGGATCTCGGCACGCAGCCGAGGCGGCATCACCTGGTCGAGTTTCGTCAGCACCCGCAGGGCGGCTTCGCCCGCACCGGCGACCGTGCCTCCTGCGGCCAGGCGGAGTGAGACCGCTGTCGCGATCGCCTCCTCGTCATCGAGGAGCAGTGGCGGCAACCGGGTTCCCGCGCCGAGTCGGTAGCCGCCGCCGACGCCTGCCATCGCGTGCACCGGGTAGCCGACCGCGCGCAGTCGCTCCACGTCGCGGCGCACCGAACGGTCGGTGACTCCCAGTTCGGCGGCGAGTTCGACGGCCGTCCAGGACTGCCGCCGCTGGAGTAGCGCCAGCAGTCGTAACACCCGTTCGGTCGTCGCCTCAACGGTCACGACACGAATCCTGCCATGGATCGCGGAAGGAACCTGTCCGCGATATCAGGGAAGGTGGCGCCGTGATCGATGAGCCCGTCAACCTTCTGCTCCGGGACCAGATTGCCTGGCATTGGACGAATCAGCTGCGCGAGCGCCTCGCGGGGCTCACCGATGAGGAGTACTTCTGGGAGCCCGTGCCCGACTGCTGGAACGTGCGTCCGCGCGGAACCGGATCGGCATCGTCGCAGGCCGGTTCCGGTGCGATGGTCATCGACTTCGCGAGTCCGGAGCCGGACCCGCCGCCGTTCGCGACGATCGCCTGGCGACTCGGGCATGTGATCGTCGGCGTGCTCGCGATGCGTAATGCCGCGCACTTCGGCCGTGCGCACACCGATTACCAATCGTTCGAGTACGCGCCGACCGCAGCCGGGGCGCTGGCCCAGCTCGATGCGGAGTACACCGCCTGGCTGGCCGGAGTCGAGTCGCTCGGGGAGAGCGGCCTCGCACGGCCCTGCGGAGACGCGGAGCCACTGTATCCCGAGGATTCACTGGCCCGTCTGGTCCTGCGCATCAACCGGGAGCTGATCCACCATCTGGCCGAGGTGTGTCTGCTCCGTGACCTCTACCTTCATACCCGACGGGAGACGCGCTGAGATGGCTCGCGACGTTCAGATCACCTTCGACTGTGCCGACCCGGCCGCACTGGCGGCCTTCTGGGCCGAAGCCCTCGACTACCGGCTGCAGGGCCCGCCCGCGGGCTTCGAGTCGTGGGACCAGGCGCTGGACGCGATGGGCGTGCCGCCCGAGCGCCGCAACGATGCCGCGGCGTCGATCGACCCCGAGGGCACCGGGCCTCGGCTGTTCTTCCAGCGAGTGCCGGAGGGCAAGCAGGCTAAGAACCGCGCGCATCTCGATGTGCGAGCCGCGCCGGGTCTGGAGGGGGACGCGCGGATGGCGGCCCTGGAGGCGGCGGCCGAACGGCTTGTCGCCCACGGGGCCACCCGCCTGCACCGGCATGAGCCCGCTCTGCCACTCGACGGCGGTCACATCGTGATGGCCGACCCGGAGGGCAACGAGTTCTGTCTCGATTGACCGGCCTATGCCGCAGCCCCGGCCGACCCGCCTGCGATGCCTGAACCCGCCTGATGCGGATCGTCTCGGCGTGGTGTCGACCGGGGCTGCGGCGCTCGCCGACCCCGGGGCAGCGGCAGTGGCGCGGATGGTCCGCCCTGGGCTGCGCGGCGTCGGTCCTCGGCGGTTACCGTGCCAACGGCGGCGGGGCGAGTCGGGTGCTGACGCCGATCCGGTTCAGCAGGTTGATCGTGCCGATCGCCAGGACGAGGTCGGCCAGTTCACGTTCGTCGAACTGTGCTGCCGCCTGCGCCCAGACGTCGTCGTCGACACCGTTGGTCAGCACCGTGATCGCCTCGGTCAGCGCGAGTGCGGCGCGCTCCCGATCCGAGAAGAAGTCGGTCTCCCGCCACACCGGGAGCGCGTGGATCTTCCGGGCCGGGACACCGAGTTCGCTCAAGCTTGCCGCGTGCATGTCGACGCAGTAGGCGCAGCCGTTGAGCTGGGACGCGCGCAGCTTGACGACGTCGAGCAGGCCGGCGTCGATGCTGTCGCGCAGGTACTGGTCGAGCCGTCCGACGGCCCGGTAGCCGGCCGGAGCGTGTTCTGGCACTACGAGTCTGGGCATGACTCTCTCTTTCCGCGTACGTCGATCGGGCGGTGTGCTGCGGGTCCTGGTGAACCGCTGCTGCCTTCGTCGACGCCGATCGCCGCGATGTGACAGGGAATCGCCGGGCGTTGCTCGTTGGCGAGTTCGGCCGGTGCCCTTGGCCTGGCCTGCGGTCAGGGTGCCTCCGAGCTGACGCCGTCCGTCGGGTGGTCCTGCCTGCCGTGGTCGACGTGGAGGGCGATTCCGCGGTAGAGCAGATCGACCGTGCCCGCCCAGTTCCGCAGGCCCGTGCCGCTGAGCGGATCCGCGCCCAGCGTCTCGCCGATCCGGCTGCGCAACAGGACGAGGGACAGGTCGTGGGCGAGCAGGACGGCGGCCAACTGCTCATGATCGACGCCCGCGGCGATCGCTCCCGCCTCGTCGAGCCGCATGACCAACTGCCTGCTGAAGTCGCTCAGTTCCGCGTACGCCTCGCGGGAACGGGGGCCGTCGCCGGTCAGCAGGCGTGACAGGTACCTCGTGACGGCCGAGTCGCCCAGCATCTCCACGATCGATCGGACCTGAGCGGACTCTTCGAGTGCGGTGGCGTGCACGGCATTGCGTACCAGCCCGATGACGTGCTCGTCCACGGCGGCGACCAGGCCGTCTCGGGAGCCGTAGTGCTTGATGATCAGCGGTTGTGACACGCCGCTCCGCTCGGCGACGAGACGAAGAGGAACGGCGTCCGGACCGCGCTCCCCGAACAACGCGACGGCGACGTCTCGAATGATCGCCTTTGCTGTCCTGTCCTCTGGTGAATACATATTCACCATGGTAACTTATCGTTCACCGCTGGCGACGGCGGCGAGCTGAAGAGTCAGGTGGTGTCTGCCGTGTCGGCAAGAGCGGGGCGCGAGTCCCTTCTCGAGAGAGTCAACGCGCTTCTGGTAGCGCCGGGAGCCTCCGGGGGAGAGTCATGGCTGGGCTACGGCGCCGCAGTCATCGGTGCCGCCTTCGGCCTGATCGTCGGAGCGGTGTCGGGGGCGACCCCGTTGCAGGTCACTGTGCTCGCGCTCCTTGGCTTCGACCTGTTCGGCGGTGCCGTCGTCAACGCCACGGCCGCGGCGACGAGACGGTTTCACGGTGCGCGGGCCTCCCGGCGTCGGCAGTGGGGGTTCGTCGCGGCACACGTCCACCTCCTCGGCGTGGCCCTGGTGTTTCCCGGCTATCCGTGGGCGACGGCGGTGGTGCAGTATTCGACGATCCTGCTGGCTGCCTGCGTGATCCTTCTCGTTGACGAGCCGCTGCGACGGCCCGTCGCCTTCGCCGTCGGCTCGGTGCTCTTCTCGCTCCTCCCGTTCGTGACGGCCACCGTCGTGCCCGTCGAGCTGGCCTGGATCGCTCCGCTGCTGGTGACCAAACTGCTTCTCGGTCACCTCGTGCCATGGGGACCGGGTGCTCGATGCTCGCAGGCGGCGGGGGAGGGAGCCCGATGAGGATCCTCGTGGCGGGCGGTACCGGAGTGCTCGGCCGGGCGATCTGTTCCGAGGTCAGGGCCGTGCTGCCCGGTGCCGAGCTGCTCATCGGCACCCGCTGTGTCGAGGGTGCGGCCTGCCTTCCGAGGGGACTCGGCCCGCACGCCCGCCGGGTGCCGCTCGACGCGCGCGACCCGGTGTCCGTTCGGCGGGCGATCGCCGGGGCGCAGCTGGTGATCATCGCCTTGAACCAGGACGAGCCGCTCGTTCAGCAGGCCTGCCTCGAGCTCGGTGTCCACAGCGTGGACGTGGGGATCGGGGTCGATCTCGCGGCGCAGGTGCGCTCCATGGATCGACGAGCAGCTGATGCCGGACTCGCCTCCATCGCCATGGCAGGGCTCTTTCCGGGGCTCTCCGGCCTACAGATCGGGGAGGCGATCCGCGGGCTCGACACGATCGAGAGCGTCGACGTCTTCTTCCGCCAGAACACCAACGCGTGTGTCGGCCGCTCGGGGACCATCGACATGTTGAAGATCGTCTCGGCCCCGGTGCGGCGAGGAACGTCCGTGGTACGCGGCTTCCGGCGCGGTTCACGCGCGGAGCAGGGGTTGCGGCGGATCGAACACCCCGAGCGCGACATCGTGACGTCCGGTCTCGGGCTTGATCGCGTCGAATACTGGACGGGCTGGAACAGTCGGGCGTTCGACTCGGCCGTGGCGACGCTGGTCGCGATCAGGGCGTTACCCCGATACGCGCCGCGGCTGGCGCGGCTGACCAGACACGACCCGATGACGCCGGAGAACGTGGAGCTGTGGGTCCGGGGACGCGGCACGCTCGCGGGCCGACCGACGGAGCAGGTGGTCGCACTCTCCGCCACGTCCGACTACGGTGCCACGGCAGGTGTGGCAGTCGCTCTCGGCGTGCTCGCCGCGCGTGGGGAGGTCACTGGAGCCGGTGCGCCGTTCGCGCTCACGACGCTGGACGGCGTGCTCGCTGAGATGCGGGACGGGCTCGTGGCGAAGCACCTCGGCTGAGCAGCCGGGCTCCCGGTGCAGGCGGCGAGTCGCCGGGTCCGTATGTCGATACAGCCGGACGGCGGCCAGCCGCCTGCTCATCGTCGCCCCGGGTGATCACCTCGCGAGCCGGTGCCCCGTTCGGTACCGCAGGGCGTCGCCTGCGTCGGTCTAGCCTGGCAGCGGTCTCTCCTGCCCGACAGTCGCAGGCGGTACCGGCGTGAGGATGGCGACCCGAGACGAGGAATGCGCCGCATGAGTGTCACGAGACTGAGCAGGGACGAACGACGGCTTCAGCTGCTCGCGACAGCGGCGGAGATCATCCGTACGGAGGGGACCAATGCCCTGAGCCTGGTCCGGCTCGCCGAGCGCGCGGGTGTCTCCCGGCCGATCGCCTACGACCACTTCACGACGCGTGAGGGGCTGCTCATGGCCCTGTATCGGCAGTACGACGAGCAGATCGGACGCACGATCAGGGCGGCGCTGCCGGAGGACGCGGGCTCCGTGACCGACGTGGTCTCGGTGTTGAGCGCCGCCTATGTGGACGGGGTGCTCTCGGCCGGGCCGGAGTGCGCGGCGGTGAGCGCGGCGCTCGCGGGCAGTACCGAGACCCGGGATTTCCATCAGCGGTCGCAGGACTTCTACCTCGCTGAGTTCCGCCAGGCGCTCGAACCGTTCGTGTCGTTGTCCGGGCCGCGCGGCCGAGCGCTGATCACCGGGGTTCTCGGCGTCATCGAGGGGCTCTCCCGCGCCGCCGTCGACGGACGAGTCTCGCGAGCGGAGGCCGTCTCGGCGTCGACGACCATCGTGGTCGGAGCATTGAGGCAGTACGACGAGGGCCTGGCCCCGTGAGCCCGAAGACCGTAACCTACACAATGTAAGTTACATTATGTAGGTTGGTGGGTGGCGGCATGGTGCCGTCAAGAAGGAGGGCGTCATGGAGATCGCGCGACAGTCCGAGTCGATCGCGGTGATCGGTGCGAACGCCAGGGCGGCAGGGCTGGCGCGGGCGCTGCTCCACACCGGACACGCGATCACGGTCTGGAGTCCGACCCCGGATGCGGACGCCGCTCCGGCGCTGCGAATCGACGGGGTCCGTAGTGCCGACTCCTGGACTTCGGCGCTCGGCGCCGCTCCTCTGGTCGTGCTCTGCGTCGACGACTACGACGAGCTCCGGCTCATCCTGGACGAGGCGGGCGGACACGCACTCACGGCACATGACGTCGTCAACCTCACTTCCGGAACGAGCGAGGAGGCGGACCGAGCCGCCGACCGAGTGGCGGCGCTCGGCGGCCGGTATCTCGACGGTGCGCTGATGGCCCATCCCGAGCACGTCGGTGACAGCGCCACGATCCTGGTCTTCAGCGGCTCCGCCGAGGTGTTCGAGCGCCGGTCGGCGGTGCTCGCCTGTTTCGGGAGCGCTTCGTACCTGGGCCCCGCTGCGGGCACCGCCGCGCTGTACGACGTGGCGATGCTCGGCTTCGCCTGGTCCACGCTGCTCGGATACCTGTACACCGCCGTCCTGCTCGGCACCTCGGGTGTCCCGGCCACGACCTTGACGCCGCTGCTGACCGGCTGGCTCACCACGACGGTCGTCGATGTCATCGAGGATTACGCCGGACAGGTCGACGCCCGGCGCTATCCCGGCGACGAGGAGTGGCTCGAACTGGACTTTCCGCTGATGGGACATCTCGTGCGGACGAGCCGGGAACGCGGACTGGACACACGTCTGCCGAGACTGATCGAGGCGTTGACCTCCGACGGCATCGCCGACGGGCGCGGCAGGGAGAGCTTCGCCGGCCTGGTCGAGATACTGCGCAGGCAGTCGGCCGGGGTCGGCGTCACCGGCGCGGGTACCGGCCAGAACCAGCACGCCTGACTCGACCCGCACGGCAGGCGGCTCCCGCTCATCACCCCGCCAAGGGGTCTCTGCCTGCCGTGCCCCTGCGGAATCCGCCGGATCAGGCCTCCCCGCGTGTCATCGCGATCAGCCGGTCGAGCACGCCGGAGTCCATCCGAAGACCGTCGTGCTCGTACTGGCTGGTGACCCAGGTGCGCAGGCCCTTGACCTGCTCCGCCGTGCGCAACGACAGCTCTCGGTCCACATACATGTCGTCGTGGTAGACGACGGCGGCCACCGGAACCCTGTTGTGACTCAGCACGTCGTGGTCATACAGGTTGGGCCAGTCCGTCTTGGCGGCCAGCGCCTCGGCGGCGTCGCGGAGCGGCACCAGCGCCGGGTCCTCCTCGAACATCCAGGGGTAGATCATCTCGCCGGTGAAGCGCACCGAGGCGCCCTCGTCGACGTCGAACTCCGTGAACTCCCGACGGAGACGGTGGGCCGACCAGAGCGACGCGCCGCCCTGGCAGTAGATCGACTCGTGCAACAGCGCGTAGAGCGGGTCCGTCGCGAAGGTGACACTGCCGCTCACGCCGTGCAGGAAGGTGTCGGAGAGATCGGGACCGCCGGGTGCGTCGACGAACGCCTCCTCCAGCAGATAGTGCAGGCGGTCGAAGGTGCCTGCCTTGCCGAACTCGATTCCGAGTGTCTGAAAACGGTGCGGTGTGAGGCGTTCGCCGGTCGGCAGCAGCACCTCGTGCTCGGCGAGATGGTCGAACACCGATCGGACGATCGGCTCGTCCTGCGGATACCGGCTGAAGTACTCCGTGTTCTTCCGCAGCACTCTCGGATACAACGCCCGATAGACCTCGTCCGGCCCGGCGTCCAGTCCTGCGAGACCGCCGGTGACGAGGACGGCGGCGAGGCCCTCCGGGGCGATGGACAGATACGTCAGGGCGCAGAAGCCGCCGAAGCTCTGGCCGAGCACGCTCCACGGACGATCGCCGGTCAGCCGGCGGCGGAACACCTCAGCATCTCGCACGATCGAGTCAGCCCGAAAGTGACGCAGGTAGTCGGCGGTCTGCTCGCCGGAGCCGAAGCGGGCGAGAGTCTGCCGGTTCGCGGGCGTGCTACGGCCGGTGCCGCGCTGGTCGAGCAGCAGTACCCGATACTCGCGGAGCGCCCGGCGCAGCCAGCCGGTCGCGGGAACCGGCCGGGTCGCCTTGCCACCGGGGCCGCCCTGGAGGAACAGCAGCCACGGCAGGTCGGCGGTCTCGTTTCCCGAGGCGACGACCTCGCGGCCGAACACCGAGATCCGTTCGCTCGTCGGATCACCGTGGTCGAGCGGTACCTCGATGACGTGATCGACACAGGCGATGCCGGGGCTTCGATAGCTGGTCGTCATTGCTCTCCCGAATCGTGAGCGGTCTTCAGTGCGACGTGGTCACGACGCGACGAGGCGGCGAATCGATCTCCACGAACTCGCACGCTACGGCGTCTCGGCGCTGACGGCGGGGCAGGCGGTCCACCAGAGCACGTAGCGGCGGACGGCCCGCGACCTCCGCCCTCGGCTGTTCCCGACGACGGCTGCCGACGGCAACTGTTGCCGACGACGGCTGCCCCGGCGAAGCCTTGCCGAGCGGCCTAGCCGAGCCGCCTAGCCGGCCCGCCTCGGCGGGTCATCCTGCCCAGCCGCCCTGCCAAGCCGCCCCGCCCAACCGGACCCGTCGATCCCGACACTCCGACCTTGTCGTGACGTCGTGGTTCGACGTGCGTCGCGCTGCGAACTCCTGAGTCCCCTCGCCTCTCCTACTCGCGTCTCACCCGGCGCGACCACCCCGGCTGTCATCCGAACGGATGACAGCGCCTCGCCGGGTGGCCCATGATCTGCTGGGCGCATCGGACGACTGGGCGGTGGCGTCGCGGATTCCTAGCGTGGTGATCATGCCCGAACCGCAGGTCACCACAGGTACTCGGCCAGCCGACAGCAGGCCCGCACACACCCGACCCGCCGACAGTGCCACGTCAGCTACCGCCGCCTCCGATTCCGCCGTCCGTGACAGCCCGGTCCGTTCCGCACAGCGCGTCCTCGCCCCGGATCTCGCCCGAGGACTGATGCTCGTGCTCATCGGCATCGCGAACTCGGCGATCTTCCTCTACGACCGGCCCTACGGTCATCGCCAGCACATCGTCGAGGACGGCCTGCTCGATCGGCTGGTCGCCACCGTGACGGTGTCGGCCGTCGATGCCAGGGCCTACCCGTTGTTCGCCCTCCTCTTCGGCTACGGCATCGTGCAGATGATCAGTAGGAGCGCCGCCCGCGGCGTCCCCGAGGCCCGGACCCGGTCGGTTCTGCGGCGTCGCAGCACTGCCCTGATCGGCTTCGGCCTCGTCCATGCCGTGTTGTTCTTTCCCGGCGACATCCTCGGCATCTACGGGGTGGTCGGATTCATGCTGCTCGTGTTCACCGGCTGGACCGATCGGGCGTTGCTTCGCTTCGCCGCATGGTGGCTGGTCGCCGCCTGCGCCGTGCAGGGGCTCGTCTACGCGCTTCCCCATGACGGCGAGGGCCGTGGCTACTTCTGGTCGTTCGAACGCGAGTCCCTGGCCGAGGCACTGCCCTTGCGTTTCGTGGAATGGCTGATGACGCCGGCCGGCCTGCTGCCGGTGCTCACCGCCGCGATCCTGGGAGTCGTGGCCGCGCGTCACCGCATCCTGGAGGAGCCGGCCAGGCACCGCAGGCTGCTGCGGCGGACCGCCGCCGTGCTCGTGCCGGTGGGCCTGCTCGGCGGGCTGCCCAGCGCGCTGATCGTCGGACAGTTCATCCAGGTGGACTCGGCCGGGCTGGTGGTCGCCTTCTCGTTGCTGCACTCGCTCAGCGGAGTGGCGGGCGCGGTCGGCTATCTGGCTCTGTTCGCCCTGGTCAGCTCCCGCCTGGCGGCGAGCCCCTCGGGAATCGCGGGGGCGCTCACGGCGCTCGGGCGGCGCTCGCTGAGTGGATATCTGTTCTCCTCGGTGGTCTTCATGGTGGTGCTCGCGCCCTCGACGTTCGGGCTCGGCGCGGTGTTCGGCTCGGCGGGGGCGTTCGCGCTGGCGGTGGCGACCTGGCTCGTGTCGGTGGTGGTCGCGTGGCGGCTCGACAAGGCACGCCGCCCCGGTCCGGCGGACGCGCTGCTGCGGCGGATCTCCTACAAGGCCGGGTGAGAGACTCGCCGTCGGGCGAGGCCGGGTGCCGGCCGGGGCGGCCTCCGCTGCTCGGTCGGCCCGGCCGCCACGCTCGAGCACGACCGCCACGGCCAGCAGGATCAGGCCGACGACCGCGGCGAGGCCCACGAGCGGGACGGACACGGTGACGGCGGCCGGCGAGTGAATGTCCATGACATGACTATCGAACACTTGTTCTATTCGAGTAAGATATCGATCGAGTGGAGTGTGGTCCGTGGCGCGGCTCGCCGGAGGTCGTCCTCAGCCCGAACGTGCATCCCACCCGCCGGGGCGACCGCCCGCCGCCCGCGCGGACGATCCGCCGATCACGGCGGCCGCGTCGCGGTTCCAGCGCCGATGGAACCTCGGCTGGGAACTCGCCCTCTACGTGATCATCGCGGCGGCGGCGGTCCTGGCGCTGCTCGATCCCGATCAGCTGGCAGGCGAGCCGATGCTCCTGCTCGCACTGGTCGCCGGCTCGCTCGGCTGGCACCTCTGGTTCGTCAGCCTGCATCCGGAGTGGCCGGAGAACAGGCTCGGGCCGATGGCCGTCTACTTCGTCGGCCTGGTCGGGTTCGGCGGCCTGCTGAGCACGCTGCACCCGGCCTTCCTCCTGCTGGCGGCAGGCGCCTATCCGATGGCGTTCGTCGTCCTGCCCGGCCGATGGGCGTACGCGGGGATCCTGATCCCCGGGGCGTCGTTGACCGTTCTGCTCGGCGGGCTGCCGCCCGATGTGGCGACGGTGGGCCAGCTGGCGGGCAGCACCCTGGTCGTCGGAGCGGTCGGCTGGGCGATCCGGCAGCTCGAATCCGAGGCGGAACTGCGGAGACAGACCAGTGAGGAGCTGGAACGCGCCCTCCTCGCCCTGCGGACGGCGGCGCGGGAGCAGGACCGACTGCGCAGCCGGATGCTCGCTCGGGAACGGGAGGCGGCCGTGACGGCGGAGCGGGCCCGGATGGCGGGTGAGCTGCACGACACGCTGGCTCAAGGCCTGGCCGGGATCACGACCCAGCTGGAGATCGCGGAGGAACTGGTGGCCGAGGAGCATCCGGCGCGGCGACGCATCGGCTCCGCGTTGACGCTGGCCCGTTCCAGCCTCGTGGAGGCACGGCGATCGGTGCACGATCTGCGGCCGGGTCCCTTGCTGACGGCGGGGCTCGGCGACGCCCTGCACACGGTCGTCGACGAGTGGCGAACCCGGACCGGGGGCGTGGCGCGACTGCGGATCACCGGCGACCCCGAACCCGCCGACCCCGCCGTGGATCGCGCGCTGCTGCGGGCGACGCAGGAGTCGCTGGCCAACATCGAGAAGCATGCGGCGGCCACCGAGGTCACCGTCACCCTGTCCTACCTCGGTGACCTCGTCGCGGTGGACATCGTCGACGACGGGGTGGGCTTCGACGCGGACCATCTCGGCTCCCCCGGCGAGACGGGCGGTCACGGCCTGAGCGCCATGCGAGACCGGGTCGCCGCCGTCCAGGGCAGACTCGCCGTCGAGTCCAGACCAGGGGAGGGCACGATGATCAACGCGACGATCCCGCTGCGGCCGGGCATCGCGACGAGCGGGGCGGCGGAGTGACCGGCCGGACGATCCGCATCCTGCTCGTCGACGATCACCCGATCGTCCGCGACGGCATCAGCGGCCTGATCGACACCCAGCCGGATCTCACGATCGCGGCGGAGGCCTCCGGCGGCCGGGAGGCGCTCGCCGCCGTGGCCGCGGCACGGCCCGATCTGGTGATCACCGACCTGCGGATGCCCGGCGGCGACGGCATCGATCTGATCGGCGCGCTGCACGAGCACGATCCGACGCTGCCGATCCTGGTGCTGAGCACCTTCGGCTCCGCCGCCGACGTCACCACGGCGATGGCGCGCGGTGCCACGAGTTATCTGCTCAAGGACGCGACTCGACAGGACCTCTTCGCCGCCGTCCGCGCGACCAGCCGAGGGGAGTCCGTGCTGGCACCCCCGGTGGCCGCGTTGCTGGTGAGCGCGTTCCGGCAGGGCAGGACCGGTGACGAGGGCGCACCGAGCCCCCGGGAGCGGGAGATCCTGACGCTGGTGGCCGACGGGCGGGGCAACCAGCAGATCAGCCGCGCGCTGCGGATCTCCGAGGCCACGGTCAAGACTCACCTCACCCGGCTCTACGCCAAGCTGGGCGTGGCCGACCGAGCCGCGGCGGTCGCCGCCGCCTACCGACGCGGCTGGCTGGCCGACGAGGCGGGCGGGGATTGACTCGAGCGCGGGCCGGCTCGGGTGCGGGCCGGCCTGTGTGCGGACTGACTTCGGCGTGGATCGGCTGGGGCACGGGCCGGCTCGGGCACGGACTGAACTTCGGCACAGACCGACTCAGGCGCGTGCGGCATGGACCGGCTCCGGGGCGAACCGGCTCGATCCGGACCGGCTCGGGTGCGGACTGGTTCGTGCCGACCTGCTCAAGCCGGGCGGACACGGCCGGGCCGACATGGCCGGGCGGACACGGCCGGGCCGGCTCCGACACGGCCGCCGTCTCCATACCGGCGGACTGGAACGACCTGCCGCCCGAGTCCCGGCGCGTCACGACACCGAGGTCGGCCCGTCTCGATCCGCGGAGCGGACGCGCGGGTTCTGATCCGCGCGCCGCGGCCGCCGGCCGCCACGGTCTTCACCACCCGACTCCCGCCCGGGCCCGACTCCCGACCGAATCCGACACCGCACGGTCGACGACCGACCGACGCCGGGCCGACGGTCGACGACCACCAGGCGCCGACCTGCTGGTCGAGCACCGACCCGCCGACGCCGTGTCGATCAACGACGGCCGACACCGGGCCAGGGGCCGACGACCAGCAGGCACCGCCTGGCGGGTCGATCACCGACGGGCACCGACGCCGTGTCGATCAACGACCGGCCGACGGGCCGGACCGAGGACCGACCGAAGCCCGACGGGCCGGGCCGACGACCGCGTCGTCGGGCTCGGGGCCGTCAACGCCAGGACGGCAGCCACAGCTCGGCGTTCCATCGCCACGGGGTGATCGAGTCGCCGTTGAGGATCGGCCACAACCACAGGAAGTTCGCCACCACGAGCCCCAGATACAGGCCGACCACCAGCAGACCGGTGCCGCGCCGCTCGGCGCCTGCCCTGGCGCGGCCGAGTATCTCGCCGAGCACCAGAGTCAGCCCCAGCACCAGGAACGGCGCCATCGGCGTCACGTAGAAGAAGTACATCTGGCGATCGAGGTTGAGGAACCAGGGAAGCCAGCCCGCCGCGTAGCCGACCAGGACGGCGGTGTACCGCCAGTCGAAGCGGCCCAGCGCCCGCCACAACGCCCAACCGAGGATGGGCAGCGCCAGCCAGTAGACGGCCGGGGTGCCGATGAGCATGACGGCGCCGACGCAGTCGGACTGGCCGCAGCCGGGGGCGCCCTCGCCGGACTCGTAGTAGTAGAGCATCGGCCGCAGGCCCATCGGCCAGGTCCAGGGCTTGGACTCCCAGGGATGCGGATCGGAGCTGTCGGTGACCAGCTCGTTGTGGAAGTCCAGGACGCTGGCGCTGTAGAACCACAGGGCTCGCAGTGCGTCGGGGACGAACCAGAAGGCGGACTCGGTGCCCACGTCTTGTCCGACGGCGTGGCGGTCCAGGCCGGTCTCGCTGGTGAACCAGGCCCACCAGGTGGCGAGATAGGAGCCGATGGGCAGCGCGATGAACGTCCAGAGCGCGGCCGGGAGGTCCCGCACCGCCGTCGCCGTGAACGGCCGTGGGATGCCTGCCGCGCGGCGGGCCGCGTAGTCCCAGAGCACCGAGACGACGGCGAAGGCGACCAGGTAGTAGGCGCCCGACCATTTGACGCCGCAGGCGAGGCCGAGGAGCACCGCCGCGCCCACCCGCCACCAGCGGAAGCCGAGCCTCGGGCCGAAGCGGCTGTCCTCGACGCGGCCTTCGCGGACGACCCGCAGCAGTCGTTCCCGCATCTGATCCCGGTCGACCAGCAGCGCGCCGAAGGCGGCGAGCACGAGAACGGCCTGGAAGATGTCGAGCATCCCCATCCGGGACTGGACGTGCATGACGCCGTCGCAGATCAGCAGGATGCCCGCCACGGCGCCCAGCAGGGTCGAGCGGGTCAGCCTTCGGGCGATGCGCACGATCAGCAGGACGGCGATCGTCCCGGCGACGGCGGCGGCGAACCGCCAGCCCCAGCCGTTGTAGCCGAACAGCCATTCGCCGACGGCGATGAACTGCTTGCCCAGTGGTGGATGGACGATCAGCCGGTAGCCGGGGTTGTCCTCGTAGCCGCCGTTGCGCAGCATCTGCCAGGCATGGGGCACGTAGTGCTTCTCGTCGAAGACCGGGGTGCCGCGGTCGGTCGGGTGTCCGAGGTTCCAGAACCGGACGATCCCGCCGATCAGGGCCAGGGTGAGCGTGACGACCCAGCCGCGTAGTCGGTCCGTCGGCAGTGGGCTCATCAGCCGCCGCAGCGGATCGGCCGATCGCCGCTCGTCAGCCCCCTCCTGCTCGCCCGGTCCTCCTTTCAGGGCATCCGTACTCCCGTCGTCGACACCGTCGGTCGCGACCGGGCGGTCGGTGTCGGTGTCCGGCATCGAGACGCTCACGGCGCTGATCGTAGGCTTGTCGGAATGGGTGAGACATCTGGATCGGGCCGGCTGATGCTCGCCGCCACCCCCCTGGGGAACCTCGACGACGCCTCACCTCGGCTGCGGACCGCGTTGGCCGAGGCGGAGGTGGTGGCCGCCGAGGACACACGCAGACTGCGGCAGCTCGCCGCCTCGCTCGGCGTCACGGTCGGCGGACGAGTGGTGAGCTGTTACGACGCGGTGGAGGCCTCGCGGGTGCCCGCGCTGCTCACGGCGATCCGGGAGGGCCAGACGGTGCTGCTGGTGACCGACGCCGGGATGCCCAGCGTGTCGGACCCCGGCTTCCGGCTGGTCGCGGCGTGCGTGGCCGCCGATCTGCCGGTCACCTGCCTGCCGGGGCCCTCGGCGGTCATCACCGCGCTGGCGGTCTCCGGTCTGCCGTCGGACCGGTTCACGTTCGAGGGCTTCCCGCCGCGGAAGCCCGGTGAGCGGCGCCGGTGGTTCGGCGAGCTGGCCGCCGAGCGGCGGACCGTGGTGTTCTTCGAGGCGCCGCATCGCCTGGCGGCCACGCTCGCCGCCGCCGCCGAGGTGCTGGGCGGCGACCGGCAGGCCGCGGTGTGCCGGGAGCTGACCAAGACCTATGAGGAGGTCCGGCGCGGCGGCCTCGCCGAGTTGAGCGCCTGGGCCGCCGACGGGGTGCGGGGCGAGATCACCGTCGTGCTGGCGGGGGCCGAGGCGGTCGCGGCGGACCCGGCGGCCCTGGTCGCCGAGGTGGAGAGCCGGGTGGCCGAGGGGGAACGGCTCAAGGACGCCGTCTCGGTGGTGGCGGCGGCCGGGGGCGTCGGGCGCAAGGAGCTGTACGACACGGTGTTGCGGAGCCGGTCGACCGGGGGCTGATCGCGGGAGCTGCTGCCGTTCGACGAGGCGGAGCGGCCCGGACGACGACAGCCGGGTGGGCTCGCTGATCGGGCCGGAGAGACATGCCCGGTGAGCGTCGTGGCCGCTCGCCTCTGGGCCCGGGCGCGCGATCGTGGTGGTACGAACGGTCGCGGCGCCTTCCCGTTCAGCTCGGCGGTGCGTCGCCCGGCTCGGCCGGTGCCCGTCCCGTGCCCGGGTCCGCGGCCGTCGGCCGCTCAGCGCCCCAGCAGGGCCAGCAGCGGTGCGGCCTTGGTCAGGCATTCGGCCCACTCGGCGTCCGGGTCGGAGTCGGCGGTGATGCCGCCGCCGACGCCGAGGACGAGTTCCCCGCCGCGCTGCTCGAAGGTGCGGATGGCGACGTTCAGCTCCAGGCCCGCGATCGGCGAGATCATGCCGACCGCCCCGCAGTGCAGGCCGCGCGGCTCGGCCTCCAACTCGTCGATGATCTCCAGGGCGCGGATCTTCGGCGTGCCCGTCACCGAACCCGGCGGGAAGGTCGCGGCCAGCAGCTCGGCATGGCTCGTGCCCGGCCGCAGCGTCGCGGAGACGGTGGAGACCAGATGCCACACCCCCGGGTGCGGTTGGACGGCGAGCAGTTCCGGCACTCGAACACCGCCCGGGTGCGCGACGCGACCGAGGTCGTTGCGGACCAGGTCGACGATCATCACGTTCTCGGCGACGTCCTTGGTCGACGCCCGGAGCCGCGCCGCGTTGCCGTCGTCGTCGGGGCCGCGTCGGGGCAGGGTGCCCTTGATCGGGGCGGATCGGACGAGGTCGCCGTGTCTGGCGAGGAACAGCTCCGGGGAGAAGGAGATCACCGACCCGGTGGCGTCGTCGGGTAGGAAGGCGGCCCTGGCGGGGTGCAGGGTGGCGCTGCCCTGGGCGAACAGGTCGATCGGGTCACCGAGGAAGTCGACGGCGAACCGGCTGCAGATGTTGGCCTGGAAGATCTCCCCCGCCGCGATGGCCTCGATGCACGCGGCCACGGCCTTGCGATGCCTGCCTGCGTCCGGCGTCCGGAGCTCGCCCACCCGGTGACGGGCCTGTGGCGGATCGTCGGACCGTAGTAAGGCCTCGAACTCCTGTGCCGCCGCCCGCGCCGCGGCCTCGGCGATCCCGGTGGGCGCGTCCCCGAGCAGGGCCTCGTACCACCAGCCTTCGTGGCCGTCGTGCCGCAGCGCCTCGGACGTCCGACCCCAGGAGGCGCGCGGCGGCAGGCCCGGCCGGGCCGGGTGGTCGATCCGGCCGACGAAGCCGCCGCCGACGAAGCCGCCGATCGCGCCGTCGCCCGCGGGCTCGAGCCCGTCGGGAGCGGGCAAGGCGGGCACCAGCGTGTCCGGTGCGTCGGAGCCGAGCGGGACGGGCCGCACGGAGGGCACCAGCACCGCCGCCGAGCCGAACCAGTCGCCGATCAGGGCGGCGGGGTCGGGCAGCCCGCGTGTCCTGGCCCGCGCGGCCAGCCGTCGCAACATCCGTTCGGGTGACACCTCGGCGGCACCCAGTCGGGTGCGGTGCGTCCGCATGGGCCGATCCAACCTGATGCGCGGTGGATCACCCTCGGGCCCCGATCGGAGGACGTCCGAGCCGCCACGCCGTCGACGTCGTCGCCCGATCCAGGCCGACCCGGCCCCGACGCCGCCGGACCGCGCCTCCCGAACCGGCCGTGCGCCCGCAGGCCTCGGACTCGTCGGGTCACGGCGACGTGTCTCAACTCGCGCGGCGGCGACTCGCCTGCCGCGCGGGATCGTCGACCCCGCGCAACAGCCCTTGACTCCTCAGCTGCTTGAGCGCGTGACAGGGCGAGCCGGGATTGACGTTGCCCCACTGGTCGGGGTTCCAGCCCAGCAGCTGCCTGCGAACCTGGTAGCCGTTGGTGCGGCCGAACGACCGCACCAGTCCGAGCATCGACGACCGGGTGGCGGACACGGCGTCATCATGCCGGTCTCGGTGGGAAGCCCGCGGGCAGGCGCGCAACCCGATGGCGGCGCGATCGGGACTGTTCGTAGTCTTTGACGCATGAGTGCCCCCGTGTTGACCGCGGTGGCGTGGCCGTATGCCAACGGTCCCCGCCACATCGGTCACGTCTCCGGTATCGGTGTCCCCTCCGACGTCTTCTCGCGTTACCAGCGAATGGCGGGCAACCGGGTGCTGATGGTCTCCGGGACCGACGAACACGGCACGCCGATCCTGGTGCAGGCCGACAAGGAGGGCCTCACCCCGCAGCAGACCGCCGACAAGTACCACCGGGTCATCAGCGAGGACCTGCGGGACCTGGGCGTCACCTACGACATGTACACCCGGACGACGACCCGCAACCACTACCACGTGGTGCAGGAGTTCTTCCTCTCGATGTACCGCAACGGCTACATCCTGCCGAGGACGACCACCGGCGCGGTGAGCCCGTCGACCGGCCGCACCCTGCCGGACCGCTACGTCGAGGGCACCTGCCCCCTCTGCGGCTACGACGGGGCCCGCGGCGATCAGTGTGACAACTGCGGCAACCAGCTCGACGCCGCCGACCTGATCAGGCCGGTCTCCCGGATCAACGGCGAGACCCCGAAGTTCGTCGAGACCGAGCACCTCTTCCTCGACCTGCCCGCGTTCGGTCACACGCTGGGCGACTGGCTGGCCACCAAGACCGACTGGCGTCCCAACGTTCTCAACTTCACCCGCAACCTGGTGGACGACATGCGTCCCCGGCCGATCAGCCGCGATCTGGACTGGGGCGTGCCGATCCCGCTCGACGGGTGGCGTGACCAGCCGCTCAAGCGGTTCTACGTGTGGTTCGACGCCGTGATCGGCTACTTCTCCTCCAGCGTCGAATGGGCCCGCCGGTCCGGCGACGAGGACGCCTGGAAGCAGTGGTGGCAGGACCCCGCCGCGCAGATCGTGCACTTCATGGGCAAGGACAACATCACCTTCCACGCCCAGATCTGGCCCGCGCTGCTGCTCGGCCAGAACGGGGCGGGCGACAAGGGCGGCGAGCCCGGCGCCTACGGCGCGCTGAACCTGCCGACCGAGATCGCCTCCAGCGAGTTCCTCACCATGAGCGGATCGAAGTTCTCCAGCTCGCGCGGCACGGTCATCTACCTCCGAGACTTCGTGCGCGACTTCGGGCCCGACGCGCTGCGGTACTTCATCGCCGCGGCGGGGCCGGAGACGCAGGACGTCGACTTCACCTGGGAGGAGTTCGTCCGGCGCACCAACTTCGAGCTGGCCAACGAGTGGGGCAACCTGGTCAATCGGGCCGTGTCGATGGCGGCGAAGAACGTGGGCGCCGTCCCCGAGCCCCGAGACATGCAGCAGGCCGACGAGGAGTTGAAGGCGCAGGCACGGGCGGCGTTCGACGTCGTCGGCGGCCACCTGAGCCGGTCGCGCTTCCGCGCGGGCGCCGCCGAGGCGATGCGGGTGGTCGGCGCGGCCAACAAGTACATCTCCGACCAGGAGCCGTGGAAGCGCAAGGACGACCCGGAGCGGCGGGACACGATCCTGCACACCGCGCTCCAAGTCGTGCAGGACGCGAACACCCTGCTGACCCCGTTCCTGCCGCACTCCTCGCAGAAGGTGCACGAGCTGCTCGGCGGCACCGGCGTCTGGGCCGCGCAGCCGGAGCTGCGGGAGGTCACGGACCTGGACGACCCGACGCGGGAGTACCCGATCCTCACCGGAGACTACGGTCGGGAGGCGGCCCGGTGGGAGTCGACGCCCATCGAGGTCGGCCGCCCGTTGGCCAAGCCGACGCCGCTGTTCGCGAAGCTCGATCCGGAGCTGGGCGAGACGGGGCCGGAGTGGGCGCCGATCCAGCGATGAGCCGCCGCGACGACGACCCGCTCGTCCCCTCCCTGCTCATGGGGGCGACTCGATGAGCAGGAAGCGGGACACCACGCCGCCGTCGGTGCCGGAGCCGCTTCCGGTGCCGACGGTGGACGCGCACACCCACCTGGACGCCTGCGGCGCCCGCACGCGGGAGGACGTCGCCGCCATCCTCGACCGCGCCGAGGCGGTCGGCATCGGCCGGGTGATCACCGTCGCCGACGACCTCGAGTCGGCACGCTGGGTCGTGGCGGCGTCCGAGTGGGACGAGCGGGTGTTCGGCGCCGTCGCCCTGCACCCGACCAGGACGGCCGACTTCACCGACGATCAGCGGCAGGAGTTGGCGACGCTGGCGAAGGCGCCCAGGGTGGTGGCGGTGGGGGAGACGGGCCTGGACTACTACTGGGACCACGCGCCGCCCGCCGCGCAGCACGAGGCGTTCCGCTGGCACATCGCGCTGGCCAAGGACGTCGGCAAGGCGTTGATGATCCACGATCGGGACGCGCACGAGGACATCCTGCGGATTCTGGCGGAGGAAGGCGCCCCGGAGACGGTCGTCTTCCATTGTTTCTCCGGCGACGCCGACTTCGCCCGGCGCTGCGCCGAGGCCGGATACCTTCTTTCCTTCGCGGGCACGGTGACGTTTCGCAATGCCGCCTACCTGCGGGAAGCCGCGGCCGCCGTTCCGGTGGAACAGTTGTTGGTGGAGACTGACGCGCCATTCTTGACGCCGCATCCGTTCCGGGGCAGGCCCAACGAGCCGTATTGCGCCGCGTACACGGTGCGTGAGCTGGCCAGGGTGCGCGGACTCGACGAGGGCGAGCTGGCCGGGATGCTCACGGCGAACGCCGAACGCGCGTTCCGCCTGCGATCGGTGAACTCGACATCACCGGTGGTCACCGACGAGTGAGTCGAGCTGTGATCGGCGACACAGCCCCCGGTCGGGGTCTTGGCGTGGACCGGGAAATGCCGTTATGGTGCCGTGATCGCAAACAGCCGGGATGGGGAATTCTGGTGGACCCGCACACAGTGCGTGTGAAGCAGGGTCGTGCACTCCTGCGGTGAACATCCCCGTGACTGACTGATTCGACGCAGGCGCGCATTCGGCGCGAATCGGTCGCGCTCACGGTGAAAGGTTTCCCCTGCCCGGACCGACGACGGCTGGACTACAGGTGAAGAGACGCACGTTGTTGCGTGCCATGGTGATCGCCGTGCTGGCCATCCTGATCAGCGGCTCCGGCACCGCCATCGCGATGGACAAGGCGGTCGCGATCACCGTCGACGGCGAACGACAGTCGATCCGCACGTTCGCCACGACCGTGGCAGGCGCACTGGCCAGCGCGGGATTCGAGGCGGGTGCCCATGACGCGGTGGCCCCCTCCGTCGACACCGCCGTCGCCGACGGCAGCTCCATCGTCCTCAAGCGCGGCAGGCTGCTGACCCTCCAGATCAACCGGGAGACCGAGGAGGCCTGGACACAGGCCCTCACTCTCGGGGAGGCGCTGGAGGAACTGGGCATGCGGGTCGACGACGACGAGATGTCCCTGCCGAGGGACACGCCCATCCCGTTGGAGGGCCTGTCCGTCGAGCTGGACATCTCCAAGCTGGTGCAGATCGTCGACGGCGGCGGCGAGATGATGCAACTGGCGACGAACGAACACACCGTCGGCGACCTGCTGGCGGCCGAGGGACTGGCCTTGGAAGACGAGGACTCGGTGACGCCGTCGCTGGACACCGAGTTGGAGAACGGCCTGCTCATCGAGATCACCCGGACTCGCACCGAGGAGGAGACCGAGGAACGCGAGATCCCCTTCGAGATCCAGGAGGAGGACGACCCGGAACTCCCCGTGGGCGAGACGGAGATCGACGAGGAGGGCGTTCCCGGCATCGAACTGGTCACCTACCGGGTGGTCACGGTCAACGGCGAGCAGACCGAACGCACCGAGATCTCCGCGGAGACCATCACCGAGCCCGAACCGCGGAAGGTGCGCAACGGCACGAAGGAACCGGAGGTTCCCGACGTCGGCGACACCGAGGTGTGGGAGCGGCTGGCGCAGTGCGAGTCGACCGGCAACTGGCAGATCGTCAGCGCCAACGGCCTGTACTACGGCGGCCTCCAGTTCAGCCTGCCGACCTGGAACGCCTACGGCGGCGGCGAGTACGCCACCTATCCGAACGAGGCGTCCAAGGAGCAGCAGATCGCGGTGGCGATCAAGCTCCGCGACGCCAACGGCGGCCGCTACAACTCCTGGCCGCACTGCGCGAGCCAGCTGGGCCTGCCGAGGTGACGGCCCAGGTCGGTGACGTCGGGGGTGCGGCGCGGCTGATGCCGTAACCTCCGCGCGTGAGCGAAACGCAGAAGTCGGCCGGACCGAGCGCCCTGCTCGGTCCGGCCGATGTTCGTCGGCTGGCCGAGGAACTGGACGTCCGGCCCACCAAGAAGCTCGGACAGAACTTCGTGCACGACCCGAACACCGTGCGACGCATCGTCTGGGTGGCAGGTGTCGGCCCCGACGACGTCGTGTTGGAGGTCGGCCCCGGCCTGGGCTCGCTCACCCTGGCGCTGCTGCCGCATGCCCGCGAGGTCGTGGCGGTGGAGATCGACCCGGTGCTCGCCGAGCGACTGCCGACGACCGTCGCCGAGCGCGCCCCCACGCTGGCCGCGAAGCTGCGCGTGGTGACCGCCGACGCGATGCGGGTCGGCGCCGAGGAGATCGGCGAGCCGACCGCGCTGGTGGCGAACCTGCCTTACAACGTCGCCGTGCCCGTGGTGCTGCACCTGCTGGAACGACTGCCGTCGCTGCGTTCCGGCCTGGTGATGGTGCAGGCCGAGGTGGCCGACCGGCTCGCGGCCGAGCCGGGCAGCCGGGTGTACGGGGTGCCGAGTGTGAAGGCCGCCTGGTACGCCGACGTCCGCCGCGCCGCCAACGTGCCGCGCGGCGTGTTCTGGCCCGTGCCCAATGTGGACTCCGGCCTGGTGTCGCTGCGACGCAGGGAGACGCCGCCCTCGGACGCGCCTCGGGCGGAGGTGTTCGCCGTGATCGACGCCGCGTTCTCCCAGCGCCGCAAGACGATGCGTTCGGCGTTGGCAGGCTGGGCGGGCTCGCCCGCCGAGGCCGAGCGGCTGCTGCGGGCGGCGGACGTCGACCCGTCGATCCGAGGCGAGCAGCTCACCGTCGCCGAGTTCGCGGCGATCGCGGCGGCCCGGCGGGCGCAGGGCTGAGCGGCGGGTAGAGCGGCGGGCCGACGCGGGTCGTCGCGTCGACTTGCTCGCGCGCGGGAAGGCGCGCGTGTCAGGTGTGATCGTCGTAGTTCCAGCTGCGGCCCGTTCCCCGGTACTGCTCGACGGGGATGGGCGCGGTGCCCTCGGGCAGGTGATCACGGCAGAGGACGCCATGGAGATGATCGACCTCGTGGGCGACCAAGCGGGCCATGCCACGGTGGAAGGTCGTGATCCTCTTCTCGCCCGTGATGTCGGTGTGCTCGACGTGGATCGTCAACGCCCTGGGCACCCGGCAGCGAACGTCGAAGAAGCTCAGGCAGCCTTCGTACTGCTCGTCGACCTCCTCGCTCGCCTCGATCACCCGTGGGTTCAGCAGGATGACGGGCTCGTCGGTGCCAGAGGTACGGACGAGGGCGGCGGCCCGATCGATGCCGATCTGGGGCGCGGCCACCCCCATTCCCTTGCCGAAGACCTGCGCTCGACCGATGCGTTCGGCAGCGGCATGCAGCGCGGCGACGACCCGGCGCGCGTCCGCGTCCTCGGCAGGCAGCGCGAAGGTTCGAGCGGTACGCCGCAGCAACGGATCACCGTCTTGGACCACGCCCAGGGCGGCCATGGTGTCGCTGGGGCGGGTCCGGGTTTCACACGGCGCTTCGTCGTGACCGGGCACTGAGACGTCGTTCATCGCGAGACTGCCTGTCTTCCTTGGGTGGTTCGGGGCAGTATCCGACCGGGCCGGGCCGGGCCAGATCAGGCCGGTGCCGGGCGGCGCCGAGTGAGCGCGGGGGTTCTTGGTGTCGAGGATGCCGACGAGGCCGGTGCGTGGCCGATCTCGACGCAGGATGCCTGGTTCACCGCGTAGCTCGATGCTCGCCGTTCCCTGATGTTCAACGTGCTCCTCGGATCAACGGCGATCGCCAAGAAGTTGGTCGCCTCCGGTCAGACTCCCAGATCGGAGGTTGAGCCGTCGGACGCCCGACTCCGGGATCCGAAGGCCCTCGACCGGCAGTTGCGCCGGCGGCATGCCGAACAGGTCACGAGTGCGCAAACCGCGATCGCAACCTACCCGAACGAGATCCAGATCCCGACTCCGTGCAACGCCGAGCTCGATGACTCGCGGCTTGCCGAACTCGGCCTGGTCGACCCCGGAAGGCTGCGCCGCAGCCTGCGTTCCTTCGGGCCATCCGGCATCACACCCGCATTTCTCACCGACACCGTTGCCGGCGAGGCCTGGCTGCGCAACCTGGCCCCGCCGTTCACCCACCACCGGGAGGCCACCGATGTCCGCGCCGGAAACGCCCGCACCCAGCACGAGCGTGGCACTGGCCAAGGGCGTGTCGAGCACGCCGGTGGTCGACGGCCTGACACTGCTGGATGAACGCAGCGGCATGATCTACCACCTCAACCACACCGGCTTCCTCGCGTTGACGGCATTGCTCGACGGAGGCACCGAGGCCGCCACGGCCGCGCTGTGTGCCCGCTACGCCACCACCGCCCAGGACGCTCGCGACGACGTCGTACACCTCCTCGCTACCTTGGAAGCCCGCCGGCTGGTGATCCGCGCGTGAGCGCCCCGATCGCCCTGACCCCGCCGCAGACGCTGTTCATCGGTGAGCGGTGCGCCGGTTTGCTGGCCGTGGTCGCCACCAGCGTGCTACTGGTGCTCACGCGAGCCCGCCCTCAGCTGATCCGCCGTGTTCTGCGCGCACTGCACCGCAGTAGCCGGGACGCCGACCTCCACCGGACCGAACGGGCTTTCGACGTGGTCACCACGGTCAGTCTGCGCTGCGCCAGCGGACATGGCTGCCTGCGCCGTTCCCTGGCGATCGTCATCCTGTGCCGCGTTTGGGGCATGCGGGCGACCTGGCGGGTCGGGTTCCGCTCGCCACCGCCACAATCCCACGCGTGGGTCGAAGCCGATGGCCGACCCGTCTGCGAGGTCGTCGATCCCCGCATCAGCTACCACCCGATGATCACGCTGTGAGAGGACACTCCGCCCGTGCCCGAGACCCTCCAAGCCCGGCTCGCCGAGTTCGCCGCGTCGCTGCGCGCGGTCGGCGCCATCCGATCCCATGCCGTCGAGCACGCCTTCGCCGCCGTGGCCCGGCACCGCTGCGTGCCCCGGTTCCGGTACGGCCCCGAGACCATCACCGTGCCGCAGGACGAACTGCCCGGCGACCAGCTTCTGGACATCGTCTACTCCCACCGGTCGCTGCTGACCAGCATCGGACAGGACGGCCGCCTCCCGTCGTCGTCCTCGGCACCCACGCTGATGGCCCGGATGCTCGAAGCACTCGACCTGCGCTCCGGCATGCGGGTACTGGAGATCGGCGCAGGCACCGGCTACAACGCGGCGCTGATCACCACCATCACCGGGGCGCCCGTCGTCACCGTCGACGCCGGGGCAGCCACCGCACAAGGCGCAGCCGAGTCGATCCATCGCCTCGGACTCGGCGACCGGGTCACCGTCGTCGACGGCGACGGCTACCGCGGTGAGCTCAGCGGCGGCCCGTACGACCGCGTCGTCGTCACCTGTGGGGTCGCCGGATTCTCGCCGCACTGGTTCGATCAACTCGCTCCCGGCGGCCTCGTCCTCGCGCCGGTCGCGCACGGCGGTGTGCACCCCGTCCTGGCCGCCACCCGACACGCCGACACGGTGGTCGCGACCGCCGCGTTGTGGGCGGACTTCATGCCCGCCGCCGGCCCGCTGCGCCCGGCCGAACTCGCCGGAGGCGACCCCGCCGACTACGTCCCTCCCGCACCGGTCACCCGGATACTCGACGCCAGTCCGGCGCGCACCCAGGACGCCTACAACGACCTGTGGTTCTTCCTCGCCACCCGCGACCCCGGCATCACTCGTGCCTACATGGCAGACGACTCCGTCGACACCACCACCGGCGCCTGCGCACTGCGCTCACCTCACGGCACAGCATGGGTACACATCGACGGCAGCATCACCGCTACCGGGCGGTCCAGCGTGGCCGAGGACCTCCGCGCTCTCATCCGGGAATGGAGCAGCGCCGGCCGGCCGGCACTCACCCGGTTCAGCGCCGTACTCGACCGAACCGAGACAGCCGAACCTCTGTGGACGACAACCCGATGGAACGTGGAGACGAACGCCGCCGACTCCGCTGCTTGCACAACCTGACCGCAGAACGACAGGCTTTCGAGAACGGACGCTCAGCGGCTGATCGGCTCTGCGGAGATGCTGTGAGCCTGCCCTCACCAGGACCGATCCACGATCGATGCTCGAACGGCGGATGCGATCGGACTCGGCGGCACATGCCGATGGTGGGCATCGGGAAGACATCGTGGGCATCGGGAAGACAGGAGCCGATTCGCTCCACCCACGACTTCACACTCGCCGGTACTGGGCCGGCGCCGGTGAGCGGACTGCGGCCCGGCGCCGCCTCAGCTGCGGGAACCCTCAGTGGAGTCGGTCGGCTTTGACGGCGGTGACGAACGCGTTGAAGGTGTTGGTGTCGACGTGGAGGGTGCCGCCGTCGCGGTTCTTGGTGTCGCGGATGCCGACGAGGCCGGGTGCGCGGCCGATCTCGACGCAGGTTCCCGTGTTCTGCGACCGGCTGGACGTCCGCCAAGCGCCGGTTCGGAGAGATCGCAGCGTCATGGTGACTCCATCCCGTTGATGATCTTGGTGATGAGTCCGGTCGACTGTTCCGGGCTCAGCGCGGCATCCATGACGATATCGACCGCTGTTCTGTACGCCTCAACATCTTCCGGCTCGTGGAAGAAGAGCGAGCTTCGACGGTTCTCGGTGTGCACGATGGGGTCGCGGGCATCGTTGAAGATCAGCACGTCGAACAGGCCCTCCAGGTCGGGACTCCAGCCCGCCGTGAAGGGAACGACGTGGATGTGCACGTTGGGCAGCGCTGCATCCCGACGAAGCGCGTGTAGCTGTTCGCTGAGGACCGTCGGGCCTCCGACCAGCCTGCGTAGTGCGCCTTCACCGATGATAGCCAGCAGTTCAGTGGGACGATCTTGCCGTGTGAGGATCTCGCGTCGTCCAAGACGGACTCGAACTCGCATCTCCACCTCGTTGTCCGGCACACCCCCGGCCCCGATGATGGACCGCGCATAGTCGCTGGTTTGCAATAGGCCGGGGATCAGCAGCGGCGACATGGACACGATCTCGACGGCATCGCGCTCCGACTCGAGGAGAGCGGTCAGGGCACGAGCCTGCTCAGGCAGACCTGTGGCAACCCATCGTCGGCCGCCAGCGTCCCGAGCCATCTCTACAAGTTCTTCGCGTTCTGACTCATCAACGCCGAGGACCGCCAGAACAGCGGAGACGTCCACGGGCCGTGGCGTCCGCGTTCCCGACTCCCATCGGCCGACGGTCGCAGCTGCGAGGCCCATCTTCAACGACAGCGCTCTGGCACTAAGCCCCGTGTTCTCGCGTGCCCGGCGGAGTTCTCGGCCGATCGCGACAGCCTTCGGCGTACCAACCATGCGCGCAGCGTAGCGACGACAGTCCAGGCGGAAGTTCCCCCGATCGGGCAGTTGATCCAAGTGCTTCCAGCTGTCGATACTGATTCCAGTTTGGAGTCATTCGGATTCAACCGGATTTGTACTCGTCAGCTGTAGCGGACACGGAGGTTGCGGATGTCCTTGCTTTTGTTGATCACTGCACTGCCCGGTCTCGTCGCGTTCGCCGCGACGACCTGGGCGGCCGTGCGACGCCGACGGGTGCGGAGCGCGTCGGCGGGGTCGCGGGACGGGCGCCGCAGTGCGGCCTGTGTGGCGCCCTCGCGATCGGCCCTCGCCCCTGCCCCTGCCGACGGGGCGACGGCAGGCGTGGCCGGCCCGGCTCCCCGTGTCGGTCTCGCCACGTCCCCGCAGCGCGGCGGTGCGTCGTGACCGGGCTCGTCCTCGGCGGTTCGGCGCTGTTCGTCGTGGGGCTGGTCCTGGCGTGCTGGGGCTATCGCGCGCCGAGGCGGGCCGAGCCTGCGCGGGTGCGCTCGGTGTCGGTGATGTCGATCCTGGCCCGCTGCGCCGTCGAGGCGTCTGCGCAGTCGGTCGGCCGTCCGGTGCTCGCGGGTCGGCTGACGGTGGGGGTGGAGTCATGACGTTCGCTGATCCGGCCGACTGGTCGGTGTCGGTTCCGGCCCGGTTGTTCGGTGAGAACCGGGCGGAAAGCCTGCGGGTGAGCTGCAATCGGGCTCGGCGGCACGTGCTGATCGAGGGCACCAGGAAGCCCGCGAAGCCCGTGTTGGCCGCGCTCACCGTTCCCGACGCCCGTTGGCTGCTGACGGCGCTGCGGCCGTCGGGCCGGTCGACGGCCCTGCCCGCCGTGGGCAACGGCCTGGCATGGCGGCGCGTGGTGGTGACCCCGGCGACCTGGTACGTCGAGCTGGCGATCTACGGACCGATCGAGGTGATCGGCCGCTGGCACGTCCACGCGGACCAGCTCCCCGAGGTCGGGTTCGCCCTGGCCGAGTCGATCACGCTGATCCGGGCCGCGACGCCGCAGGCATCCGGCCGGGCCGCCGAGCGGGCGACACCGCGACGTCGGCGCGTCGAGCCGACCGAGGCAGCAGGGGAGTCCCTCCTCGTCCCACGCCGGGTCGGGGTGGCGGCGGACGAAACCGGCGCGGTGGGTGAGGCCGGCGCCGAGGTTCAGAGTCGGGTTCCCGCGACGGCGCGGTCGATCGCGGTGTCCTCGGCGGGCTCGGTGTCCTCGGCACGCGGGACGGGCGGTGACGCGCGATGACCGAGAGCTGGGCCGTGAACTCGTGGTTCGTCCGATCCGTGCGCATGGGAGACACCCACCTCGGCCGCATCGAGCCGCGCTCGTGCTCGGTGGTGGTGTGGCCGGTGTGCGGGCGGCGGCGGTTCACGGCGCTCAATCGGTGGCCGATCGAGGAGTGCTACTACGACGACCAGCCGTGCGCGGACTGTCTCGCCACTCTCGACCACGGCCCGCCGACCCGCGCGCTGGTGCGGCCGCTTCCCTTCCCGACGGCTGCCGAGCCCGCCGACTCCCGCTCCATGCCCGCGCCCCGGCGTGTCCTGGCGGTGGTCCGGTGATCACCGTGTCGACGACCACCACCTTCACTCTCATCGGCACCGTCCGGCAGCTGCGCGCCGCGCGGGTGCGGCCCTACGTCCGGGCGGCGGTGCCCCGATGAGCGCCCCGCGCGGCGACGACCGGCCGGGCGCCGCCGATGCGGCGCGTCGGAATCCGTCCTGCGGCGACGGCGGCCGGGCCGGGATCGCCGGTGCGACGTTCGGGACAGGCCTCGCCTCGGAACCGATGCTCGTCGATCAGATCTCGGCGCCTGCCGTCGGCCTGATCCTCCAACGGCACAAGGTCTTCGTCGATCAGGGTGAGGCACTGCTCGTCGACGGCGAACGGGCGGTGGCGCTCTGCGGGGCGTGGGTGACGGTCGGCGCGTCGCCCGCCGAGGTGGAGCCCGGCGTGCCGGCCACCCATGTCGAAGACTGTCCCGACTGCCGCGCGATTCACCTCGGCGAGGCCGACCTCCCGATGCCCGGTGATCCGATCCGGTGGTTCGTCCGTCGCGTCGGAACGCCTGTCGTGCACGTCGTCACCGACGACGGCATCACCGCGACTCGGCTCGTCGCGCAGTGCGGCCGATCGTTCCGACTAGGTGAACCCCTCGAACGCCTAGCCGCAGGCGACGGCGTGCCCTGCACCGCCTGTCTGCTCGCCGCGCCGTCGGACGGTGGGCTGCTCGGCCGCGTGCCCGGCGACCCGCCGCGGCTCGGCTGCCCGCCCGGCGCAGGCCGCTAGCGGCAGCCGGGCTCTGCTGACGTCCGGAAAAAGGCTCGTCGGGGTTCGACGAGGCCGATACAGTGACGCTGAGAGATCGTTCGACTACGGAGGAGAGCCATGTCCGTGCCCGTGTTGCGCGGCGAGCTGCACGCGCTCGTGGCGGGATTAGCGGCCTTTCCCGCCGGGACGCTGAGCCAGGCGGGACTCCGCGCGGCGGGCGTGCTGCGTCGGGTGCTCTCCACCAGCGAGGCGGCCTCGGCGGACGCGGCCATCCGGCGGCTCGACCTGGCGGGCCTCGGCGTCGACGAGTGCGCGGCGCGCCTTCGCGGCGGCATGGGCGCGCTGCGCACCTATGCGGCGGCCCTGTGATGTCGGAGATCGAAGACGTGGCGGCGGCACTGGCCGCCGTGCAGGCCGACCTGCCGGTCGCCGAGGCGCTGGCCGAGGCGGACCGGATCGACGAGATCCTTCAGCAGGTGGCCGCCCTGGCGCGGGAGTCGCGCAACCCGCTGCTCCGCGAGGCCCGCGACGAGCTGACCCACGCCCGCGACATCCTGCGCCGCACCGCAGGCCATTGGGGCGCGGCGGGCAGCCACCTCGACGAGTACGCCGCCGATGTCCTTGGCATCGCCCCCGTCCTGACGCCGCCCACCTTCGCCGCCTCGGCCGCCGACGTCGTTCCCGTCGCCCCCGTCGACCGCAGCACCCCGCCCGGCTGGCCCGACGAGCCACGCGGGATCAGCACCCAGAAGCAGGCCAGACACGTGCTGGGGACACGGGAGTACGCGCAGCGGAAAGACGAGAAGACGGGCGGGGCGTCAGCGTTCTTCGATGAGGAGGCGGCTCGCGTGCTTGTCAGAAGAACCTGGCAGGAAGGATTTCCTGTCGCAGGCAAGAATCACGTTCGGGAATATGACTTCGGCTATCCGATTGGCGTCAGTAGTCGCGGTTCCTTGCAAACTCGCGTTCGAGTCCATCTCGACAATAAGGGGCGCCTGCATGGGCATCCCTGCGGTCCTGGACGTGTACGTACTTGTCGGGAGTTCTCATGAATCTAGACGAGATAATTTCTTTGATCACGGCGTCCTATGGTGGTGATCTGAGTAATCCTCACTTCTACTTCGTCGACCCGGCGTTGGAGCGTCGACCATATCATGAGATCGTCAATAGGATTGAGTCCATCGGCGATGTGCGTATATCGGAGTATTCCGATGCGAACACCTATGCCTCATTCGCCTACGTGATCGAGAATTGTGGCCGGTCCTGGGCGTTGGAACTTTCGATGCTCGGTCCGATCGGTGTCTTCGCTCGAATCGGGGAACACGGTTGGGATCGCCTTCTTCGGCCAGGGGAGGGCGACTTGCTTCCCTTCGAATGTGAAGTATTCGGCCTCCTTGTTGAACAGAAGATCACGTTTCCTGTCCGTGCGATACTGGAGCACCCGCTTGATATGATCTTGGACTACACCGACCCGGGTAACGTCCGCGTCTATCATGCCCTCTTCTCTGATGAGGACTTCCTGCCGTGGGAGTTCTCACCGTTGTATCCGGAGCTTTCGGGGCGGGATCGCAGCTGGTCGGAGTGATGGTGTCGTGGTCGGCTCTGTGGGATGGGGTGTGACTGTGGAGGACCTGCTCTCCGTCATCACCCGCGTGTACGGCGGCGATCTCACCGCGCCCGACTACTCCTTCATCACCAGTCAGATGGAACAGCGTCCCTATGACTCGCTGATTCAGCAGCTCGGCGCGCTCGACTCCGTCCAGCTGTCTGAGCACACCGATACCATCAACTACGTGGCCTTCGCCTACAAGGTCGATCATCCGCAACAGGAATGGGTCTTGGAGCTGTCGATGCTGGGACGGTTGGCCGTCCTGGCACGTACCGGGGATCATCAGTGGCAGCGCTTGATGTATCCCGACGACCAGGACCTTCATGTAGTGGAGCAGGAGATGTTCGCCGTCTTCGCCGAACACCAGATCGAATTTCCCAGTAGGGCGACGTTGGAGCTGCCGATCGACATGACCTTGGACTACACCGACCCCGAGAACGCTCGCGTCTATCACGCCCTCTTCTCCGACGAGGACTTCGTCCCGTGGGAGTTCTCGCCGCTGTATCCGGAACTCTCCCGGCGATGGATCGGCGATGGTGCCGATTCCGAACGATCCGGGTGGCAGGAGAATGAGTGAGGACGAGATGGTCGAATTCATCACCAGCGCCTATGGCGGCGATCTGGCCTGTCCCGACTTCTCCTTCGTTCGCGCGCAGCTGGCGGCGCGGCCCTACGATTCCGCCATCGAGCGGATTCGTGCCTTGGACGCCCTGGAGGTTGCTGAATCGATCGATCTGAACTATGAGGTCTGCTTCGGTTATGAGATGGTCGGTGAAACTTCGATCTGGGTTCTGGAGATCTCCATGGTCGCCCCCCTCGCCGTTCTCGCGCGGGCAGGCGGCGGCTACTGGCATCAGTTGATCTACCCGTCCGGCGAAGGCCTCACCTCCGTCGAGGAAGCCGTCTTCGATATCCTCGGTGCGCAAGGCATAGAGTTCCCTTCCCGTGAGCAACTCGAACAACCGTTGGATATGTCGCTGGCCTTCACCGACCCGGAGAACGTCCGCGTCTATCACGCGCTGTTCTCCGACGAGGACTTCCTTCCGTGGCAGTTCTCCCCGTTGTATCCGGAACTCTCGCGGTCGGAGTGACCGAAGCCGCCGGACCGGCGGCCCGCCCGGTGACCAAAGGGGCGTCCGGTCCGTGTTCGGCGTCTCGTCGAAGGATCGCGGGTTCCGGTCACGCCCGCAGCCGGAACCCTGGCGGATCGCGAAAGTAGTCCGCGATCCGCCAGAACACGGGAACGAGTGACGAGAAGCCGACGTCCTTTCGATCACCACGACTCGATGAGCGGCTCGGCATGCTCGCGTCGGCTCCACTCCCGTGCAATGCGCGCGATGCGCTCCGGCGCGGCCATTCCGTGCACCGTCGCCACCCTGCCGTCGCGGATCTCCAGGATCATCGCCGCCAGCACCCGGTCGTCGACCGTGACGATCATCGCCGGCGAACCGTTGACCACGGCGGTGTGGACGGCCGGGGAGCCGCCTGCCATCCGCCGCTTCGCCGGGGTCGGCTTCAGTCCCGCGCGCAGGACCGCGGCGATCTGTTCGGGATCGGAGAACCGCTTCAGCCCCGTTCCCCAGCCCGCCCCGTCGATGATCGCGGTCGCGTCGTCGGTCAGCAGTTCCACCAGCCGTTCGGTGCGACCCGAGGACGCGGCGTCGAGGAACGCCCCGACGATTCGGCGCGCGGCGGCGGCGTCGACCGCGCCGACGTCCCGTCGGGCGGTGACATGACGTCGGGCCCGGTGGGCGTGCTGCTGGCTTGCGGACACCGTGATGTCGAGGAGGTCGGCGATCTCGGCATGGCTGTAGGAGAAGGCCTCCCGCAGCACGAAGACGGCACGTTCGATCGGTGTCAGCCGCTCCAGCAGCGTCAACACCGCCAGCGTCACCGATTCCCGCTGCTCGACGGTCTCGGCCGGGCCGAGCATCGGATCACCGTCGAGAAGCGGCTCGGGCATCCAGTCGCCGACCACGCGCTCACGCCGTGTCTTCGCCGAGCGCAGCCGATCGAGGGACAGGTTGGTGACCACCTTGGTCAGCCACGCCTCGGGGATCTCGATGCGCGTCTGGTCGGCGGCCTGCCAGCGCAGGAAGGCGTCCTGCACGGTGTCCTCGGCGTCGGTGGCCGAGCCGAGCAGCCGGTACGCGAGCGAGGCCAGCCGGGAACGGCTGGCCTCGAAACACTCCACTCCGGTGGCCTTCATCAGGGCGACCCCACGTGTCGACGATGGTCGGCGGCACGGGCGGACCCGGCATCGGCGGCCAGGCGGTGTCTGCGCGCCGGGAGCCCGTTCGTCGGGTTGCTCGACGTCACCATGACGCCCTTGAGCACGGCGTTCTTGAAGCGGGCCGCCCCACGGCCGCGCACCGACCAGGACTTCGCCTGCGCGTCGCCGTCGACGACCTGGAAGATCCCGTCCTTCTGTCCGAGGCTGAGGCAGTTGCCGAAGTACCCCAGCGGAACCTTCGTGATCGAGCGGCCGGTCAGATCCCCGATGATCGCGGCGGTCGCCTGCCTGGCGGTGAAGCCCGCCGACGCGCAGGACATCGGCAGCGGGCGACCGTTCCTGTCGACGGCGTGGACACTGTCGCCCGCGGCGTAGACGTCCGGGTGCGAGACCGACCGCATCATGCGATCGACGGTGATCCGGCCGTCGTCCTCGACGGTGAGGCCGCCTGCGGCGGCGATGGGGTGGACGCTGAAGCCCGCGGCCCACACGGTCGCGTCGGAGGACAGGACGGTGCCGTTCGCGGCGACCGCTCCCGTCGCCGAGACCTGGTCGACGGTGGTGTGCTCGTGAACGGTGATGTGGAGGCGTTCGAAGGCTCGCAGCAGGTGACGCCGCGCCTTCTCGCTCAGCCAGCCTCCCAGCTCGCCGCTGGTCGCGAGGGTGATGCCCAGCCCCGGCCGCGACTCGGCGATCTCGGTGGCGACCTCGATCGCGGTGAGGTTGCCGCCCACGACCAGCACCTCCCCGGTCTCGCCCAGTTCGTCCAGTCGCCGACGCAGTCGCCGCGCCGCGTGTCCCTCGGCGACATGGAAGGCATGCTCGTCGACGCCGGGAACGCCGTGGTCGGCGACGGTGCTGCCGAGCGAGTAGACGAGGGTGTCGTAGCCGAGCTGGTCGGTGCCCTCGTCGTCGGTCACGGAGACGGTCCGCCGCTCGGCGTCCATGGCGGTGACGTGTGCCAGGCGCAGCCGGACGCCGGTGTCGGCGAACAGCTCCGCCAGCTCGTGTCGACGGGGATCCAGGCCTGCGGCGAGCTGATGCAGGCGCATCCGCTCGACGAAGTCGGGTTCGGCGTTGACGGCGGTGATCTCGACGTCGTCGGGGTGCAGCCGGCGGGCGAGGGCCCCGGCGGCGAAGACTCCGGCGTATCCGGCTCCCAGGACGATGATGCGATGTCGCATGGCTCGTACTCCCGTCTGTCTGGACGCCCTTAGAACGGGGCGGCAGCCGGATCCCTGACAGAACGGTGACGTGATCTGGCTCACTATCCGGTGGCGGTGTCTCCGGCCTGGGGCCCGGGGATGTCGTGTTCCAGGCGATGCCGCAGGCCGCCGGCAGCCAACCGCCGGGCACCAACCGCCGGCCGCCAACCGCCGGCCGCCAACCGCCGGTCATCGGCCGCAGGCAGGCGGCTGGGAGGGACGCCGGTGGAGATCGCGACGCGACGTCGGCAGCGTGAGGCGGGCCCGGCGGCCGTCGTGACCACGCCGCCCCGGCCGGTCGAGAAGAGCAGGCATCCTCGGCCTGCCACGTCTCCGCCGTGCCGGGAACCTTGCCGGTGGGAGGTGCGCCGTCCGCGTCGTCGGCGGGACCGTCCTCGGCTCGGTCGTCCCGAAGCGACTCCGCCGGTCCTCGGCGCTGCTGCCTGCGCGGACTCCGTCGAGCCCGCCGCCGCCGAAGCGTCGGCCTGCGGCCGTCGCGCGCCTGGCATGGCCGCGCGTTCGGCGTCGACGTGACCACTCGGCGCCCTCGAAGACCGCCCCGTGTCCTTCGCCACGCCCGGCGCGTCGGCTCGTGCCTGGAGCCCATGTCGTGCCGCCGCGTCCGTTGGGCGAAACGGGTGTCGTCGCCCAGGTGTGGCCTGAATCTACTTGCGCGGGAACTCGCTTGTCGGTTTTACTCTGTGAGACCGACCATCCTGAGCGGCTGAGAGACCTGGCTCGACGACGCCGCAGCAACCACCCACCCGTTGGGCAGGTGCTAACGCCAGGACCGATGGAGTCGTAGTGTTAGTTCAGTTCATGCTCACGCGCCGACGTGTGGTCGACCAGTGTCGTCGAACCGCTTCCGGCTGTCGGGTCCACCTCGCTGCATCCCGAGACTGACCCCCGGTAGTCATCGCCCCCCTTTCTCACCGCCCCCTCGTCGGGGGCGGTCTCAGCGTGCCGCCCGTGAGCGGCCCGGCGTCGTGGAGCAGAGATGATCACTGTCGAGAAGCTGACCAAGACCTTCCCCGGCAAGAAGGGCGTCGTGCACGCCCTGGACGGGGTGACCCTGTCCGTCCCGGAGAGCACCGTCTGCGGCGTCGTCGGGCCCAGTGGCGCGGGCAAGTCCACGCTGGCCCGCTGCATCGCGCTGCTGGAGCAGCCCGACAGCGGTTCGATCACCGTGGAGGGCACCGACCTGGTGTCGCTGCGGGGCCGTGACCTGCGGGCCGCCCGCCGCCGCATCGGTGTGGTGCCGCAGGGCGACTCGCTGCTGCGGCAGCGCACCGCGGCGGGCAACGTGGCCCTGCCGTTAGAGAGCGCGGGCGTCAGCCCGGCGGCCCGCCGGACGCGGGTCGTGGAGCTGTTGGACCTGGTCGGACTCACCGACAAGGCGGGCAGCTACCCGGACCAGCTCTCCGGCGGACAGCGTCAGCGGGTGGCGGTGGCCAGGGCGCTGGCCGCCCGGCCGTCCGTGCTGCTCGCCGACGAGCCGACCTCCGCACTCGACCCGGAGACCACCGGATCGGTGCTCACCGTGCTGGACCGCGTGCGAGCCGAACTCGGCGTCACCGTGCTCGTGGTCACCCACGACATGGCCGTCGTCCGCCGGATCTGCGACGACGTCGCGGTGCTGGCCGACGGGCAGATCGTGGAACACGGCAAGGTGCTTGACCTGCTCACCGTGCCCGGCAGCAGGATCACCGCCTCGCTGCTGCCCGAGATCGACCAGGCCGCCGGCCTGGCCGGCAGCGCGGCGCGGGCCGACGTCGTCGCCGAGGTGGTACTCGTCGGCTTCGCGGCCGTCGGGGCGCTGCTGCCGGAGGCGGCGAATCGCTTCAACGTCGAGCTGGCCATTCTCGGCGGCGGGTTGACGCGGCTCGGCGACACCCCGGTGGCGCGGTTCCGCATCGGTCTGACCGGCGACCGGGCCGAGGCCGCGCTGGCCTGGCTCGGCGACCACGAGGCGACGATCCGTCGCGCCCCACAAGAGATTCCAGGAGTAGCCGCGTGAGAGAACCGACCCCGTGGGATCGGGTCTTCGACCTGGTGTCAGCCGCCACCGGAGACACGATCTACATGGTCGGCATCGCCACGATCCTCGCCGCGCTCGGCGGCATCCCGCTCGGGGTGCTGCTGCACATCACCTCGCCGACGGGCCTGAGCCCGCGGCCGGTGCTGCACCGGGTGCTGGGCGTGGTGGTGGACATCGGCCGTTCGCTGCCCTTCGTGGTGCTGCTGGTCCTGCTGGGGTCGGTCACCCGGACGCTGGTCGGGACGACGATCGGGCCGACGGCGGTGATCGTCCCCCTCACGGTCGGCGCGATCCCGTTCGTCGGCAGGCTCGTCCAGGCGGCGTTGCGGGAGGTGAACGCCTCGGTCGTGGAGGCGGCGATCACCACGGGTGCGAGTCGGACCCGCATGGTGCGCAGCGTCCTGCTGCGGGAGGCCGGCCCGGCGCTGGTGGCGGCGATCGGCGTCACGGCGGTGACGCTGATCGGCTACTCGGCGATGGCGGGCGTGATCGGCGGCGGCGGGCTCGGCGACGTGGCCATCCGCTTCGGTTATCAGCGCAACGACACCCGAATGCTGTGGGCGTCGGTCGTGGCGCTCGGCGCGCTCGCCTGGTTCACCCAGCTGCTCTTCGACCGGCTCGCGCGGGCCATCGACCGGCGGCGGTCGGCGCTGAAGATCTGACGCCGAACCGGGGCTGACGCTCACCGGGGCGGCCCGGCCCCTCTCGATCGACATCCGACGTCGACGCCGGTCAGTGAGCCGTCGGGTCTGTCCACAGTGGACTCATGACGACCGCGTGACCGACCGCGTGCGACGACGACAGACCTCGAAACACCGAAGAAGTTCCGCAGAACGGAGACATCGCCATGCGCACCACCCGTCGACTCAGAGACGTGACCGTCCTGCTCGCCGCCTCGGCTGCCGTCCTGGCGGGCTGCGGAAGCGAGGACGCCTCGACGACCGACGAGGCCGCCTCGACCGACGGCCCGCTGCGGGTCGGCGTCAGCCCCGTGCCGCACGGCGAGATCCTCGAGTTCATCGACCAGGAGCTGGCCGCCGACGCCGGGCTGGAGCTGGAGGTCGTCCCCTTCAACGACTACGTGCAGCCCAACACCGCGTTGCAGGACGGGTCGCTGGAGGCCAACTACTTCCAGACCATCCCGTACCTGGAGAACTTCGAGATCGAGCACGGCGGCGAGTACGAGTGGATCGAGGCCGTGCACCTCGAACCGCTGGGCCTGTACTCGGAGAGCGTCGAGTCCGTCGACGACCTGCCGGACGGCGCCACGATCGGCGTGTCCAACGACCCGGCCAACCTCAACCGCGGCCTTCAGCTCCTCGCCGACAACGGGCTGATCACCCTGCGCGAGGGGACCGAGGGGCAGGCCACCGAGGCCGACGTCGAGGACAACCCGAGGAACTTCGAGTTCGCCCCGCTGGAGGCCGCGCAGCTCGCGGTGAGCCTCCAGGACACCGACGCCTCCGTGATCAACGGCAACTACGCCATCGACGCGGGCCTGAGCCCGGCCGACGACTCGATCCTGTTGGAGGAGGCGGAGGGCAACCCCAACGCCAACGGCGTCGTGACCACGCCCGCGCTGGCCGACGACCCCAGGATCGCGACGCTCGTCGAGCTGCTGACCTCCGACGACGTCCGCCAGTTCATCGAGGAGAACTACGACGGCGGCGTGCTGCCGTCGTTCTAGAACACACGCGTGACGAGGCGAGGGCGGGGTGGACATCGGTCCGCCCCGCCCTCTCGCGTCGGAGGGGCGGGGCCGGGTGCGGCTGTGTCCGATCTCATGCCGTGGCGGCTCCGTCCGCGACTCTCCTGACCTGTCGTCCGTGTCGGTCCGTGTCTGTCTCACACGATCGGACCGCGAGATCGCACCGCCGTGTACAACGGTCGGTGTCCGGTCGATGACGTCGGGTGATCATCGGCGGTGGACCGAACACATCACCCGGAACCGCCCGTAGGCTGCAGGGGTGCTCGCAGTCGTGCCACCCCCGATTACGGTTCGCGCCCCGGCCAAGGTCAATCTGCACCTCGGTGTCGGCGACCTGCGTGACGACGGCTACCACGACCTGGTCACCGTGTTCCAGGCTCTGTCGCTGACCGACGAGGTCACCGTCGCCGTCGCCGACGAGCCCGGCGTGGAGGTATACGGCGAGGGTGCCGACGCGGTTCCGACCGGCCCGTCGAACCTGGTATGGCGTGCGGTGCAGGCCCTCGCCCGCCACGTGGGACGCGACCCGGACGAGCCGAAGGTCCGCGTGGTGATCAACAAGGGCATCCCGGTGGCGGGCGGCATGGCGGGCGGCAGCGCCGACGCCGCGGCCACGCTCGTCGGCCTCGCCTCGCTCTGGCGGCTCGACATCGGCCGGGACGAACTCGGCGACGTGGCGGCGACCATCGGCAGCGACGTCCCCTTCTGCCTGCACGGCGGCAACGCCCTGGGCACCGGGCGAGGCGAACGACTCGTGCCCGTGCTGTCCCGGCACTCCTTCCACTGGGTGCTGGCGTTGGCCAGGCGCGGCCTGTCGACGCCGACGGTCTTCCAGGAGATGGACCGGATTCGCAGCGAGGGTCGGCCGCCCCGCATCGGGACCGTCGAACCCGTGCTGGAGGCACTGGCCTCCGGCGACCCGCGCCAGCTCGCCCTGCTCCTCGGCAACGATCTCCAGGCCGCCGCCGTCTCGCTGCGGCCGACACTGCGTCGCACCCTGCGTGCGGGCGTCGACGCGGGTGCGCTGGCCGGCAT
This sequence comes from Actinoalloteichus hoggarensis, assembly GCF_002234535.1. Lineage (NCBI taxonomy): Bacteria > Bacillati > Actinomycetota > Actinomycetes > Pseudonocardiales > Pseudonocardiaceae > Actinoalloteichus > Actinoalloteichus hoggarensis. The sequence continues at coordinate 726,252 of NZ_CP022521.1, forward strand.
CGTCTCCGGTTCCGGTCCGACCTGCGCCTTCCTCTGCGAGAGCGCGGCCTCGGCGGTGCAGGTCGCCGCCGAACTGTCCGGGGCGGGCGTGTGCCGCACGGTGCGCGTGGCCCAGGGACCGGTCCCCGGAGCGAAGACCGTCCAACGCGAGGAACAGCCGCGGCCCGCTCCGCCCCCGGTACACGCATGACGGGGAGGCATCGCGCGCCGTCACCAGCGCAGCCCCGCAGGCACCTCGTGCTCGTCCACTCGGAGCGAGACGCACAGCGGCAGGACGACCAACAGGGCGGCGCTGAGGAAGAACGGCGCCTGAACGCCGAGTCCGCCCGCCACCGCGCCCCCGACCAGGGCGCCCGCCCCCGTGGCCACCAGGCCGCCCAGCCGATCGACGCTCGTGATCCTGCCGAGCAGCGCGTTCGGTCCGATGATCTGCCGTACCGACGTCGCCACGATCGTCCAGACCATGAACATGGCGTTCCCCGCGGACACCACCACGAAGGCGGGCACCAGCGAGGACGTCACAGCCTGTAGCACGTACATGACCCCGATGAGCAGGGGCGCGGCCCGAATGATGAGGCGACGGCTCACCCGACCGTCCAGCCGCACGGCGAGGAAGCTGCCCACGAACGCGCCGACCGCCTCGCCGACGAGCAGCAGCCCGTAGCCCACGGCGTCGAGCCCGAGCCATCGCGTGGCGAACAGCACGAACACGCTGGTGATCATCCCGACGCAGAAGCTGATGATGGCGCCGATGATCGTCATCGACCGCAGCAGACGATGACGCAGCACGTGGTGCACACCGATCCGCAGATCGGCGGTCACACTGTTCGGGATCTCGGCCCTGGCGTCCGCGTGGTGGCCGGCGGGCGCCGCGACCACCCGGACCCAGATCAGCAGCGCCGCCGACACCACGAAGGTGCCCGCGTTGACGAAGAACGGCAGCGCGTGATCGATCGCGAACAGCACGCCCCCCAGCGCCGGGCCGACGAAGGCGACACCCAGCGTCCACGAGGACATCAGCAGACTGTTGGCCCGGTTCAACGCCGAGCTGGGCACCACCTGCGGCAGTACGGCCTGCGAGGCGCTGTCGAACACCGTCTGGGTCGTGCCGAGCACGATCGCCACCACGTACAGCGGCCATAACGCGGCGAGGTCGTCGGCCACCAGCAGGGCGAACCCGAGGATCGCCGCCGCCCGCACCAGGTCGCTGGAGACCATCAACGCTCGACGTCGCATCCGGTCCGCCGCGACCCCGGACCACAGGATGACCAGTGCCGCGGGCAGCACCGTCGCGACCTTCAGCGCGGCGACGGCCTTCTCATCGGCGGTCAGCGCGACCGCGAGCAGCGCGATGGCGGGCAGGTAGAGGCCGGTGCCCAGCGCGGAGATGCCCGTCGCCGCGAGCAACGCCAGAAAACTGCGGCTCCTCGTGAGCGGAGGGTCTGCGAAATCGGCACCGCTGCTGGTCACTGACTCGACTTTCGTGAAGACAGGGGGCGGTGCCCCGCGGTGCCCCGTCTGCGAGCTTCGTCGTCGTCCGTGTCACGGAGACCGGGGCGGCGACCGAGACGAATCAGGGGATGGAGCGGGACCGGCACGGCGCGATCCGGGCGGCGGCCGAGGGGAGCCGGGTGTCCCGTCGTCGGCCGATCGATTCAAGGGACGTCGGAATGAGGGAGGGTCCGTGAGGTGAGCGGGCTCGGCGCCGTGCCACGACCCCGGTGTCGCCCTCGGGTGCCGAGACACCGGCGCCAAGCTGCTGACATTACGGAGCACCTCACACCGGTGACAAGGGCCGAGACGGGCTAGCGCGGTGCGCCCTTCGGTCCAACAAGGCCGATTCACCTGCGGTGTTCTTCGAGCGCGGACGTCCGCGACCCGGCCGCCCTTGACCTCCAGTCGACTGGAGGTCGCAGCCTTCTCGCCGTGACAGATCCCGCCGCCCCCGCCGTCCGACGAGTCCGTGTCTGGAACTCGCGACCCTTCCGTCGACTCTGGACGATCGGCCTCCTCAGCTCGCTCGACCGGTGGATGATGCAGATCGGGTTGACCGTCGGGGTACTGGAGTTCGGCTCCGGCTCGACGCTGGCCTGGATGCTGTTGGCGGGAACCGTGCCCGGTCTGCTCGTCGGTCCGCTCGCGGGCGCCGTCGTCGACCACCGCGACGCGCGTCGGGTGGCGAGCATCGGACTCGCCGTCCAGGCCGCCATGACCCTGAGCATGGGGCTGTTCCTCGAGCACTCGCTCGTGGCCGTGGCGTGCTGTCACGCGACAGCCTCCATCGCGGGGCGCTTCCCGCCGATCGCGCTCCAACGGCTCCGTTACGCCGTGCTGGACGAGTCACGGTGGACGACCGCCAACGCCGCCGTCTCCCGCATCATGGCGCTGACCCTGATCCTCGGCGCGCTGCTGGGCAGCGCCGGAGTCACCGTGCTCGGCATCGTCCCGACCTTCGCCGCGGCCGCCGCCATGGCCGCGCTGGCCGCCGCGCTGGTGTGGACCGTGCCGGGAGAGACCGCCCGACCTGCCGCCGCCGGGGGCGGACTACGGCTCGGCGGCGGCCTCGCCGCCCTCCGACGGCACCCGAGCGCCTGCGCCATCGTCGTCCTGTGCACGGCGTGGGGGCTCATCGGCGGCGGCCTCACCGTTCTCCTCGGCATCCTCGGCGCCGACCTGACCGGCGACGGACGCGGCGTGGGCGTCCTCCTCGCCGTCTATGGCGCCGGTCTGCTGCTGGGCACCCTCGGCGCGGGCCGCCTGGCGCCGAGCATGCAGAGCCGAGCCAACGTCGCCTCCTACCTCGTCCAGGGATTCGCGTGGGCGGCGGTGGCCCCGCTGGGCGCGCTGCTGCTGCCGGTGTCGGCGGTGCTCTTCGTCATGGGCGTCGTGGGCGGCGTCATCATCGGATTGGAGGTCACCCTGCTGCTCAGAGACGTGCCCCGCGACCTGCACGGTCGGGTGCTCGGCATCTACCTCGTCGCCGACGGGGCGTCCGGGCAGCTCTCGCTGGCGCTCATCGGCGCGGCACTGGGCATCGCCTCGGCGCCGACGGTCATCGCCGTCGGCGGCCTGACGTCCGTCGTCGTCACCGTGCTCGCGGCTCTGGTCATGCGAGCGCCGCGGAAACGCGGGCGGCGGCGCCCAGCCGAGACGGGTGTGTGACGGCCCGGCGGTCCCGGCGGATAATGCCGGTGAATCGGGCCGAGCAGGCCCGAGACGTGAGCGGACGAAACGGAGCGTGGTCCCGGCCGATGGTCAACCTGGTGAACCTGTCCGAGGTGTCGAAGTCCTACGGCGTGCGCAACCTGCTCGACAGCGTGTCGCTGGGCATCGGTCGCGGCGAGCGGGTCGGCGTCGTGGGACTCAACGGCGGTGGAAAGACGACGCTGCTCGAGGTGATGGCGGGCATCGAGCCGCCGGACTCGGGCCGAGTGGCGCACAGCTCCGACCTGCGGATGGCCGTGGTCACCCAGCGCACCGAACTGCCTGCCGGCTCGACCGTCCGCCAGGCGATCCTCGACCCGCTCGGGTACGCGGCCGAGCACGAATGGGCGTCGGACGCCCGGGTACGCGGCATCCTCGAAGGCCTGGGCATCACCGCACGCGGCCTGGACGCCCCGGTCGCGAACTTCTCCGGCGGCGAACGCAGGCGGGTCGCGCTGGCCGCCGCGCTCGTGCAGGAACTCGACCTCATCGTGCTGGACGAGCCGACGAACCACCTGGACATCGAGGGCGTCCGCTGGCTCGCCGACCACCTGATCGCCAGACGCTGCGCGCTGATCGTCGTCACCCACGACCGGTGGTTCCTCGACACGGTGTGCACCAGGACGTGGGAGGTCGTCGGCGGAGGTGTCGAACAGTACGAGGGCGGCTACGCCGACTGGATCTTCGCCAGAGCCGAACGGGCCAGGCAGGCCGACGCCGCCGAAGACCGGCGCCGCAACCTGGCCCGTAAGGAACTCGCCTGGCTGCGTCGGGGGGCGCCGGCACGCACCTCCAAGCCGCGGTACCGCATCGAGGCCGCCGAGACGCTGATCTCCGACGTGCCGCCGCCCCGCGACAACGTCGAACTGCTGACCTTCGCCAAGCGGCGACTCGGACGCACCGTGCTCGAACTGGAGAACGTCGACCTGCGTGCCGGGGACCTGACGATCGCCGAGGACGTCACCTGGCGGATCGGACCCGGCGACCGGATCGGCCTCGTCGGCGTCAACGGCTCCGGGAAGACCACCCTGCTGCGGATGCTCGCGGGGGAGCGCGAACCGGCGTCGGGGCGGCGAATCCAGGGACAGACGGTGCGCCTGGCACACCTCACGCAGGAACTCCACGATCTGCCCGCCCAGCTGCGGGTGCTGGAGGCCGTCGAGGAGGTCGCCACCCGAGTCACCCTCGGCAAACAGGACCTCTCCGCCGCGCAGCTCGCCGAACGGCTCGGCTTCCCCAAGGGCAGGCAGTGGACGCCCGTCGGTGACCTCTCCGGCGGCGAGAGACGCCGACTCCAGCTGGTGCGCCTGCTGATGGCCGAGCCGAACGTGCTGCTGCTCGACGAGCCGACGAACGATCTCGACATCGACACCCTGCAACAGCTGGAGGATCTGCTCGACTCCTGGCCGGGCACGATGGTGGTGGTCTCCCACGACCGGTATCTGATCGAGCGGGTCTGCGACCGGGTGGTGGCGCTGTTCGGCGACGGAGCCGTCACCGACCTGCCGGGAGGGATCGACGAGTACCTGCGCAGGCGGGAACAGGCGCTCGCCCAGCCCAAGACGGCGGGTGCGGTGGCGTCGGGTTCCACGGCGGCGACCTGGACCGACTCCGACGCGGCGCCCTCCGCCGCGGGCCTGTCGGCCGCGGACACCAGGGCGGCCCGCAAGCAGCTCGCGAAGCTGGAACGGAAGCTGGCGAGCCTGGACAAGAAGGAGACCGCGCTCAATCAGGCACTCGCCGACGCGGGCAGCGACACCGGGCGCCTGATGGACCTCGACGCCGAACTCCGCGAGGTCAAGGCGGAGAAGGCGGAGATCGAGGAGGAGTGGCTGCTGGCGGCCGACGCGTTGGAGGGGTGAGGGGCGGCCGCCGTCGGTAGCCGGATGAGACGGCGCGGCTCCTTCCGGCACACCCCGAGGCGACTCTTCATATCCGGCCCGACCCGGTGGCACGATGGCCACGCGTGATCACGAAGCGTACGAGATGACGTCGTGTCGGTGACCGAGGCCGTGGACCGGCTTCGCCGGGCGTACGAACGACTCACCGAGGCGCTGCGGTCCGCGGCGGTGGCCGACCTGCGATCGCCGAGGGTTATGAGGCCTTCGCCGGGATCACCGGGGCTTCCGTCCGGCCGCACGTGGCCGAGGTCGATCGGCCGACCGCCACGACCGCCGACGAGGCTGGGTGAGGCCGCCGTCCGTCGTCGACGCCTGCTGCCGGGAGAGCGGGGTATGGGGCCTGCTCCGGCCAGCGGATACGACATCCATGGTGAAGCGGATTTCGGTGACCTCCGGCGGCCCGACGGTGCCGCGGGCAGGCTCGGCGGATGAGGCTTCGGCGAAGCGCTACGCCCCGTGGATGGTGGAACTGCGGGGTGCGGGGTCCACGTCGATCCGGCTTCGATTGCGCGAATGAGCAGGCCGCGCAACGGCCGGCTGGTCTGGTCGGCGGGTGTGGGCCCGTCGGCCGGCCGGATCACAGCTCCAGCGAAGATCGATTGTTCGAGGGCTCGGTGTTCGCTGCGCCCGAACGAGGTATCCGGCTTGTTATCACCGAAGATCGATCGCCACGATCGGATCTCGCACCGGGATCAACGCGGTCGTGATCGACATGGACGGCGTGGACGTGACGGCGAGCGTACTCGGATACACGCGACTGACGTGGGAGCGGTGCGTATGGTGCCGCTTGTTCGAGAAAGATCAGGGATCTCCTGAACGGGACGACTCCGGAAGCGGTCAGTGCTGAACGGCTTCGTACCGACAGCGCCAGATCATCCCGAACTCAACCGGTGGTTGACCTCGGCCAGCCACTGGCGGTCCCAGGTGAGACGCCCGGCGCGCAGGTCGTCCAGCACTTCCTGAACCCATCGCAGCTCGGCCTCGGTGAGGACGCGGAGGTATTCGTGTTCGAGAGAAAACAGCCGAGGGAGACCCAGCTTCTCCGCCTCGACGGTGTCGTCGTCGGCCCGGTCCAGCTTCTCCTGGAGCGTACACACGCGTTTGGCCAGCAGCTCGATGGTCAGTTCCGGTGTGAGGCTGGGTATCGCTGCGATCGCGACCGGGAATTCGGGGAACTCCTGGGCGGGTGCGCTCAGCATCGTGCGTAGCCACGCATCGAGAGTGGCGCGCCCGGACTCGGTGAGTCGGTAGACGGTGCGTTCGGGACGGCCCGGGTCCCGCTCGGTCCGATGCACCTCGATCAGGTTCCCGCGCAGCAGCCCGTCCAACGTCTGATAGATGCTGTTGCGCTGAGCGATGTTGACGATCCGCTCCTTGTGTCGCTCGGCGATCAGACGTTGCATGCCGTAGGCGTGCATCGGCTCCTCGTCGAGCAGCTGCAACACCTGCACCGACAGCGGTGATCGGCGTCGAGCCCTCGGGGTCATCGGCACCCCTCCTTGTCTGCTGCGCACCGACGTGGTGGCACGATCCGTCATTCTATGTATAGTCATAGTATGACTAACGCCAGTGCGACCACGGCTCTGATCATCGGCGGAGGGATCGCGGGACCGGTCACCGCAGCCGCCCTGGCTCGGGTGGGGGTGGCGCCGATCGTGCATGAGGCCTATGCGGGGCCGGCGGATCAGCTCGGCGCCTTTCTCACCGTGGCACCCAACGGCCTGGCCGCCCTACGGGCCGTCGGGATGTTGGATCGGGTTCGTGCCGCCGCCAGTTTCGACACCACCCGTACCGAGTTCGTCAACGGCGATGGCCGTCGCCTGGGTCTGCTCGGGGATGAATCCCGGTTACCTCCGGAACTGCGCAGCGTGACGATCACCCGTGCGGCCCTGCAGCGCGCGGTCACTGACGCGGCGATCGAGCAGGGGGTGGACTTCGAGTACGCCAAACGGCTGCGAAGCTACACCGACGAGGGAAACCAGGTCACCGCCACATTCACCGACGGCACCAGCGCCACAGGCGATGTGCTCCTCGGCGCCGACGGCATCCAGTCCGCGGTGCGTCGGACGCTCAGTCCCGATGCGCCGCGACCCACCTACACCGGCCTCCTGGGAATCGGCGGATATGTCCCCGCTGTGGACATTCCTCCGACGCCCCACGAGACGGTCCGCATGGTCTTCGGCGCCCGGGCGTTCTTCGGCTATCAGCGCGCACCCGACGGGCGCACCTTCTGGTTCGCGAACCTCGGGCATAGTGAGCGCAGCCGCGAGGAGATCGCGGCGCAGGGGGACGAGACCTGGCGGGATCACGCCCTCGAGCTGTTCGATGGTGACCTGCCTGAACTGACTCGGATCATGGAGGCAGCCGATCCCGGCCAGTTCCGGCCGAGGGGTACCTACGACCTCCTCTCCCTGCCTCGCTGGCACCGAGGTCGGGTCGGGCTCCTCGGAGACGCGGCCCACGCCGTCTCCCCCTCCAGCGGACAAGGCGCATCATTGGCCTTCGAGGACGCCGTGGAACTGGCTCGTCAGGTGCGCGTCCACGGCGGGGCGCCCGCAGCGCTGGCGGCCTATGAACGGGTTCGTCGCGATCGAGTCGAGCGGATCGCGGCCGAGGGCCGCCGACGCGGGGCGCGGAAAGCGGGCTCTGCGCACCCGATCGCCCTGGCGATACGTGATGCCTCGATGCGCCTGGCCTTCGCGATGATCCGTCGGTTCGGATCTCAGCGGTGGATCACCGATTACCGTACCGACCTCGCCGACACCCACGACGACGCGGAAGCGTCCTCGTCGATACCCGGTAGCCGCCCCTGAGCCCCGGGCGGCATCCTGGGGCGCGATCATGCGCGGTGGTCTGTCGCGTCGGCGCCGAAGTCGTCGAGCGACTGCTCCGGCGTATGACCGCGTGAGCGAGGCGCCGCGTCGACGATGGTGGCAGACCGCGGCGATATCCGACGGCGATGAGGTCTTCGTGAGAGCCGACAACGGTTCGGTCCGACCGTGTGTCGCGGAGATCGACCGGTTGGCGTCCTCGTCCGCAGACGAGGTGCGACGGGGCGAGGAGGTCGTCTTCGATGACTACCGCCGGCGGATCGCGGGGTAGGGGACCGACTCAGACGTCATCGGCCTGATCACCGAGGTATACGGTGGCGATCTGACTCGTCCCCCGCTCTGCCTTCCGGAAGGAAAGGAGTGAGATCCGGCCGTATTCCCGGTTGATCGACGCGTGCCGGCTTTCGGCGATGTCGAGCTGACCGAGGACACCGATGCGAACCACATGGTGTGTCTGTGGGCTATGTGCTCGCACGCGGCGGAGAAGAGTCGTCGATGGTCGGACCCCTCGCGGTTCTGTGTCCGGACCGGCGAGTCTGGGAGCGGCTGCTCCACCCGACTGGTGGCGGTCTCGACTCGACGGAACGGCAGCTGATCGCCTTCTCCGCCGATGACGGGCTCACGTCGTTACCGCGCGAGACACTCGAACGGACACTGGCGATGACGCCCGCCTGGACGGAACCGAGAATATGCATGGAACCGGAGAATGTTCGCATCTCTCGTGCGCTCTTCTCCGATGAGACCTCCTGCCGTGGGAGCTCTCCCCGCGATATCGGCCGTAGCTCGGTCAGCCTGCCGCAGCCGTCACTTCGTATGAAACCGATTCTGCGCCGCTTCGAGCCCCTCGGTCATCAGGGCCTCGACCGCGTCGGCGGAGTGGTCGACGAAGAAGGGCAGTTCCTTGCGCTCCACCGTGGAGAAGTCGCGCAGCACGAAGGCCGCCGGGTCCATCCGGCCGGGCGGGCGGCCGATGCCGCAGCGCACCCGCAGGTAATCCTTGGTGCCGAGCGAGGAGGTGATCGACCGTAGGCCGTTGTGGCCGTTGTCGCCGCCGCCGAGCTTCATCCGCACCGTGCCGAACGGCAGGTCCAGCTCGTCGTGCACCACGATCACGGCGGCGGGCGGGATCTTGAAGAAGCGCACCGCGCCGGCGACGGCGCCGCCGGAGAGGTTCATGTAGGACTTCGGCTTGGCCAGGGCCGCTCGCCGACCCGACAGCCTGCCCTCGACGACTTCGGCCGAGCTCTTGTGGTTCTTGAACTTCCCGCCGACGCGCGAGGCCAGCTCGTCGAGCACCATGAACCCGATGTTGTGACGATTGCCCGCATACGACGGTCCGGGGTTGCCGAGCCCGACGACGAGGCACAGCTGTGGTTCGTCCACTGACTTCTTCTCTCCGGCTCGGTCCGCGAGCGCCTGATGCACGCGGTCCAGGAACACGTCGACGTCGTCCTCATGGTAGCCGCGGGTGCCCCATGGAGATCGGGAGAACGCGACGGACTCGACCTCGGCCGAGCTCAGCTCCGCACGGCCCTCCAGGGCCAGCGCCACCCGCTCCAGGAACGTGTCCACCTCGCCGACGTGGTAACCGCGCCGGAGCAGGTCCGCCCTGGCGAAGACGGCCTGGCGCACCTGCGCTGCGGTGAGTTCCATGTCGGTCCCCTCGATGGGACGAGGGCGGCACACTCGCTCTGGAGTGTGCCGCCCTCGTCGACGCGAACTTCCTCGGGTGGCTCGCCCACCGGTTCGACGCCGCGCGTCCTGTGGGCGCCGCGTCGGCTCGGATCAGCTCTCCGATGCCTCGCCGTTCTCCTCGCCGCCCTCGGCTGCCTCGGGAGTCTCACCCTCCAGCTGCGCGGCGGTCGGGGCGGCGTTGACCGCGACGATCAGGGTGTCGGGCTCGGTGACGAGTTCGACGCCCGCGGGCAGGCTGATCTCCGAGGCGAGCACCTGGGTGCCCTCGGTGGCGCCCTGGACCGAGACCTCGAACTGCTCCGGGATGTTCAAAGCGTCGGCGGCGACCTCGACGACGGTCACCTCCTGGTTGACCAGGGTGCCGGGGCCCGCGTCGCCGTTGACGACGATCGGAACCTCGATGTTGACCTTCTCTCCGCGCTGGACGAGCAGCAGGTCGACGTGCTCGATGTAGTTCTTCAGCGGGTGGACCGTGACGGTCTTGGTCAGCGCCAGCTCCGGCCTTCCGCCTGCGAAGTCCAGGGAGAGCACCGCGTTGCGGCCGTGCTCACGGACCACCCTGGCGAACTCGAGCGCGGGCAGCGACAGGTGCTTGGGGTCGGAGCCGTGACCGTAGAGGACGGCCGGGATCTTTCCCGCGCGACGGGTGCGGCGGGCGGCACCCTTGCCGAACTCGGTGCGCGTTTCGGCGGCAAGACGTACCTGGGACACGGGATTGCACTCCTTGCGACATCGGGTGATGTGACCGGTGGGCGGCTGCGGCGGTGAGGCGCGCGAAACAAGACACAATGCGGCCGATTCAACCGCCGCGTCAATCACGCCAGGTGAGGAAACCCGGCCTCGCCGAGGCAACCCGAACAGTGTAGGCCCACCATCGGTATACCGATCCACGGGGTGGGCGAAGACCGCGCCGGGCACCGGGGTGCGACGCGGTGCGCGCGGTTCTGCTCACACCTTAGTGGGTATGGGGCCGATGTCGAGATCGTCGCCGCGAGGGTTCGCCGGGGGTCCGCACCGAACGACACGGTGCGGCGGGACTCGCCCCGTCGGGACGGTGTGGGGACGGCCCGACGACACGGCCGGACCTCGGCGGACGCGCCGTGCGTGTCCTCGGCCGGAGCGATCGTCCGTCGGCGGTCACACCCTTCTCCGCCGTCGAGTCCGCCCTCGACGACGCACGCCGAGTGGCCACGCTCGGTGATCAGTATGGACTCCCCGTGTGACGGCGGTTAATTTCTCCCCTATGGCAGCAGACGTCGAACCAGCACAGGCCGTGCCGCCGCAGGGATGGCGGGCGCGGCTGCGCCAGGTCGGACCCGGCGTCATGGCCGCGGCGACGGGTGTGGGGGCGGGCGACCTCGTCGCGACCCTCGTCGCGGGGGCACGGTTCGGATACGTCCTCTTCTGGGCGGTCATCGTCGGCACGATCTTCAAGATCGCGCTCGCGGAGGCGACCGGCCGGTGGCATGTGACGTCCGGCCGCACGATCCTGTCCGGCTGGCGTCAACTCGGCCGGTGGGCGCTCGGCTACTTCGGCGTCTACGCCGCCATCTGGGGCTTCGTCTACGGCGCCACGGCGATGTCGGCCTCGGCGCTGCCGCTCAACGCGCTGTTCCCGGTGCTCGACGTGCGGTACTGGGGGATGATCTGCGGCGTCCTCGGCCTGGTGATCGTGTGGTTCGGGCGCTACGCGGTGCTCGAGAAGATCATGACCTTCTTCGTCGGGATCATGTTCGTCACCGTGGTGGGCACGGCGATCCTCGTGGTGCCGAACATGACCGCGATCGCGGGCGGCCTGCTGCCCCGGCTGCCCGAGGACTCCCTCATCTACGTCCTCGGCCTGATCGGCGGCGTCGGCGGCACGATCACGATGGCCTCCTACGGCTACTGGACGATGGCCAAGGGCTGGCGGTCGCCGAAGTGGCTCGGGATGATGCGGTTCGACAACACCGTCGGGTACGTGACCACGGGCGTGTTCGTGGCCTCGATGCTCATCGTCGGCGCCGAACTGCTGGCGGGCATGGACCTTCGTTCCGGCGACGGCGGCCTGCTGACCCTGGCCGACGTCCTCGCCGAGGACTACGGCCAGTGGGCGCGCATCCCGTTCCTGGTCGGCTTCTTCGCGGTGGCCTTCAGCTCCGTCATCGGCGTCTGGAACGGCGTCAGCCTGCTGGTCAGCGACTGGTGGCGGGTCTGGCGCCTCGGCAGGCACGAGAGCGAGAAGGTCGACGACGAGCGGCACTACGACCGGTTCGCGGGCGCCCGCACCCCGATGTACAAGGGCTACCTGCTCTGGCTGACCTTCCCGCCGATGGCGTTGTTGTTCCTGGACCAGCCGTTCCAGCTCGTCATCGTCTACGGCGTGCTCGGGGCGCTGTTCATGCCCTTCCTGGCCGGGACGCTGATGGTCCTGCTGAACTCGAAGACGCTGGACGCCGAGCACCGCTCCCGCTGGTTGTCCAACCTGATGCTCGGCCTGTGCGTGCTGCTCTTCGCGGCGCTCGCCGTCAACCAGGTCGTCGGCCTCGTCACGGGCTGACGTCTCGCTCGTCGGCGATCGCGCCTGCGGTGGGACACCCGTGCGGGGCGGCCGGGAGGGCCGCCCCGCACGTCGTGCGGCGTCAGGCGTTGCCGCCGAACAGGCTGGTCACCGAGTCGTCCTCGAAGACCGCCTGGATCGCCCGTGCCAGCAGCGGGGCGATGGAGAGCACGGTCATGTTCTCGAACCGCTTCTCGTCCGGGATCGGCAGCGTGTTGGTGAACACCACCTCACGGGCGCCGCAGCCTGCGAGCCGTTCGGTGGCGGGCGACGAGAGCACGCCGTGCGTCGCGGCGATCACCACGCCGGAGGCCCCCGCCTCCAACAGCGCGTCCACCGCCTTCACGATCGTCCCGCCGGTGTCGATCATGTCGTCGATGACGACGCAGAGCCTGCCCTTGACCTCGCCGACGATCCGGTTGGCCACGGCCTGATTGGGCTTGAAGGGGTCCCGCGTCTTGTGGATGAAGGCGATCGGCTTGCCGCCGAGCTGATCCGCCCACTTCTCGGCGAGCCGGACACGTCCGGCGTCCGGCGAGACCACCGTGACCGGCTCGTCGGCGTAGGTCGTCGCGACGTGCTCCGCCAGCAGGTTCTGCGCGAGAAGGTGATCCACCGGGCCGTCGAAGAATCCCTGGATCTGCGCGGTGTGCAGGTCCATCGTCATGATCCGGTCCGCGCCCGCGGTCTTGAACAGGTCGGCGATCAGCCGCGCGGAGATCGGTTCGCGCCCCCGGTGCTTCTTGTCCTGCCGCGCGTAGGGGTAGAAGGGCATGATCACGGTGATGCGCTTGGCGCTCGCCCGCTTCAGGGCGTCCACCATGATGAGCTGCTCCATCACCCACTGGTTGATGGGCGCGGTGTGGCTCTGGAGCACGAAGGCGTCGGACCCGCGCACCGACTCCTCGAAGCGCACGAAGATCTCGCCGCTCGCGAAGTCGTAGGCCGACTGCGGCGTCACCGACACGTTGAGGTACTTGGCGACCTCCTCGGCCAGCTCCGGGTAGGCCCGACCGCTGAACAGCATCAGGTTCTTCTTCGGCGTCCCTGGTTTCGGGCTCATGACTGCTCCCCGGTCTCGTCCTGCGCGGAATCACGGCTCGTCGTGGCAGCCTTGGCCCGTGCCGCGGCCTCGGCCGCGGCGGTGCCCGGTCTGCGCCTGCCCACCCAGCCCTCGATGTTGCGCTGCGGGCTGCCGGACACGGCGAGCGCGCCCGGCGGCACGTCACGTCGTAGGACCGTTCCCGCGCCGGTGTAGGCGCCGTCGCCGACCGTCACCGGCGCGACGAACATGTTGTCCGAGCCGGTGCGGACGTGCGATCCCACCACGCTGCGGTGCTTGGTGATCCCGTCGTAGTTGACGAAGACGCTGGCCGCGCCGATGTTGCTGTGCTCGCCGATGGTCGCGTCGCCCACGTAGCTCAGGTGCGGGACCTTGCTCCCGGCGCCGATGTCGGAGTTCTTCACCTCGACGAAGGTGCCGATCTTGCCGCCCGCGCCGAGCCGGGCGCCGGGTCGAAGGTAGGCGAACGGACCGACCGAGGCGTTCTCGTCGATCCGGGCGCCCGTGCCGTGGGTCCGCACCACCGACGCGCCCGCTCCGATGACCGTGTCGGTGAGGTCGGTGTCCGGTCCCACGGTCGCGCCCTCGCCGACCGACGTGGCGCCGCGCAGCCGCACTCCGGGCTCCAGCAGCACGTCCCTGGCCAGCTCGACGTCGACGTCCAGCCACACCGAGGAGGGGTCGACGACCGTGACGCCCGCGCGCATCCAGGACTCCACGAGCCTGCGGTTCAGTTCCGCGCCGAGCGCGGCGAGCTGCACGCGGTCGTTCACGCCCTCGACCAGCCAGCGATCGACGCAGGTCGACGCGCCTACCCGGCCGCCGTCGCCGCGTGCGATGGCGAGGACGTCGGTCAGGTACAGCTCGCCCTGGACGTTGTCCGTCCGCAGCCTGCTCAGCCCGTCGCGCAGGACCTCGGCGTCGAAGGCGTAGACACCCGAGTTGACCTCGGTGATCGCCCGCTGGGCCTCGCTGGCGTCCTTGTGTTCCACGATGGCGGTCACCGCGCCGTCGGCGTCGCGCAGGATACGGCCGTAACCGGTCGCGTCCGGGAGCTCGGCGGTGAGCACCGTCACCGCGTTGCGCGCCGCGGCGTGCTCGGCGAGCAGAGCGGCGAGGGTGTCGGTGTCCAGCAGCGGTACGTCGCCGTAGCTCACGAGCACGGTGCCCGTGAGTCCGGCGGGCAGCTCGGCGAGCGCACAGCTCACGGCGTGGCCGGTGCCCTTCTGCTCGTTCTGCACCGCGGTCGTGAGTGATCTGCCGATGCGGTGACCGACCGCGTCGAGATGGTCGGTCACCTGCTCTCTGCCGTGTCCGACGACCACGACGAGATGATCGGGATCGAGTCCGGATGCCGCGTGTACCGCGTGCTCCACCAGGGCACGTCCGGCGATCCGATGCAGCACCTTCGGCGTCGCTGATCTCATGCGGGTGCCTTCGCCCGCAGCGAGGATGACGGTGCTGATCGGACCGGTGGACTCGCCGGAGGAGGCTCGGGGGGCTGGGCCGCCCTGGGGCATCAGTGCTTCCCTTCCGCGCTGAATAGGTCACCGTGGGGAGGTTCCGGCCACCCCCGGGCGGGCGTCGCGTCCTTGCCGCCCGCTGTGCCCGTGAGCGGGCAGCGGTGTCGGCGAGGCCGGACTCCCTCCAGACGGCGACGGCCGGACCAGGCACAGAGGCAGGCTCGTGCTCGGCACGGATGCTGCCGATCCTAAGGGCTCTCGCGGACCACCCCCGGCGGCCCCGATGCGAAGCGGGGGATTCGCCCGGTTCTGGTGGCGGCGCTGGTCAGGCGGGCGTGTCGGGTTCCACGACCTCGTCGGCGCCGAGCGGGACGGTCGAACGCCGCGCGAACACCCGGCTGCCGCCGCCGCGCTTGGCCTGGTACATCGCGGCGTCGGCCCGGGTGAGGGCGTGACCGCTGCCCTCCTGGTGTGTGACGGCCACGACTCCGATCGACAGGGTCACCCCCCGAGAGAGGTCCTGGGGCAGCTCGCGCACGGCGTCCACGGCTCGTGTCAGCGCCGCCTCGGCGTCGCCGAGCGTGGTGGTCGGCATGAGCACCACGAACTCGTCGCCGCCGTAGCGTGCGACGACGTCGTTCGCCCGCAGCGTGTCGCGCAGCGTGCTGGCCACGACGCGCAGGACGTCGTCGCCCTCGGCGTGCGAACAGCGATCGTTGACGCCCTTGAACCCGTCGAGGTCGCACAGCGCCACCGACAGCGGATGCGCGTCGGGGTCGACGACGAGCAGGTCCATCCGCTCGTCCAGCGCGCGCCGATTGGCCAGGCCGGTGAGCGGGTCCTGGAGCGCCTGCCGGGTGATGTCGCCATGCTGTCTGCGCAGCCGTTCGTGATCACGGCGGGAGATCAGCGTGGCCATCCGTACCTCGCGCAGCATCCACAGCTCGCTCTCCAGCGCGGCGTTGTACTGGCTCAGCGCGGTGGCCGCCTGCCCGTCGTCCGGACCGCAGAGCCGGGCGAACTCCCTGATCAGCGACAGCTGCAACGGCGGTTCGGAGGGATCGCCGACCATCTCGCGGCGGGCATGGCGAAGCACCTCCAGCGCATCGTCGTGGTCGCCGTCGTGTTCGAGGCAGCGGGACAGGGCCAGCGAGGTGATGAGCAGCTCGCGTGGATAGCGGGATCGTTGCAGCAGTCGGTCGAGCCGGGGGACGTGTTCGCCGCCGGGCTTGGCCAGGGCGTGCGCGGAGCCCACCACGGGCACCTGGTCGGCGGCGGACTGATCGCGGTGGCTCCGGGGATGCAGCGAGTCCGGCCACGGGCCCTCCACCGAGGTGGCCAACGCCGAGGCGAGCGCGAACCGGTCGGCCGCCTCGTCCATCCGATCGGCGCGTTCCAGCCGAAGGCCCCAGCCCACCAGCATCCTGGTCCGGTTGATCAGGTGCACGGCGATCTGATGCGGCCCGCCACTGCTGCGGATGAACTCCTCGGCCCGCGTCATCTCCTCGTCGGCCATCTTGTAGACCCCGAGCTGGGTGAGCACCAGGGCGATGTCCTGGAGGGCCAGCGCCACCTGCCGTTCCCAGGCGCGTCGACCCGTCAGCGGGTCGGGGGAGAGCTTGCCGTTGAGCATCGCCAGCGCCTTGGCGGTCTCGTCGAGGGTGACCTCGTGGTTGTTCACCAGCATCATGCGGCGGGCCAGCAGGGCGCGGCCGTCGGCCTCCATCACGGTCAGTCCGTGGCGCCGCGAATGGGAGATCAGCTCGTCGAGCAGCGGGTCGGCGAGTTCGGCGTGTCCCCTGGTGACGAGGCGGATGACGGCCGAGGCCCGCAGGAGCTGGGCGACCAGGCTCGGCTCACCGCGTCGACGACCCTCATCGAGCAGTTCGTTGATCTCGTCGGCCGTGGAGAACTGCAACTGCTGATCGTTGACCTGTGAGGCGACGATCAGCTCGTGGGCACGCGCGATCAGCCAGGCATCGGATCGCTCGCTGGGCTCGGGCGAGGACTCTCGCTGTCCGACCGACTCCCTGTGCAGTGCTCTACACCCCCTGGCGGCCATCCCCTGCCGAGTACTCCGACGGTGCCGAGTTCTTCCATGGCGTCTTGATGCAGGCCGGCCACCGACCTGCGACGCTCCGCCGCCAGGATTCGAACCTGGACTATCGGAACCAAAATCCGAGGTGCTGCCGTTACACCACGGCGGACCGCACGACGAGTCGTCGTGCACGGCGTCACGACGGGAAGTCGCGCCCGTACATGGTGACATGAGCGGGGTCCGTCGGTCATGGCGGATGCCCGAACCGCCGTGCTGCGGCGGGCGCGGTCGCACGGGTGTCGGCGGTTCTCCGTCTCGGGTCCGACACGACTCGGGCCGCCCGGTGCCGGAGGCTCCGCGACCGCCTGATCGTCGAGCGGCGCCGCGTGCGGACGGGCTCGACGCGCCGGGCGAACCGGCGTCGATCGCGAGGGTGATTCGCGTATTGCGGGCGTTCGACCAGCGGATAACCCGATCAGTGCATGAGACTGGCCAAGGTCTCCGCCGTAACCTACGCTGGCGTAGGTTACGGTTCCGTAGCCGTAACTTCGGCGCCGCCGTACCTCCCGTCTCACTCACTGAGGGACACCTATGACGAGCACGCTCGACGCCCCTACGGCGAACGAACCCAACCGATCACCCAAGCCGGTGATCTCCGGACGCAGGCGCGACTCCGCGCAGTTCGGCATCTACGTCTTCGTGATCCTGCCGTTCATCGCCCTGTTCGCCGCGGTGCCCTTCGCCTGGGGCTGGGGGCTGAGCTGGGTGGACGTCGGCCTCGGCGCGGCGTTCTTCATCTTCTCGGGCCTCGGCATCACCGCGGGATTCCACCGCTACTTCACCCACGGCTCGTTCAAGGCCAAGCGGCCGCTTCGGATCGGCCTGGCCATCGCGGGCAGCATGGCGCTGCAGGGCCCGGTGATCACCTGGGTCGCCGACCACCGCAGGCACCACGCCTTCTCCGACAAGGAGGGCGACCCGCATTCCCCGTGGATGTTCGGCACGTCCCCGGTGGCGCTGGCCAAGGGCTTCTGGCATGCCCACATGGGCTGGCTCTTCGAGCGCGACATGACCAACAGCCAGCGCTTCACGCCCGACCTGCTCGCCGACCCCGACATCGTCCGGGTGCAGCGGCAGTTCGGACTCTGGACCATCGTGAGCCTCGTGCTGCCCGGCGTCCTCGGCGGTCTGATCACCTGGTCCTTCTGGGGAGCCTTCACCGCGTTCTTCTGGGCCGGACTCGTCCGGGTCGGGCTGCTGCACCACGTGACCTGGTCGGTCAACTCGATCTGCCACATGATCGGCGAGCGTCCGTTCCAGGCCAGGGACAAGTCGGCGAACTTCTGGCCGCTGGCGATCCTGTCCTTCGGCGAGTCGTGGCACAACCTGCACCACGCCGACCCGACCTGCGCGCGGCACGGCGTCCAGCGCGGCCAGATCGACATCACCGCCCGGCTCATCTGGATCTTCGAGAAGTTCGGCTGGGCGACCAAGGTGCGCTGGCCCACCACGCAGCGGCTCGCCAGGATCTCGGCGAACGAGGAATGATCGAGTCGGTCCGCAGACCAGATGTTCTGACGTCCCACCAGGCCGAAGAGCCACCCCTTAGGCTGAAGCAGATGTCGGGGCGACGAGCACGGGTGCAGACCGGGTCGGAAGCGGTGGAGAGCGCACAGCGATCCCCGCGCCCCGCCAGAGTGCGGATGACGGGTAAGGAACGGCGGCGGCAGCTCCTGGACGTCGGTCGGGAGCTGTTCGCGGAGAAGGGCTTCGAGGCGACCTCCATCGAGGAGATCGCCCATCGGGCGGGCGTCAGCAAACCGGTCGTCTACGAGCACTTCGGCGGCAAGGAGGGCATCTACGCGGTCGTGGTCGACCGCGAGATGGAACTGCTGCTCGACCGCATCGTCTCGGCGCTCTCGGCGGGCCATCCGAAGGAACTGCTCGAACAGGCGGCATGCGCGCTGCTCGACTACATCCAGGACTCCAGCGACGGATTCCGCATCCTGGTGCGTGACTCGCCGGTCGCCAGCGCGACCGGCACCTTCTCCAGCCTGCTCAACGACATCGCCAGTCAGGTCGAGGACATCTTCGGCCAGCAGTTCGGCGCCAGGGGCTACGACACCGCCCTCGCCGCCCTCTACAGCCAGGCGCTCGTCGGCATGGTGGCGTTGACCGGCCAGTGGTGGCTGGAGGTGCGGACGCCGCCGAAGGACGAGGTCGCCGCGCACCTGGTGAACCTCGCCTGGAACGGCCTCTCCCATCTCGAACTGCACCCCGGCCTGCACATTCGCCGGGACTGACCACGCCGGGCGGACTTGTCGCCCGCCGGGTCCGTGGGACACTGGAGGCCGAGCCCGACGGTCTCCGGGGTGAGGAGGTGACTCTCGTGAGCAGCGCTCTCTCGCATCGCGACGATCGGTACGATCTCGCCGACTGGGCCGGCCTGGACCATGATCCCGACGGCCCGAGGATCGAGTTGATCGGCGGCAGGCTGCACGTGACACCCGCTCCGGCGCTGGGCCATCAGGCGTTCAGCGACGAGATCAGACGTCTCGTCGACGACGCGCTCTGGGATCAGGACCGGGCCGACCTCATGGTGGTCAGCGCGATCGGCGTCCGACTGGCCCCCGACATGGGCTTCATCCCGGACCTCGCCGTCATCCGCGCTCCGCGGGACGGCGCGACGAAGGTCGTGGCCGCCGACGTCTCGCTCATCGTGGAGATCGTCTCGCCGCGCACCCGCAGGCAGGATCGGATGTCCAAGCCCGCCGCCTACGCGGCGGCAGGCGTGCCCTTCTACTGGCGGGTCGAGCCGACGGTGGGCGAACCGCCGACCGTCGTCTGCGGAGAACTCGTCGACGGCGGGTACGTGACGCGCGTGATCGTCGACGCGGGCAGTCCGGCGCTGGTGACCTGCGCCCCGGTGCCGGTGCGGCTCGACGTCGACCGCCTCTACTCCCGAGTCTTCCGCCGCGGCTCCGGCCGCTGAGCCCGGCCGCCGCCCACGGCGATCGGCCCTGCGGGAGACGTCTCGCCGGACGCCGGTCTCCGCGGACAGGGCCGCTCCACGGACGGCAGCGCACGCCGCGGCGGCGTGGTCGGCCGCCGTGACCAGCCGATGAATCCGTGTGGCCTGCGGGATCACATCCGTCAGCGAGACGACCCACTCGTCGACATAGTGCGAGACCGCCTCGGGGCCGAGCCCGATCCGCGCCGCCCGCCGCTCCAGCCGCACGGCACGATCGGAGTCCACCGGACGCGCACCGGCGAAGCGGCCGGCCTGGCCTGCCACGCGGCACGGTCGGCGTCCGCGCCCGCACGGAACGAGTTCGGGCAGGAGTGCGCGAGCGCCCACTCGAAACCCGGCCGGCGCAGCGTGATAGCCAGGACGACCTCCTGATCGGGCTTCGTAGCCCGACGGCTGCGGTGCATCATCGGAGAGGAACGGCGGCTTGATCCGGGTCGTCCGGTACCGGCGGAACGGTTCGACGAAGGTGAGGCCGGGTCGGCCGCCGAGGACGCGGGGCCCGGTGTCACGCCGACGCCCGATCGGCCCGTCGACGACCGGGACTCCGCCGAGCCGCCGCACGCCGAGCCGCCACCGACAGGCCTGCCGCACGTCGACCCGCCCGGTGCCGAACCGGGTGTGACCTCGCGCTCTCCGCCCGCGACGCCGCCCCACCGACGTCGCCGACACGGCGAACGCGGGCGGTAATCCGCTGCCCCGCGTGGCTCGTCACCCGTACCCTGGTCGACGAGACCCCTCCCCGGCTCGTCCAGGGCAGGGGTGTGTCGTGTTTCCAGCGCCTGAGGAGATCTCCCGTCGTGTCCGCTCCGCTCGCCGGGCTGCTCACCGCCCTCCTGGGCAGCAAGCCCTTCCAGAACCTCGTCGACGCAGGCGGCTCGGCCACCGTCGAACTCGGCGGCCCGCCTGCGCTGCGGACCCTGGTCGCCGCGGCCCTGGCCGCCGAGCGGGGCGCCGACCGTCCGGTGCTGCTGGTCACCGCGACCGGCCGCGAGGCCGAGGAGAGCGCCGCCGTGCTCGGCGACCTGATCGGTCGCGACGTGGTCGCCGAACTGCCGTCCTGGGAGACGCTGCCACACGAACGCCTCTCGCCCCGGGCCGACACCGTGGGCCGCAGGCTCGCGGTCCTGCGCCGGCTCGCCCACCCCGAGCCGGGCTCGCCCGACACCGGACCGCTGCGGGTCGTCGTGACCACCGTCCGCAGCCTGATCCAGCCCTTGGCCCCCGGCCTCGGCGACGTCGCGCCCGTCCATCTGCGCGTCGGCGAGGAACACGACTTCGCCGAGCAGGTCGAGCGCCTCGCGAGCCTGGCCTACAGCCGGGTCGACATGGTGGAGAAGCGCGGCGAGTTCGCCGTGCGCGGCGGCATCCTGGACGTCTTCCCGCCCACCTGCGAGCACCCGTTGCGGGTGGAGTTCTGGGGCGACGAGGTATCCGAGATCCGCGCCTTCGCGGTCGCCGATCAGCGCTCGCTTCCCGAGCCGGTCGCCGAACTGCTCGCCCCGCCCTGCCGGGAGCTGCTGATCACCGCGTCCGTCCGGGCCCGCGCGGAGGCGCTCGCCGAGGACCATCGGGCCGACGCCCAGCTCTCCGAGATGCTGGACAAGATCGCGGCGGGCATTCCGGTGGAGGGCATGGAGGCGTTGATCCCCGCGCTCTGTGAGGGGGAGCTGGCGCTGCTGCCGGACCTCCTGCCGCGCTCCGCGCACGTCCTGCTGGCCGATCCGGAGAAGATCCGAGGGCGGGCCGCCGACCTCGTGCGCACCGGACAGGAGTTCCTGGAGGCCTCCTGGATGACGGCGGCGGGCGGCGGCGGGGCGCCCATCGACCTGGGCGCCTCCGCCTATCGCGACCTCGACGAGGTCGAGCAGCACACCACCGCCTCCGGCCGCCCCTGGTGGACGCTGAGCCAGCTGTATCTCGACGCCGCGGGCGACGCCGACTCGGCCGAGGCCGACGCCGAGACCGGCCTGGTCGCGGGGGAGCACGCCCTGCACCTGGACATCCGTCCCGTCGAGGCCTATCGCGGCGAGGTCGAGCGCGCGTTCGCGGACCTGCGTGCCCACACCGCGGCCGGCGGGGCGGCCGTGCTGGTGTTCCCCGGCGCCGGCACGGCCTCGCGCGCCGCCGAGCAGCTGCGGGACGCCGACGTCCCGGTCCGGCTGATCACCGACGGACTTCCGGAGGCACCGGCGGCCGGACTGGTCTCCATCGTGCGCGGCACCATGGAGGACGGCTTCATCGCGGCGGACCCGCTGCTCGTGGTGCTCACCGAGGCCGACCTGACCGGCGGCCGGGGCGGCACCTCCACGCGGGACATGCGGCGGATGCCGTCTCGACGGCGCAACGCCGTCGACCCGCTGGGCCTCAGCGCGGGCGACTACGTCGTCCACGACAAGCACGGCATCGGTCGTTATGTGGAGATGTCGCAGCGCACCGTGGCGGGCGCGACCCGCGAGTATCTGGTCCTGGAATACGCCTCCAGCAAGCGCGGACAGCCCGGTGACCGGCTGTTCGTGCCCACGGACCAGCTCGACGAGGTCTCCCGGTACGTGGGCGGGGAGCTGCCGACACTGAACCGCCTCGGCGGCTCCGACTGGGCCAAGACCAAGACACGGGCCCGCAAGGCCGTGAAGGAGATCGCCGCCGAGCTGGTCCAGCTCTACGCCGCCCGGCAGTCGGCCCCCGGCCATGCCTTCGGACCGGACACGCCCTGGCAGCGCGAGCTGGAGGACGCCTTTCCCTACACCGAGACCATCGACCAGCTCGCCGCGATCGACGAGGTCAAGGGGGACATGCGGCGCGCGGTGCCGATGGACCGGGTGATCTGCGGCGACGTCGGCTACGGCAAGACCGAGATCGCCGTGCGCGCCGCGTTCAAGGCGGTGCAGGACGGCAAACAGGTGGTCGTCCTGGTGCCCACGACGCTGCTCGCCCAACAACACCTCAGCACCTTCAGCGAGCGGATGCGCTCCTTCCCCGTCGTGGTGAAGGGGATGTCCCGCTTCACCGACAAGACGGAGTCCGACGAGGTGATCAACGGCCTCGCGGCCGGCGACGTGGACGTGGTGATCGGCACGCACCGGCTGTTGCAGACCGGCATCCGCTACAAGGACCTCGGGCTGGTGATCGTCGACGAGGAGCAGCGGTTCGGCGTCGAGCACAAGGAGCACATCAAGGCGCTGCGGACCCACGTCGACGTGCTCACCATGTCGGCGACGCCGATCCCGCGCACGCTGGAGATGAGCCTGGCGGGCATCAGGGAGATGTCGACCATCCTCACCCCGCCGGAGGAACGGCATCCCGTGCTGACCTATGTCGGCCAGTACGACGAGAAGCAGACGGCGGCGGCGATCCGCCGGGAGCTGCTGCGCGACGGCCAGGTCTTCTACGTGCACAACCGGGTGTCCTCGATCGAGAAGGCCGCCAAGCGGCTGCGGGAGCTGGTTCCGGAGGCGAAGGTCGTCACCGCGCACGGCCAGATGAACGAGGACCGGCTGGAGAAGGTCATCCAGGGCTTCTGGGAGCGGGAGTTCGACGTGCTGGTGTGCACGACGATCGTCGAGACCGGCTTGGACATCTCGAACGCCAACACTTTGATCGTCGAGCGCGGCGACATGCTGGGGCTGGCCCAGCTGCACCAGCTTCGCGGCCGGGTCGGGCGGGCACGGGAACGCGGGTACGCCTACTTCCTGTACCCGCCGGAGAAGCCGCTGACCGAGACCGCGCACGATCGGCTGGCGACCATCGCGCAGAACTCCGAGCTGGGTTCGGGCATGGCCGTGGCGATGAAGGACCTGGAGATCCGGGGCGCGGGCAACATCCTGGGCGCCGAGCAGTCCGGGCACATCGCGGGCGTCGGCTTCGACCTCTACGTCCGGCTCGTCGGCGAGGCCGTCGCGGCATTCCGGAAGCAGACCGGCTCGACCTCGGACGGCGACGTCGTGGAGGAGCCCGCCGAGGTGCGCATCGACCTGCCCGTCACCGCGCACATCCCCCACGACTACGTGTCGGGCGAGCGGCTGCGCCTGGAGGCGTACCGCAAGATCGCCTCGGCGGCGGGTGACTCGCCGCTGGACTCCGGGGAGCGCGTCGCCGCCGACGCCGAGGCGTTGCGCGCGGTCCGTGCCGAACTGGTCGACCGCTACGGGCCGCCGCCGGTGGAGGTGGACCGGCTGCTCGCCGTGTCGGCGTTCCGGCAGCTCTGCAGGCGTCACGGCATCACCGAGGTGACCTTGCAGGGCAACGCCGTCCGCTTCGCGCCGCTGGAGCTGCGAGACTCGCAGATCGTGCGGCTCGACCGCCTGTACCCGAAGGCGACGTACAAGCCCGCCCTGCGGCTCGTCTCGCTGCCCCGTCCCACCGAGGGCGGCGCGGGCGGCCGGATCGGGGCGCCGCCGCTGCGGGACGAGGCGCTGTTGTCCTGGGCGGAGGGTTTCCTGGCCGCGATGGCCGGAGTTCCGGCGCCGGCTGCCGCATCCGCGGGCAACCGTTCGTGAGAAGGTGTTCTCGTGAGGACTCTTCCGGGACGCCCCGTTCGGTTGATCGTTGCGCTCTCCGCGGTGACGGGCCTGCTGCTCACGGGTTGTTCGACCCAGCCGAGCAGGACCGGCGCGGCGGCGATCGTCGGTGATCACACGGTGATCTCACTGGACGACGTGCAGACCAGGCTCGACGCGATCTACGAGCGGGAGCCCGACCTGCGCACGCAGCTGATCCAGCAGGGCCAGGTCGACGACGTGTCACGCAGCATCGTCACCCTGTCGGTGCGGCACCGGCTGATCAGCGAGTTCGCCGAGCAGGAGGGCATCTCGGTCGACGACCGCGAGGTCGACGCGATGATCGAGCAGAGCGGCGGCGCGCAGGCCGCGGTGATGGGCACGCCCTTCACCGAGGAGAGCCTTCGCGCGGACGTCACCGACCAGCTGCTGCTGAGCCAGGTCGGCGAGGAGTACCTGGGACGGGTACGGATCGTCTTCGACTTCGTGCAGGCCACCAGCCGGGAGCAGGCCGTCGACCTGGCGGAACAGCTCGCCGCCGAGCCCGACCGCGTCGGCGAGATCATCGAGGAGAGCGGCGGGGCAGGCCTGCCCGGCGGCATGGGGCAGCCGCTGACCCCCGCCGAGAGCCCGGCACTGGCCGCGACGGCGTTGTTCGGCACCGCGGCGGGCAACGTGGTGGCCTTCGAGACCCAGCCGCAGAGCGGGCAGTGGATGGTCGCGGTGATCCACGAGCGCGAGATCGCGGAGGTCTCCGACCCGGCGGCCGCGGGCCAGGCGGACCCGTCGATGACCGCTCAGTTCGGCCTCCGGATGCTGGGCGCGGCCGCTCAGGACGCGCAGGTCGAGGTCAACCCCCGGTACGGCGTGTGGGACCCGACGACGGTGCAGGTGGCGCCGTCCGAGGGAGAGGCAGGCGGGCTGATCTTCCCGCTGGCCGCGTCCGCGCCGCGCGACTGATCGCCGATTCGGTGACCACGACCGCATGACGACGACGTCCACGACGGCACCCGACGTGACCTCGAGCCTCTTCGCGGGCACCACCGTGGTGCTCATCACGCCGCGGCTCGGGGCGGTGCTGCCCGCCGCCGCCCTGCCGTCGTTGCGTGCCGCCGCCGAGGTGTACGCAGATCCCGGACTGCCGGGACCGACGCGAGAAGAGCTGGCCGCGGCTGCCTCGCCTGCGATCGAGGAACTGACGGAACACGCCCGCCGTGCGGCGATCGTGCTGATCACCGACGATCTCGGGTCCGCACCCGCCAGGGCGCTGGTCGACGCGGGCGCCCCGGTCGTCGCCGGTGTCGAGCCGCCCGGCGCGCGGCTGCTCGACGCGGTCGACGTGATGGACCGTCTACGGTCGCCCGGCGGCTGCCCGTGGGACGCCGAGCAGACCCATCTGTCGCTGCGCCAGTACCTCGTCGAGGAGGCCTACGAACTGCTGGAGGCGCTGGAGGACGAGGACCGGCCCGCGTTGCGGGAGGAACTCGGCGACGTCCTGCTCCAAGTGCTCTTCCACGCCAGGATCGCGGCCGAGGACCCGAGCGAGCCCTTCGACGTGGACGCCGTGGCGGCCGACCTGGTCGCCAAGCTCGTCGGGAGGCATCCGCACGTCTTCGCGGGCACCGATGACGAGGTGGTGGACGCCGTGACTCAGCAGGGCCGGTGGGAAGAGCTGAAGCAGGTCGAGAAGCAGCGCACGTCCAGCATCGACGGCGTCGCCTTCGGCCAGCCCGCCGTCGCTCTGGCGGCGAAGCTCGGCCAGCGCACCGGCCGGGCGCGACTGCCCGACGACCTGCTGCCCTCGGGCGAGTCCGTCGGCGAGCGGCTGTTCCGTGCCGCCGTGCTCGCTCGGCGTGAGCGCGTCGATCCCGAGGGCGCGATACGGTCGGCCGCCCGCGAGTTCGCCGCGCGGGTGCGTGCGGCGGAGGACTCGGCCAGGGCCGCCGGGCTCGATCCCGCCGGGTTGACCGTGACGGACTGGCGGAGGCACTGGCCCGCCGACGCCTGAGGCGTCGGTGATCGCGGCGGGCGGCCGAGGCGGACACAGGTCCCGGCATCGTGCGGGCGCCGTCGGCCGGGCCGTCGCGCACGACGATCCGTGAGGGATTCGGCGTGGGCAGGCTCGCGGTCGGGGGTCGGCACGCGGAATGGTGTGATCTTGCGCAGGCTCGCTGCGTAAGGTCGAGCGATGAACGCCGGATATCTTCGAACGCCCCACCTGCACGGCGACCTGATCGCCTTCGTCGCCGAGGACGACGTCTGGCTGGCACCGGTCGACGGCGGACGGGCCTGGCGGGTGTCGGCCGATCGCGTCCCCGCCGCGAGCCCCCGCTTCTCGCCGGACGGCTCCCTGCTGGCCTGGACGAGCAGGCTCGACGGCGGAGAGCCGGAGATCCAGGTCGCGCCGACCGCCGGTGGCGCCGCCCGCAGGCTCACCTACTGGGGTGGCGCGAAGACGGCGGTACGCGGCTGGCTCCCGAGCGAGGAGCCGCTGGTCCTCGCGACGACCGAGGCGGGCGAGCCGTCCATGCGGCAGACCTGGCTGCATGCCGTGCCGTTGGACGGCGGGCCTGCGACGCGTCTGCCGTACGGCCCGATCGGCGGGGTCGCCTTCGCCCCCGGAACCCGATTCGAGGCCGCTGCCCGTAGTGCACCCGTGCTGCCGGAAGCCGGGGCGCTGGAGCCGATCGCGGGCGCGACCGGCGAGTCGATCATGGGCGCCGCGAGTCTCACGGTGGCGACGGGCGGCGGCGTGCTGCTCTCCTCCGTGCTCTCCAGCGAACCGGCGCGCTGGAAGCGGTATCGCGGCGGCGCCGCGGGCAGACTGTGGATCGACCGCACCGGAGACGGCGAGTTCGCTCGGCTGCTTCCCGAGGTCACGGCCAGTCTCGTCTGTCCGCTGTGGATCGGGGATCGCGTCGCCTTCCTGTCCGACCACGAGGGCGTCGCCAACCTCTACTCGTGCCTGCCGGACGGCACCGAGCTGCGCAGGCACACCGACCACGCCGAGTTCTACGCGCGCAACGCCACCACCGACGGGACCAGGGTCGTCTATCAGCACGCGGGCGAGCTGTGGCTGCTCGACTCGCTGGAGGACACGCCTCGTCGGCTGGAGGTCCGTACCGGCGGCCCGGCCGCCCCGCTCCGGCCTCATCCGATCGACCCGGCTCGCGACCTCGGCGGACTCGCCGTCGACCGCACCGGCCGATCCAGCG
Source organism: Actinoalloteichus hoggarensis (assembly GCF_002234535.1). Classification (NCBI taxonomy): domain Bacteria; kingdom Bacillati; phylum Actinomycetota; class Actinomycetes; order Pseudonocardiales; family Pseudonocardiaceae; genus Actinoalloteichus; species Actinoalloteichus hoggarensis. Next base: position 753,728 of record NZ_CP022521.1, read on the forward strand.
TCGTCGAGGTCCGCGGCACCGTGCACCGGCTGACCCATCTCGACGGCCCCGCGACGGTGCTGGCCGCCGAGCCGGGCACGCGCGCACGGATCCCCGCCGTGCCGGCCGCCGCGACCGAGAGCGTCGGCGCGGTCTGGGTCACCGACGCGGGCGGTGAGGACGCCTTGGAGGTGGTGCCCGCCTCCCCGGACGCGCCCGGCGGTCCGGTACGGCGGCTCGCGCACGGCGCGCTGGGCCGAGTGCTGGAACTCGCCGTCACGCCCGACGGCAGCACCGCGGCCGTCGCCGCCCACGACGGTCGACTCCTGCTGGTCGACCTCGCCGACGGCACCGTCCGCACCGTCACCACCAGTCGTGAGGGCGACGTCTCCGGCCTGGCCTTCTCCCCGGACTCGGACTGGCTCGCCTGGTCGGAGCCCGGGCCTTATCCGCTGCGTCGCATCCGCCTGTACCGGCGGTCCGACAACGAGTCCGCCACGATCGTCGACGTCACCGATCTCCGCTTCGTCGACCTCGAACCGGTGTTCACCCTCGACGGAAGGCACCTGGCCTTCCTCTCCCTGCGCACCTTCGACCCCTTCTACGACGAGCACGACTTCGACCTGGCGTTCATCGCCGCGTGCAGGCCCTACCTCGTCCCCCTGTCCGCCCACACCCCGTCGCCGTTCGGGCCCAGCCTGCACGGTCGCGCCGCGGGCCCCGGCACCGAGGACGGCGCCGAGCCGACCGAGGCCGCCGAGGTGCCCCGGACCGAGGTCGACGTGGCGGGACTGGCACAGCGCGTCGTGCCCTTCCCGGTCCGCGCGGGCCAGTACCACTCGCTGGCCGCCGCCAAGGGCGGACTGCTGTGGATCTCGGAGCCGCTCACCGGGACGCTGGGCGACGCGCAGTCGCCGGCCGACACCGCACCCTCCCGATCGGAACTCGTCCGCTTCGACCTCGGCCGGAACAAGGCCGAGGTCCTCGTCGACGGACTGGACGACTTCCGCGTCAGCGGCGACGGCACCCGGCTAATCTTCACCGACGGCTCCACCAGCAGGGTCGTCTCCGCCGAGCGCAAGGCCGGCGGAGAGGGCACCGGGCCGGACGAATCGCTCGCGCTGGACCTGAACCGGCTCCGCGTGGAGGTGACGCCGACCGTCGAATGGCGGCAGGCCTACGACGAGGCAGCCCGACTGATGCGGGATCACTTCTGGCGTCGCGACATGGGCGGCGTCGACTGGGCCGCGGTCACCGCCCGGTACCGCCCCCTGGTGGACCGGCTCGGCAGCGCGGACGACTTCGTCGACCTGCTCTGGGAGGTCCAGGGCGAGTTGAACACCTCGCATGCCTACGTGCTGCCCAAGGACACGGGCGGCGACCCGAAGACCCGGCAGGGCCTGCTCGGCGCCGACCTGCGACGCACGGCCGACGGACACTGGCGGATCGAGCGCATCCTGCCTGGCGAGATCTCCGACACCAAGGCCAGGTCGCCGTTGGCCGCCCCCGGTGTCGCGGCCCGACCCGGCGAGGTGCTGCTGGCCGTCGACGGCAGGCCGGTCGACCCGACGACCGGGCCTGCCCCGCTGCTGGTCGGCACCGCCGATCAACCCGTGGAGCTGCTTCTCGGCCCCGCCCAGGACGGCCCCACGGTGGCGGCGGGCAGCGACCGTCCCGCCGACCAGAGCGACCCCCGGCCCGAACCCCGTCGGGTCGTGGTGGTTCCGGTGGGCGACGAGGAGCCGCTGCGGTATCAGGACTGGGTCCTCCGGCGGCGGGCCCACGTCCGCGCGCTCTCCGGCGGCCGCGTCGGCTATCTGCACGTCCCCGACATGCAGGCCCTCGGGTGGGCACAGCTCTTCCGTGATCTGCGGGTGGAGACGCAGCGCGAGGCGTTGATCGTCGACCTTCGGGAGAACCGGGGCGGCCACACCTCGCAGCTCGTGGTGGAGAAGCTGGCAGGCAAGGTCATCGGCTGGCAGGTCGCCGACGACGGGGCCTACGGCTGGACCTATCCGCAGCACGCGCCGCGCGGGCCGCTGGTCGCCGTCGCCGACGAGTTCTCCGGGTCCGACGGCGACATCGCCACCGGCGCGATCAAGGCGCTGGGACTCGGCCCGGTGGTCGGGGTTCGCACCTGGGGTGGCACGGTGGGGATCGACATGCGTTACCACCTCGTCGACGGGACCGTCGTCACCCAGCCCCGATACGCGACCTGGATCGAAGGGCAGGGGTGGGAGATGGAGAACCGCGGCGTCGAGCCGGACATCGAGGTCGTCCGGGCCCCGCAGCACTGGGCTCGGGGCGAGGACCCGCAGCTCGACACGGCCGTCCGACTCGCCGTGGAGAGCCTCGCCGGGCGGCCCGCGGCGGTGCGCCCCACGCTGCCGCCGATCTGATCCGGTCCCGGGCACGACGACCGTGACGCGCTCCCCCGAAGCGCCCGTTCGGGGGAGCGCGTTGGTTCGTTCGGTCTATTCTCGCCGGATGGTCGACGGGCTACCGTCTCGTGGGTCGTGTGCGCACTTCGCAAGGACACCTCCGGCGGTGTTCGCGCTCGGTCCCGAATGGAGCCGGGCATACACCCTGCGGCGGACTAGGAGGACGTACTCATGTCGGTCTCGTCGACAGAGCCGGAACCGTCACCCGAGCCACCCGCTCGAGGACGCTGGACCCGGTTCGTGGTCGCAGGCGTCGGTCTGGCGGTCATCGCCGTCGTGGTCAACATGATGAGCGCTCCCGACCGGGCCGAAGGCGATCGCCTCCAGGCCATGGCGCTGGAGATGCCTCGGACCGCGCCGCCGGACCGGGGAGCCGAGGTGCCGGAGGTGATCCCGGTCGACCACCTGCGACCCATGCTGCTCGACGAGCGGCCGCAGGAGCAGCTCGCCGACTGGGCGGACAGCCTGGCGGATCCGCTCAACATCCCGAGGGCGGCCCTGGAGGCCTACGGGTACGCGGCCCAGGTCGTCCGGCTGGAGAACCCCGGCTGCGGCGTCACCTGGACCGTGTTGGCCGGGATCGGCCTGTCGGAGTCCAATCACGGCCGCTTCGGCGGGGCCACCCTCGACGACACCGGTCGTCCGTCGACGCCGATCATCGGTCTTCCGCTCGACGGGGGCCCCGGAGTCAAGGAGATCCGGGACACCGACGGCGGCGAGCTGGACGGCGACACCGTCTACGACCGGGCCGTCGGACCGATGCAGTTCATTCCGACGACCTGGAAGCGCTGGGGCGCCGACGCCGACGGCGACGGCGTGGCCGATCCGCAGGACCTCGACGACGCCGCGCTGACCGCCGCGCGATACCTGTGCCACGCGGGCGGCGACCTCACGGACTCGACCGGCTGGTGGCGGGCGGTGCTGACCTATAACGAAAGCCGCAGCTACGCCGAGGCGGTGTTGGCGCAGGGCGAGGAGTACGGCCGGATGAGTCGCGCGGTACTGGCCAACGACTGAGCACCTCGGTCCGCCGCCGCGTCGGAAAGGGCATCGTCGGACGCGGCGGCGTCCTCAGCCGTCGGTCGGCGGGCGCGGCAGCCGTTCCGGCCCGGTGGCAGTCCGGGCATCCCGGCGCCCCGTAGCCTGAGCGGGTGTCCGACTTCTGGTCGCAGGCCAGCACGCCCACACCGAAGCCGTCCGCTCGTCGCAGGTCGAGATGGCCGGGTCTCGTCGGCGGGCTGCTGGTACTCGGGTTCGTCGGGGGCTTCATCGCCCTCGGCTTATGGTTCGTCAGCAGCGACCGATTCGCCCTGGACGTGGACTTCGACACCGGACCGGCACGCCCGGCGAGGGTCCCGGTGACCCCGGCGCCGGTCGAGCCCAGCGAGGCCGCCCCGCCCCAGGCCGTGGTGCCCGCGCCCGACCTCGCGGTCATCGAGGGCGCCGCCGAGTCCGGCGCGGAGGCGGAGCAGGAAGACCAGGAGTCCACAGCGGACGGCGCAGGCGAGGAGTCCGCGCTGGAGCGACGGGATCCGCTGGAAGCCTGGGCTCGGGACATGGCCACGGTCGTCGACGCGCCGCCCCGGGCGTTGCGGGCCTATGCCAATGCCGAGGCCCGGCTGCGGGCCGAGCAGCCCGACTGCGGGCTGTCCTGGACCACGCTCGTCGGCATCGGGCGTGTCGAGTCCGACCACGGCCGATTCGGCGGCGCCCAGCTCGGCGAGGACGGCAGGCCGACGATTCCGATCTACGGCCCGCCACTGGACGGCTCGCCCGGCGTGATGGCGATCCCCGACACCGACGGCGGCGAGATGGACGGTGACGACGTCTGGGATCGGGCGGTGGGACCGATGCAGTTCCTCCCCACCACCTGGGAGCTGGTCGGCCGGGACGCCGACGGCGACGGCGTGGCCGACCCGCAGAACATCGACGACGCGGCGCTGTCGGCGGCCACCTACCTCTGTTCCGCCGGACGGGATCTGAACACCGGGGACGGCTGGTGGTCGGCGGTGTTGACCTACAACAACTCCGTGGACTACGGCAGGCGGGTGTTCGGCCTCGCCGAGACCTATGCGGGCTACAGCCTGGCGGAGGAGCCGGCGGAGGACGGCGGCGAGTCGTGACGTCGCCCCGGCGGGCCGGAGGAGGCGCTGGTGGCTAGGGCCGCCGCGCCGGTGATGGGCCGGGCGGGCCTGGTGGGTCGACGGGGCGGGCTCGTGCTGCGGCGAGCGATGGGCGCTGGGGGCGGGAGCTCGGGCGGGCGTGGCGCGGTCCGTGCGGGGCACACCACCCGATCGATATCTTGCCTTGATAGAACATGTGTTCGATAGTCGTGTCATGGTCATTCACGTGCTCACCGCCCTCGTGGCGATCACCGTCCTGATGGCGCTCGCCCGCTCCATGGCCGTCGTCGTCCTCGCCGTCCCCGCCGCGGTCGCCGTCCCCACTGCTGTCTCCGTCCCGGCCGCTGTCGCGGACTCGGCGATGAGGCGCCTGTGCGGATCGTGGTGTTCTCGACCTTCTGCGGCTGCCGCTTCCCGTGTGGAATCAGGAGTGCACGCATGCCCGAGTGATGCGGCTGTATCGATGATGCGCGTCGGGCGTAGATCCTCGGACACTCGTCCGGCGACGGCATGCGGGGTGCTGGAATTTCCGCGGCCGGGGCCGCGTGGATCGCCCGGTGTGGCGTGATGCCAGGCGTGTGGATGACTCTCGGTGTCCGATGATGTCGTGGAAGTCACGGACGGCTCGCGTGTCCTGTATCACGTTTCCGTCGTCGCTCCTGGCGGGTGTCGATCGTCTTCGTGCCTGACTGTCGATCCGGAGGTAATCGGGCATATCGGTCGCGTCGTAGCCTCGCGATATGGCCGATATCAGGTCCTTTCTTCGAGAGATCGGGCCGTCGTCCTACCCTCTGCGGTGGGCGGCGGTGATCGGCGGCCTGCTCGTCTTCGTGATCCTGGTGGGCTTCATCGGCCTCACCATCTGGGCCGTCAACAGCGAACGGGTCACTCCCGAGCCGGAGCCGGAGCCAGACCACGGCCTCGAGATGCAGCGTCCGCCGCCCGCGCCGCCTCGGGTACCGGTGACGCCCGCGCCCGTCCAGCCGGAAGTGTCGATACCGCAGCCCGCCGCAGTGCCCGCCCCGGATCTCGAGTCCATCGGTACCGGCGGCGACGGCGAGGAGCCCCCGTCGGCGCAGGGCGAGCCCGGCGACACCGAGCAGTCCGTCGAGACGTCGTCGAACCCGCTGGACGTGTGGGCTCGGGACATGGCCACGGTCATCGACGCGCCGCCCCGGGCGTTGCGGGCCTATGCGAACGCCGACGCGCACCTGCGGGTGGAGCAGCCTTCGTGCGGTGTCTCCTGGACGATGTTGATCGGGATCGGCCGTGTCGAGTCCGACCACGGTCGGTTCGCAGGAGCCGAACTCGGCGAGGACGGCAGGCCGACGATCCCGATCTACGGCCCGCCGCTGGACGGCTCGCCCGGCGTGATGGCGATTCCCGACACCGACGGCGGCGAGCTGGACGGTGACGACGTCTGGGATCGGGCGATGGGTCCGGTGCAGTTCCTGCCGACCACCTGGGAGCTGTACGGCCGCGATGGGAACGGCGACGGCGTGGCCGACCCGCAGAACATCGACGACGCGGCGCTGTCGGCGGCCACCTACCTCTGCTCCGAGGGCCGTGACCTGAACACCCCGACGGGTTGGTGGTCGGCGGTCCTGACCTACAACAACTCCGTCGACTACGGACAGCGGGTCTTCAACCTGGCCGAGACCTATGCCGGTTATGTCCCCGAGGAGTGACCGGACCATCGAGGTCGACGCAGTGTCGACATCAGACGGAGCGCGAGGCCCGTAGGGGCCCGGCACGCGGAGGCGGACGACCCGATCGCCCGCGCGGTCGCGAGCCGAGGGCGGAGGGAGAGTCGGTTGATCGAGCGTGGGTGCCCGTCACTCTGGTGGGGCGACGCGCCCGCCGCAGGCGGCGCTGTCCCATGCCTCCCTCCCTGTGCCAGCGGCCTGCGCGGATGCCGACTCGTCCGGACGAAGGCGCGCAACTCCGCGAGGGTGTGGAATCCGTATTCGTGCACGGCAACGAGAACGGTGGAACCGGTTCCTGAACACCGAGGTCACGAAGGGCTGCTCTCCACACACGTGAGGGGCCGGCCCCGGCCGCGGACCCGTGCGCGGAACACCGACGGTGCTCGCCGCACACGTGGAGGTCGGTCGGCGAGACGATGTCTGTACGCGAACTCCACGGCGTGCTCGCCACACACGTGGGTCGGGTCGGACTCCGGCGGGCGCGGAAGGATCGGCCCGGATGCTTCTCCACGTATCTGGAGATCGATCGACGGCTGTCTGGTGAACGGGAGCAGGGGACGTGCCTTTCATGCGGGTGGAGGTCGGATCGCTCCCGGTGTGAAGACGATCGGCCGAGGTTGGTGGCAGGGGGATGACGTCGGCTCTCACCCGTGGGGGTGTGGGGCGGCCCCGGGGGACGGCGAGGGCGTGCGTCGCACCGTCGGCGTGTCGGGGCGGGTTGGCCGGGATGCCTGCCGGCCCGCACGCAGACCCGTCGTTGCGGGCCGTCTTGCTGCTCCGTCTCGGCCGGCGTGGCTCGAAGACCGCGTTCTCGCTGACTCCGGGAAGACGCTCTCCCGCTCAGAGCGAAGCACGAGGGCGCCGGCGTCGCCCGGCGCCCGATGTCGGCTTCTGATGGTCGTGCCCGGCTGTCGGTCCGGCCTTGGTCATGGACCGCGGCGGTGGGACGTCGGATCGTGACCTCAGTTCTTCAGCCCCGCCCTCGGCGCTGGACGCGACACCCGGAGCCGTGGGCTCCGGGTGTCGGCCGGTGCCCGGTGGTGCTGACGGGCCCGGTGGTGCTGACGGGCCCGATGGTGCTGACAGGCCCGGTGATGCTGACGGGCGATGGTGCTGAAGGCTCAGCGGTCCTGAAGGGCGACGCGCGCGCTGACCTCGCCCAGCGCGTCCTGATACTCGGGCGTCGGATGCATCGCCGCAGCCATGCGGATCTGTGCCAGCGCCTCGGTGAGTCTGCCCTGTCGTTGTAGCGTGCGGCCGAGGGCCAGGCGTGCGTAGTGGTCGGCGGGATCGAGCTCGAGGGCGGTCGTGAAGGCCGCCTCGGCCCGGTGGAACTGGGCGGTGTGCAGATAGGCCCGGCCCGCGAGAAGTTGGACGCTGCGGGCGGCGGGGTTCTCGGCCAGCACCGGACGCAGCGCGCGCAGCGCCTCCAGCGGGCGCCGATCGGCGAGCAGCGCCTCGGCCCGGCGGAAGGCGTCGAAGATGTCCTCGCTACTCATGGTCGACTCAACGCTACGCGGGCCGGCGCTGTTCCACGTCCGCCATCCGGTGGGCCTGGGGTGGGGCAGCGGTCACCCGGAGTGGTCTCTTCGGCTGTTCGACCGGGACGCACCGGTTCGGGGAGCGGTCGGTGCGGGGCCGCCGTGGGGCGCTGTGGACGCCCGTGCACGCGGCGGACCGTCGTCCGTTCGAGGCCCGGTGCCCGCACAGCGTGGCGCACCCGATGACCAGGGGGCACACTTGATCGATCACCCGGCCTGGACCTGCGCCTAAGGGCGGCCGTGGCGGGTGAGACGCCTGCCTTCGGCAGCCCCGGACCACTCGCGGGCTAGGCTCGACGCCGATCAGTTTCACTCAGGGTGAGGAGCACAGGTGGCAGTCATCGAACAGGTCGGCGCCCGAGAGATCCTCGACTCGCGCGGCAACCCCACCGTCGAGGTCGAGGTCGCACTGGACGACGGCACGGTGGCCCGTGCGGCGGTGCCCTCCGGCGCCTCCACCGGAGAGCACGAGGCCGTCGAGCTTCGGGACGGCGACAAGGCCCGGTACAACGGCAAGGGCGTCGAGAAGGCCGTCACGGCGGTGCTCGACGAGATCGGCCCGGAGCTGACCGGCCTCGAGGCCATGGAGCAGCGGATCGTCGACCAGAAGCTCATCGACCTGGACGGCACCCCGGCCAAGTCGCGGCTCGGCGCCAACGCCACGCTGGGCGTCTCGCTGGCGGTGGCCAAGGCCGCGGCGGACTCCAGCGGCCTGGAGCTGTTCCGTTACGTCGGCGGGCCGAACGGGCACCTGCTTCCGGTGCCGATGTTCAACATCCTCAACGGCGGCGCCCACGCCGACAACGACGTGGACGTCCAGGAATTCATGATCGCGCCGATCGGCGCGGAGTCCTTCCGCGAGGCGCTGCGCTGGGGCGCGGAGGTCTACCACTCGCTGAAGTCGGTGCTCAAGAGCAAGCAGCTGGCCACCGGCCTGGGCGACGAGGGCGGTTTCGCCCCGGACCTCGGCAGCAACCGCGAGGCGTTGGACCTGATCACCACGGCCATCGAGAAGGCGGGTTACCGTCCGGGTCGGGACGTCGTCCTCGCCCTGGACGTGGCGGCCACCGAGCTGTACTCCGACGGTGCTTACACCTTCGAGAAGCGCACCCTCTCCGCGCAGGAGCTGTCGGCGTACTACGCGGAGCTGGTCGCCGCCTACCCGCTGGTCTCGATCGAGGACCCGCTGTCCGAGGACGACTGGGAGGGTTGGACCCACCTGACCACCGAGATCGGCGACAAGGTGCAGATCCTCGGCGACGACCTGTTCGTCACCAACCCGGAGCGGCTCGCACGCGGCATCGATGAGGGCGCGGCCAACGCGATGCTGGTCAAGGTCAACCAGATCGGCACGCTCACCGAGACGCTCGACGCGGTGAGCCTGGCCCACTCCAACGGCTTCAAGACGATGATGAGCCACCGGTCCGGCGAGACCGAGGACACCACCATCGCCGACCTCGCGGTGGCCGTGGGCAGCGGTCAGATCAAGACCGGCGCTCCGGCTCGCAGCGAGCGGGTCGCCAAGTACAACCAGCTGCTGCGGATCGAGGAGGCGTTGGGCGACGCCGCGCGGTACGCCGGGGAGCTTGCCTTCCCCCGCTTCACTCCGGGAGCCTGAGGCATGGCCAGGCGCGAGCGGGACCGACCGCGTGGACGAGGCGAGTCCTCGCCGACGCGGTCGGCCGATCGCGCCCGGCGCACCACCAGGACCAGACAGGTGAACATCGCCAGCACCCTGCGCCGCCGGGTCCGTCGCCGTGTGAACCGGCGTACCGGCACCGGCGGCGCGTTCGGGCTCGCGTCCACCCGCCGCGCGGCCATCCTCGCGTTGGTGGTGTGCGCGCTGGCGTTGAGCGTGGCCGTGCCGCTGCGCACCTATTTCACGCAGCAGGCCGAGATGACCGAGGCAGCCGAGCTGCGCAGCAGGCTGGAGCAGGAGCGCGGGGAGCTGGAGCAGCGTCGCGACCAGCTCTCCGATCCCGCCCACATCGAGGCCGAGGCCAGGCGCCGGCTGCGCTACGTGCGGCCCGGCGAGACGCCCTACATCGTGCAGCTCCCAGCTGAGCTGCGAGAACAGGCGGAGAACTCCGCCGATCAACAGCCGGAGCAACAGGACGCGCCCTGGTTCGCCAGGCTGTGGCGTTCCATCACGGGAGGCGGGGAATGAGCGTCGGATCATCGGTGCCCGGAGCGACGAGGGCCACGGACGGCGATCGCGCCGCTGTCGCCGCTCAGCTCGGCAGGACGCCGCGCGGGCTGCTGGCGGTGGCCGCCCGTTGCCCCAGCGGGCATCCGGCGGTCGTGCTGACCAGCCCGCGGCTGGAGGACGGCAGCCCGTTCCCGACGCTCTACTACTTGACGTGCCCCCGGCTCACCAGCCTCGCCAGCACGCTGGAGACGTCGGGGCTGATGCGGGAGATGACCGAGCGTCTCGACACCGACCCGGAGCTGGCGGTCGCGTATCAGCGGGCGCACGCCTCTTATCTGGCGCAGCGCGACGCGATCGAGCCGTTGGGCACCGACGTGAGCGCGGGCGGGATGCCGACGCGGGTCAAGTGTCTGCACGTGCATCTGGCTCACCGACTGGCTGTCGGCCCCGGTGTGAATCCGTTCGGGGACGAGGTGCTGGATCGGCTCGCCGAGTCGTGGCCTGCGGGCGACTGCGCGGCTACCTCCGGCGGCGAGGATTCCGGCGTGTCCTGAGCACGTTCTGACCGCTTCCGCTTCCGCTTCCGCTTCCGCTTCCGCTTCCGCTTCCGCTTCCGCTTCCGCCTCCGCCTCACGCCGGTGGCCCGGCAGCGACGGCGGACCGGGCAGCCGCGTGATCGGCTGTGTCCGCCCGTGCAGGCGTGGGTGCGGGCCGGTCGGGCTTCGACGTCGTCCTCGTGCGGTGGCCCGGGCATCGCAGGGGCGCCGAGCGTCCACCGACCCCCGCGCTTCGACGCGCCCATCCTGGAGAGAACCGGGTCTCCTGGGGAGAACCGGGTCGTCTGGAGCCGCAGGGCTGGAACGCCGCACCACGCCGACGGCTGATGACGATCACCATGGCCTCAGACGCCGAGGCGGCCTGCTGATGCCTGGGCGGTCTGCCACCGTGGTGCTTGGGCGGTCTGCTGCTGGGATGCCTGGGCGGTCTGCCACCGTGGTGCTTGGGCGGTCTGCTGCTGGGATGCCTGTGCGGTCTGCCGCTGGGATGCTTGGGCGGCCCGCCGCTGAGGTGCTTGGGCGGCCCGCCGCCGTGGCTTCTCGCCAGCGGTCGTCGACCGGCAGAGAGCCGCCACCCGGTCGCCGCACGGTCGTCGGGTGGAACGGGCGAACGCCTCGGAGTCTGCCGAGTCCTTGGTCGACGGTCGAGAGCGAGGCCCGACGTCGGCGTGGGACGACGCCCGTGTCAGAGGGTCGCCTGACGGCGCGTCCAGGAGCGCCACTTCACCGTGAGCAGACGGCTCCGACGATGTGATGAGATCATTCGAGCCACGCCCGGGCGTGTGCGACTGTTCCCTCCGGGTGTCCGCTCGGTGACGATTCCTGGTCGCCGGGCAGTCGGTTCTTCTGCCGAAGGTTGAGAACCGCCGCCCGGTGAGCTGAAATACTCGGTGTCTTCGGTGATCGGCTCGGCGCGCGAGGAAGGTGCAGTCCTGGTGACAACCCCGGCGCAGCAGGTTGACGGCGATGCGACCCGCACCTGGTGGTGGTCGCGGCGAAGGCCGCGCCACAAGCTCGCGTCGGCCGCCGTGTTGTTCGCCGCGATGCTGTTGCCCGCGACGCTCGGCGCTGTCGACTCCTCACCCGGCCTCTCCCGGCAGGACGACGACGTCACAGAACTCGCGCTGTCCGATGTGGACAGTCTGATCAACCTGTTGCGTCATCCCGACGACGGCGGCGGCTACGGGGTCGGCGGCAGGCTGCCGGGCGGTACGCACATCAGCCCCGAGTACAGCCAGGCCTCCTCGGGCGGGCCCGGTTCACGGGACGACGACGGTGCGTCGGTGATCGGCCCCGGCGTGCATGCCAGAGGCATTCCCGGAATCGTCCTAGAGGCGTATCTCGCCGCCGAGGACACGCTGGCCGAGACGATGCCGGGCTGCGGGATCGAGTGGTCCCTGCTGGCGGGCATCGGCCGGATCGAGTCCAATCACGCGCGGCACGGCATGGTCGACGCCGAGGGCACGACCCTGTCGCCGATCATCGGGCTGCAGCTCAACGGCGGACCCGGCGTCGCGGCCATCCGCGACACCGACGGCGGCAGGCTCGACGGTGACCCCGTGTGGGACCGCGCCGTCGGGCCCATGCAGTTCATCCCGTCCACCTGGGCGCATTACGCCTCGGACGGCAACGGCGACGGGGTGTCCGATCCGCACAACGTGTTCGACGCATCGCTGGCCGCGGGCCGGTACCTGTGCTCCGGCGGCTTGAACCTGCGGGACGACGCACAGTTGCGCACCGCGATCTTCCGCTACAACCGGTCCGACGTCTACGTGGCCAACGTCCTGTACTGGGCGCGGGCCTACGCCGCGGGGGTGAACCCGCTGGAGAACGTCACGCCGCCGCCGCGCGGTCCGGGCGGTGGTTCCGACCCGAACCCGCCGTCGAACCCGCCGTCGAACCGACCGGACGCGCCGAACCGGCCGCCCGCGCCGCCGAACCCGCCGCAGCCGCCCTCGTCATCGGAGCGCCCGCCGTCGTCATCGGAGCAGCCGCCGTCCTCTTCGGAGGAGCCCCGGCCGCCGACCACCACCACGCCGCAGCCGCCGTGGACGCCCGACCCGACCGACCCCACGGACCCGACCGACCCCACGGACCCGACCGACCCCACGGACCCGACCGACCCCACGGATCCGACGGAACCGTGCGAGCCGCCGACCACGGACCCGGAGGACCCCGAGAATCCGGAGAACCCGGACGGGGACGAGACCGCGGAGCCGCCCGCCCCGGACGACCCGTGCGCCCCCTGCGATCCCGAGGCGCCGAGCGACCCGGAGACCACCGAGTCGGGGGAGTCGACGACCACCGAGGAGCCGACGGAGCCGCCGACGGAGTGCGAGTCCACCGATCCCACCGAGCCGCCCACCGAACCGGGCTCGAGCTCGGCGCCGCAGGGCTCCGTCGCGGCCACGGTCTCCTCGGCGTCCCGCAAGACCATGTCGCGGCTCCCGCGCCGCTGACACCCGGGCATCCGCACACTCGGGGCGGCGCAGTCCGGGCCCGCTCCGGCGGTCCTGGGCCGTCACTCCGGGTGGAGCACGGCTGAGGAGTTCTCACAGCGCACCGAGGACGACGATCCTGCCGGGTCGGTGGCGGGCGCCTCGCGCATCGGCGACGCCCGCCGCGCCCGCGCCGATCCTGTTCGGGTCGGCGGTGTCGCGGGCCGGTGAGCGTCGGCGGTGTCGCGGGCCTGCCCGCCGGGATGGCGCCTCGGGCTGTGTCCGGCCCGGTGTCGCGCGGCGGCCCGCTCGGCCGGGTGGTGTTGGCGGCGGAGGTGATGCGCGCCCGTCGGGACGGCGATGGCGGAACCGCGGTCCGGCTTCGGTGCGGCCGACGTGCCCTCGGTGACGTCACCACGCCTCGACGAAGTACCGGACTCTGACCCACGCTCGGACGACGATGCGAGTGCCGCGCGGGTGCCGCGCCCGAGCCTCGCCGGTCGGAGGAGCGCTCGAAGTCGGCGGCCGGCGAACGACGTCCCGTCATCGGCGGCGGGGCGCCGAGGCGAACCCGTCCCCGGCTCGGTGGTGCTCGGCTACAGCCGTCTGGTGGACACCGGGGCGCCGGGTCGGCCGGCGTCGTGGGCCAGTACGCGGCCGACGCCGACGGCCGTCTCCTCTCCACGGACTTCGACACCCGGATCGAACGCTTCCTCGGAGACAGGCCTGGCCTGCTGGTGCCTGCTCGCGAGGCTGTTTCGCTCGGTGGCGTCGCGGGCCTCCCCGGCCGATGGCGAGTCCTCCCGGACTCGACCGCCGCCCGTCGTCGCTCAGCCCTCCGCGAGGGACAGGGCGATGCCGTCCAGGATGTCGTGCTCGCTGACGGTCAGCCGATCGATGCCCGCGCGCGCGGCGATCTCCTCGGCCAGCGTCGCCACCACGATCGCGCCGCCCGCGATGACGTCGACGCGGCCGGGATGCATCGACGGGATGGCGGCGCGTTCCGGATGGCTCGCGGCCACGAGGTCCGCGGTGGTCTGCTCGATCTGTCCGGTGGACAGCTCGGAGAGGTGGATGCGCGTCGGGTCGTACTCCTTGAGGCCCTGTGCGATCGCGGACAGCGTGGTCACCGTGCCCGCGACGCCGACCCAGGTCCGGGCATCGCGGACGTCGACGTCGTCGAACGCCTCGGACAGGATCGCGGCGGCGACTCGTCGGGCCTCGGCGGCCTCGGACTCGGCGGGCGGGTCCGAGTGCAGGCACCGCTCGGTGAGCCGCACGCAGCCGACGTCGACCGATCGGGCGGCGACGACGTCGGCGCGGACGCCGTCCCACGTGCCGTAGACCAGTTCGGTCGAGCCGCCGCCCACGTCGGCGACCACGAACGGACCCTGCTCGGCGGACAGATCCCCGACGGCCCCGACGAAGGACAGCCGGGCCTCCTCGTCGCCGGAGATCACCTCGGCGTCCACTCCGAGCGTCGCCCGCACCATCGAGAAGAAGTCCTCGCGGTTGGCGGCGTCGCGAGTCGCCGAGGTGGCCGTCATCCGCACCCGGTCGACGCCGGAGTCGCGGATCCACTCGGCGTACTCGGCGAGGGCCACCCGGGTCCGTTCGAGGGCCTCCGGTGCGAGGCGGCCGGTCGCGTCGACACCCTGACCGAGCCGGACGATGCGCATCTCCCGCCGCACGTCGTGCAGGATCGGGCGGCCCCCGTCGGCTCGCGTCGCGTCCGCGATGAGCAGTCGGATCGAATTGGTACCGCAGTCGATCGCAGCGACCCGGGCCATCGCGGCTCCTCCTTCGTCGGTTCACGTCCTTCGACAGTGTCCCCTGTCTCGGGATGCCGGCCCTGGTCGGGATCGCGCGTTCGAGCGGTTCGACCTCGTGTCACGGCTGGTGCGAGCCGCGCGGGAAGAGCGGAGGAGAGACGTCCCCGGCGGGTGTGCTGGTTCGGTGGCGACATCCCGCCGTTCCGCACCGCTGCGGCCGCCGACCGGGTGCCCAGGCCTGAGGTCCTGCGGACCGATCCGCCCGGCCACCCGGCGAGAAGGTCGGCTTCTTCGGCGAGCTGCTTGCGTGCGGGCGCGCGAGAGTCGGCTTTGCTCAGCCCGTGCACCTGTGCGTGAGCACCGGTCACCTCGTTTCCTGCCCGCCTGTCCGGTCTGGGCGGTCCCGGCCCTTGCCCTGTGCGTCCTGCCTGCCTACGCGCCGATCGCCCGCTCGCCGCGGCCGACGGCCTGTTGAGCAGCCGCCGTGCGGGTTCGCGTGACATCGCCGGGACCACCGGCCCGCGTCGGACGGGTCGGTGGTCCCCCGACGATCAGCGGGTGACGAACTCCGCGAGGTCGGCGGACTGCGCGAGCCTGCTCGCCTCGTGGACGTACATCATGTGCCCGGCCTCGTAGTACTTGAACTCGATGTTCTCCTGGAGTTCGGCCGGAATCTCCAGGTGCGCGAAGACGTGCTCGGCGGCGAAGTACGGCGTCGCCCCGTCGTGGTAGCCGTTGGCGACGTGGACCCGCAGGTGCGGATTGGCACGCATCGCGGCGGAGAGCCGAGGCGCCACCGTGACGAAGGAGCCCTCGAACTCCGAGTACGACCACGGCTGGACTCGGCGGGTGAGGATCTCGTACGGCAGGTCGTTCTCGTAACCGAGCTCGGCACGCAGGTAGTGGTTCAGCGCGGCGCCGTACGGGCCGACGATCGCGTTCATGCTCGGGTCGGCGCTGAACATCTCGCCGCCGGAGTCCGGCTCCCAGCCGACGAAGCGGCCGTCGAGCCTGCCCACCACCTGGCGGCGGTGTCGCAGCAGCTCCGTGAAGAAGCGGATGTGTTCGATCCGCAGGTTCACCCGGTCCACGTAGTCCTCGCTCAGCCCGCTGAGGCTCGCGATCCGGCGTACCGCCTCGGCGCGCTCCTCGTCACTGAGCCGGTTGCCTCTGGCCAGCGCCCACGGGTAGTCGCGTTCGGCGTAGTCCTCGGCCTCGGCGACGACCTCGGACAGCGGGCGGTCGCCGTGCAGGCCGTGGTAGTGCGCGATGGCCGCGTAGGTCGGCAGGAACAGCGGATAAGGCTGGTCGTTGCCCGGCTGGAAGCGGATGGTGCCCATGTCCAGCACCGTGGAGATCAGCAGCAGCCCGTTGAGGTACATGCCGTAGCGGCTCTGGAGGTGGTCGGCGAGGGCGGCGGCCCGGAGCGTGCCGTAGGACTCGCCCGCCAGGTACTTCGGCGACATCCAGCGCTGGTGACGGGTGGTCCACAGCCGGATGACCTCGGCGACGGCCTCCAGATCGCCCTGGAAGCCGTGGTAGTCGGCGGGCTTGCCGCCCTTGATCGCGCGGGAGAACCCGGTGGACACCGGGTCGATGAACACCAGGTCGCTGTGCACCAGCAGCGACTCCGGATTGTCGGCCAGCCCGTAGGGCGGGGGCGCCAGTTCGCCCGCGTCACCCATGACGACGCGCTTCGGGCCGAGGACGCCCAGGTGGAGCCACACGCTGGACGAGCCGGGACCGCCGTTGAACGCGAAGGTGATCGGTCGGTTCGCGGGCTGTTCTCCGTCGAGGGTGTACGCCGTGACGAACACCTCGGCCTTGGCCTGGTGGCCGTCGAACTTCCCGTCGGTGTGCACCTCCTCGCGCAGCACGATCCGGCCCGCCGTCGCGGTGTACGCCAGCTCGTTGCCGCCCGCGACGAGGGTGTGACTGGTGGTGACCAGGTCGTCGGTGGGCTCGACGGGTGTTGCCGCCGCGGCCTCGGGGCCCGCCTCCACGTCGTGTGCTGTCTCCTTCTTCGCCATGGCGGCAGCCTACGAGAAGTGGTTAGCAGTCCAAAGGGTCAATGTCGGCGACCGGTCGTCTGCGAGGATCTCCAGGCGGCGAGCGGCGGCATTCTCGTTCGTGGAACGTACCTCGAGGAGAGGCACCTCATGGCGACACCGCGAAGCGGCTCGACGGCCGGTCGACACCCGGGGGGAGTCCTGTCCTGGGCCGCCGCTGCGGTGGGCCTCGGCCATGCGGCCTTCAGCGTCTACTGGGGCCTGGGCGGGACCTGGCTGCTGGACACCGTCGCCGGGGGCGCGATGGTTCCCACGGAGACGAACGGCTCCGTTCTCGTCCTGCTCGTCTGGGCGGCGGCGCTCGTCAAGCTCGGGGTGGCCGTGACACCGCTGGTCCTGCGGTACGTCGCGCTTCCTCGGCCGCTGCGCAGGCTGGGGCGCTTCCTCGGCTGGGCGGCCTCCGTGGTGCTGACGCTCTACGGCGCGGTCTTCACCGGGGCCGCCCTGCTCGTCCTCGGCGGTGTGCTGGAAGCGGGGCCCGATGTCGATCGCACGGCTCTCGCCTGGCACGGCTTCCTCTGGGACCCGTGGTTCCTGGCGTGGGGCCTGCTGCTCGGGGCGGCCCTGTGGCGGAGCCGGGACGCACGGACCGCGCGGACGGCGGACGTCGCGGCCTGACCACCCCGGGCACCCGGCCGACGCTGCCGTCGGTGCCGCGAACCCGCGATGATGCTGTGATGAGCCGCATGGACCCCGGCAGGCTGGCGCCCGGTGTGACCAGCCGCGCCGAGCTGGACGAACTCGTCGTCCGATGCGACGCCTGCCCTCGCCTGGTCGCGTGGCGGGAACAGGTGGCGCGGGACCGTCGTCGTGCCTATGCCGACCAGACCTACTGGGGCAGGCCGGTGCCGGGTTTCGGGGCCGACGACGCGCCGCTGGCGATCGTGGGGCTCGCCCCGGCCGCCCACGGCGGCAACCGCACCGGGCGGATGTTCACCGGCGACCGGGCGGGGGACTTCCTCTACGCCGCCATGTACGAGGTCGGACTCGCCTCCGCGCCGGTCTCCACAGCCCGCGACGACGACCTGCGGTTGATCGGCACCAGGATCACCGCTCCGGTGCACTGCGCCCCGCCCGACAACAAGCCGACGCCCGCCGAGCGCGATCGCTGCGGGTCGTGGCTGCGCCGTGAACTGGAGCTGCTGCGGCCCAGCCTACGGGCGGTCCTCGCGTTGGGCGGGTTCGCCTGGCGGACGTTGTTCCCGATCCTCGCCGCGGACTGGAAGGTGCCGGTGCCGCGTCCGAAGTTCGGCCACGGCGTGCGCATCGTTCTTCCCGCCCGCGACGGCGGGTCCGACCTCACCGTGTTCGGCTGCTTCCACGTCAGCCAGCAGAACACCTTCACCGGGACGCTGACGCCGCCGATGCTGCGGACGGTGCTCGCCTCGGCGGCACAGGCCGCCGGACTGGCCACGACGACCGGGTGACGCGGGGCCGGGCACGGCGGAGAGGGTCGGCCCGAGGCACGTCGGCTTGCCGGCCGTGGTGCGGCCGGTTCGCGTGCGGGCGGTCAGGCGAGCGCCGCCCGCGTGCCGCACCGGATCCTCGCCGCGTCACGGGCGTCGCCGACACCGTCGCCGAACGCCGGTGTTCCGGCGCCGGTCGTCGCCGTGCCGAGTGCTCGCGTGCCCGGTTCGGCCCGGTCAGCCCTGCTCAGCCGGTCTGACTCGCCTCGATGCGTCTCGGCTCGGTCCCGTTCCGTTCCAGGCCGGCCCGCCCCGGCGGCCGGCGTGCGGGACGGCCGTCAGTCGGTGGAGGGCGGCCGGCGCGCCGCCTCGACCCGGCGGGCCCAGCGCCGTGCCGACTCCGGCCAGTCGCCCTGAGGTCGATGCCGGACGTCGGCGACCAGCGCGCCGAGGCCGACCACGCCCACCCTGGTGGCCACGGCGGTCGCGTCCGGGCGAGGCTCGGGTGCCAGTCCCACGTCGGCCAGCGCCGCCACCGCCAGCGACAGCAGCCGATCGCGACCGGCGACGTCGAGCGCGGACCAGTCCGCGTCCTCCTCGTCGCCGGTGGCCTCGCGCAGCACGGGCGGGTCCGGATCGGGGTGCTCGGCGAGGTAGGCGTCGTGCGGGCGGCGAAGCCGCGCCGTGACGAAGGAGAGCGCGACGAAGCTGAGCGCGAGCCCGCCGCCGATGATCATCGTGACCATCGAGTCGAGCCACAGTCCGACCAGCAGGGCCGCCACCCCCGCGATGCCCTCGCCGACCCCGACGATCCGCAGGACGCGCGCGACGCGCAGATACTCGGGATCACCGGGCAACGCTGGGCTCACGGCAGCCACCTCCCGTCCTCGCGCGGTCGACGCCGCGCGCTCGTGCCGCCGATCATGCCGGAGGAGTCGGCCCTCGGGCGATAGAGTGACCGGACTCGTTCGACGATCGGAGCCCGCTGATCAGACCGCGTCCCATCCTGCTGATCTCGGCCGTCGGCTTCGTCCTGGTGGCCATGGCGGCGGCACGAGGACGCAGCGGGATCCCCTACGACGGCGGGCTCGTGGCGCCCCCGGCGACCACCGAGGCACCGACCACCGCCCCGCCGAACGCCGACGAGGTCACCCCCCGGCCGGAGTCGAACGAGTGGATCGGCGCGGGATTCGGACTGTTCCTGCTGGTGATCCTCGTGCTGGTGATCGTCGGTCTCCTCGGCATCCTGCTGTCCTTCCGACTGCCGAACCGTCGGACCCGAGTACGCGGCCCGCGCAGGAAGGCTCCGCCCGACGAGCAGCCGCCCGCCGACCCGTCGCCCGCAGGCGCGTCCGTGTCGGCGGCCGGCGTCCGGGCGGCACTGCACGTCTTGGACGAGCAGGCCGCCGGGTCGCCTGGCGACCGCGTCGTCGAGGCCTGGCGGCTGTTCGAACAGGCGGCGGCCGAGGCGGGAACCCGCCGCCGCGCCCCGCAGACGCCCAGCGAGTTCGCCGCCGAACTGGTCGCGGCGCGTGCCGTGCCCGAGGCACCGGTCGCCGAGCTGCGGGCGCTCTACCACCGTGCCCGCTTCGACCCGGCGTATCGGACCTCTCCCGACGACGTCGTCCGGGCTCGCGCCGCGTTGACGGCGGTGGCCGCGGCCTTGGACGACGCGGCTCGGACCGCCGATCGGACCCGCCGATGAAGCCGAGAGCCGTCCTCGTGGGCGGAGTACTGCTCTTGGCCGCCTCGGCGCTGCTGCTGGTGCTGATCGCGGGCATTCCCGCGGGCTGGGCGGTCGCGGTGGCACTGCCGCCGCTGTGCTGGCTGCTGTTGAGCCTGCGAGTGGGACGGACCGCGGCGGCGGTGTGGCAGCCGACGCGGCCGCCGGAGGACTCGATCCGCTTCGTGCAGGCGGCGACGCTGGCCGGTCGGTTCACGGAGGCCTCGGCGGATCGACGTCGCTTTCGCACCAGGCTCCAGCCTCGGCTGCGCGCGGTGGCGCTGACCGCGTTGCGCGGCCGTCCCGAGACCGCGGGCGTGACCGATCTCCACGACCCGAGGGCGGTCGCCGCCCTGGACCCCCGACTGCACCGGCTCCTGACGGACCCCGCCGCCACGCTGCCCGCCCCTCGAGTGCTCGCGGCACTGCTCGCCGAGCTCGACGACGGCCGGGCCGGGCCGTCGTGACGGCGGGGCCCGTCGGGACGCCGCGGGCACGAGGCCCTGAAGCCGGGACACGGCGGCGGCCGAGGCAGACGACCGCCGCCCGCCGGTGCCGAACAGATCCGAGCCGAGGAGAGGACAGGTGCCCGAGGTGACCGAGAACGTCCGGCCCCCGAACGTGCCCGCCGTCGCCGCCGTCGCCGCCGTCGGCGCGGCGGTGCGCGCCGGTGTGGAGTCCGTCGTCGTCGGGGCGGGCCGGAGCCTGCGGCTGACCCTGGCCGCCCTGCTCGCGGGCGGGCACGTCCTGCTGGAGGACGTGCCCGGGCTGGGCAAGACGTTGCTGGCGAGCAGCCTCGCCCAGACGCTCGGACTGGACTTCCGTCGTCTCCAGTGCACCCCCGACCTGCTGCCCGCCGATATCACCGGCTCCTCTCTGTTCGACCCCACCACCCGCGAGTTCGTCTTCCGGCCGGGCCCGATCTTCACCGGTCTGCTCCTCGCGGACGAGATCAACCGGACGCCGCCGAAGACCCAGTCGGCGCTGCTGGAGGCGATGCAGGAACGGCAGGTCACCGTCGAGGGCACCACGATGCGTCTCACCAGGCCGTTCCATGTGCTGGCCACCGCGAATCCCGTCGAGTACGAGGGCACCTATCCGCTGCCGGAGGCGCAGCTCGACCGCTTTCTCCTGCGGTTGGACGTCGGCTACCCGACGGCGGAGCAGGAGACGGAGGTGCTGCGCCGCAGGCTGGCCCGACGGCAGGAGGAGACCACGCTCCCCGCGGTCGTCGGCGCCGAGGAGTTCACGGCGATGCAGGCCGGGGTCGAGACCGTCGACGTCGATTCCGACGTGCTGCGGTACTGCGTCGAGCTGGCCTCGGCCACCCGGACGCATCCGGCGGTCGAGGTCGGCGCCTCGCCGCGCGGCGCCCTGGCCCTGGTGCTGGTCGCGCGGGCCCTCGCCGTGCTCGACGGACGGACGTTCGTGCTGCCCGAGGACGTCAAGGAGTGCGCGGTGGCCGCCCTCGCGCACCGGATCACACTGCGACCCGAGACCTGGACGACCGGTGTGACCGGTGTCGAGGTGGTCGCCGAACTGCTCACGTCGGTGCCCGGTCCGGCCACCGGCAGGCAGGGGACGAGACGATCGTGACCACGGCGCCGGGAGAGACGGCACGGCTCGACCGGTTGCGCGCCGGCCTGGGCAGGCGCACCGGCAGCCGCTGGCAGCCGACCGACGCCCTGTATCGGGGCCTGGTGCTCGGCACCGGGCTGATCTGCGTCGGCGTGCTGCTGCATCGGCTGGAGCCGGTGCTCCTCGGTGCCCCGCTGCTGCTGTCGACGGTGCTCGCGCTGGCAGGCGCCCGGCCGCCCGCCGAGCAGCCGACCTTGTGGGTGCATCCGCCGCCGCGAGTCGGCGAGTCGACGTCGGCCGGAGTGGGGATCGAGGTGACGGGCGACGTCGAATGGACGGCCGTCCGACTGCCCGCGGCGCGCCGTGACCGGCCTCCGCCGACCGCCGAGGTTCGGCCGGGCGGGCGTCGTCGACTCACGGCGGCCGCCGCGGCACTGCGGGCGGCGGTCGGCGAGGCGGATGAGACGGTGCACGTGCTACCGGGTGACGGCGGCCCGTGGCGGGCGGAGCTGCCGCGGCGTCGGTGGGGCGACGCGGTGGAGCTGCGGCCGGACCACCTGTTCGCGGGCCCGGACGCCCTGCTCGTCTACGGCCCGGTCACCGGCGTCGAGATCCGTCGGACCGTGCTGCCGCCCGTCGTCGCCCTGCCCGCTGGTCCGTTGCCGCCGAGAGCGGCGGGCCTGGTGGGCGTGCATCGTTCGGTGCAGCCGGGCGACGGCACCGAGCTTCGCGACATCCGACCCTTCCGCCCGGGCGACCGGCTGCGGCGCATCGACTGGCGGGTGTCGGCGCGCAGCGGTGCCTTCGACCCCCTGCGCGGCGGTGTGGGCTGGCATGTGCGGGAGCGGCACGCCGAGGCCGATGCCGAGATCGTGCTGGCGGTGGACACCCGGATCGACGTCGGCGCCGAGATCGGCGACTGGATGGCGCCGTCGGAGGCGCGGTCGACGACGGGCAGCCTCGACGCGACCGTGCGGGCGGCGAGTGCACTGGCCGCCGCCTACCTGCGGCAGGGCGACCGGGTCGGGCTGATCGACCTGGGCAGGCCGCAGCTGTCGGTGCCGTGCGCGGCGGGACGGCGTCAGCTGCTGCGGCTGCGGGGTGCGCTGGCGACCTGCGCGCGGCAGGCGGGCTGGGCGGCGCAGCCGATCCTGCGACCACGTCAGGTCCCGGCCGGTGCGGTGCTCATCGTGTTGTCGCCGTTCCTGGATGACGCGGTGGTGACGTCGACCGGTCAGGCGGCCCGCCGAGGCCGGGTGTTCGGCGTCGACGTGCTGCCCGGTCCGTTGACCTCGGACGCCTCGATGCCTTGGGGAGCGGCGGTGCGGACGGTGCTGACGCTGGAGCACGCGGGGCGGCTGCGAGCGCTGGCCGAGCACGGCGTGCGGGTCGTCCGATGGGACTCCGACGGCGCCGAGGCGATGGCCGCGCTGCGGGGCGCCCGCCGACGGGGAGGCAGACGGTGAGCCGCGCGAGACGGGCGGCTCGGGGGCGGGGTGCCGCCGAGCCGGGTGACGTCGGATCGGGTGCCGTCGAGCCGGGTGCCGCCGAACCCCGCGTCATCGGATCGGGCGACGCCGTCACGCCGTCCCCCGCCGCGTCGTCGGCCACACGACCGCCCGCCTCGGCGACGGGCGGGCTCGGCCTGCCGGGGCCGCTGCTGCGGCTGCTGCTCGCGGTCGTCGCCGCCGTCGTCTGCGTCGTGGTGTCCTCGGACGGGGCCGGGCCCGTGCTGACCTGGGTGCTGGTCGCCTCGGCCGCCCTGACGGCCGTGCTGCCCGCCTCCGCGTCGCCCGCGGTGTTGATCGTCGTCGCGGTGCTCGGCGTGACGACGAACGGCGGCGATCCGCTGCGTCCCGAGGTCCTGATCCTGATGCCCCTGCTGCACCTGACGCATCTGCTGGCCGCGGTCGCCGCCGTGCTGCCCTGGCGCTCGCGCGTTCGCCCGGCCGCGCTGCGTCCCGCGCTGCTGCGGGCGGCCGTCGTCCAGCTGGTCGCCGCCGGACTGGTGCTGGTGGTGTGGACGATGCCGTCGACGGTGCTGCCCGCCTGGCTCGAGATCGCCGGGCTGCTCTCCGCCGCAGGTCTGGCCGTCGTCGGGGTCCTGGCACCGCGCCGATCCCCGAACCTGCCGACGCAGCTGCCCGGCGAGCGGAATCACAGCTAGAGGTGCCACGTCAAGCCGTCGGCGCCACCTGGTGGCAGCATCATCGACATGGCTGGTAAGAAGGCGGCACCCACCAAGATCGTGATCTTGGGTGGCGGGTATGTCGGAATGTACACAGCGTTGCGCCTACAGACCAAATTGAAGGCGGCGGAGGCGTCGGTCACCGTGATCGACCCACAGCCGCACATGACCTATCAACCCTTCCTCCCGGAGGCCGCGGCGGGCTCGATCGAGCCGCGCCACGTGGTGGTGCCGCTGCGGCGCACCCTGAAGCGGTGTCACGTGGTCACCGGGCGGGTCGCGAAGGTCGAGCACGACAAGCACACGGTCACGGTGGACATGGCCGAGGGGCACGTCGAGAAGCTGGAGTACGACGTCCTCGTGGTCGCCCTGGGTTCGGTGGCCCGCACGCTGCCGATTCCGGGCCTGGCCGACCAGGGCAACTCGTTCAAGACCGTGGGCGAGGCCATCTTCCTCCGCAACCACGTCCTCTCCCGGATGGACGACGCCTCCTCCATGGCCGAGGGCGAGCGCAGGCGTCGGCTGCTGACCTTCATGGTCGTCGGCGGCGGCTACGCGGGCATCGAGGCGCTGGCCGAACTGGAGGACATGGCCCGCTACGCGACGCGCTACTACAAGACCATCAAGCCGTCCGACCTGCAATGGATCCTGGTCGAGGCGACCAACCGGGTCATGCCCGAGGTCAGCCCGCGCATGGGCGTCTACACGGTGGAGCGGCTGGAGGAGCGGGGAATCAAGGTCTTCCTCGACACCAGGGTCGACGACATGACCGGCGGCGACGTCCGGCTCAGCGACGGGACCACCTTCGCCACGGACACGATCGTGTGGACGGCAGGCGTGAAGGCCAATCCGGTGCTCGCCGACACCGACCTGCCTCGGGACGAACGCGGCCGGGTCCGCTGCACCGCCGATCTGCGGGTGGAGGGTCTGTCGGGGGTGTGGGCGGCGGGCGACTGCGCCGCGGTGCCGGATCTCTCCAAGACCGAGCAGGACCCGAACGCGACGTGCAGCCCGTCGGCACAGCATGCCGTGCGGCAGGCCAAGCAGCTCGCGGACAACCTCATCGCCTCGTTGCGGGGACGGGAGCCGACGCCGTACCGGCACAAGTACGCAGGGTCGGTGGCCAGCCTCGGCCTGTACAAGGGCGTCGCCGACGTCTACGGGATCAAGTTGAAGGGTTTCCCCGCCTGGTTCATGCACCGCACCTACCATGTGAGTCGGATGCCCACCTTCAACCGCAAGGCGCGCATCGTGATCGACTGGACTCTGGCGCTGCTCTTCCGGCGCGAGGTCATCTCCATGGGGCAGTTGCAGGAGCCCAAGGCTGAGTTCGCTCGTGCGGCGTCGAAGTGACCTTCTTCGTTCATCACCCTGATGGTCCAGCGCTGCACGAATGGGGGACGATCTCTCTCCGTGTGGGGCAGTGTTGACACTTTCCGTAAGGATTGCTGCATTCGGCTCGTCTTATTGGGCCGAATAGGCGAAGGCTTCCTGAGGTCAGCTTGACACTGCGTAAGGTGAAGCTGAAACTACCTCTGCCGGTCCGTCGCCGGCTCGCGCTTCGAGGATGGGGGTGACCGTCATGACGCTCAAGGAACTGGCTGAACTCCTCCGGCGGGGCGAGGTCACGGACGGACCGCTGGCGGAGTACCAGGAGGCCTTCGACAGGGAGCGGAAGATCTTCCGCAAGAAGGACGACTGACGTGGCGGACGCCGAGTGGGAGCAGGCAGCGCTGCCGCTCCCGCCCGACGCCACCGCCGACGCCGTCACGGTCAAGCCCGTCTCGACCCCGCTGGCCACGCCGTTGCTGTTACAGGGCCAGGAATACCACTACCGCGCTCCCAACGCCTGCCTCGACTTCCAGGAACGGATGTACCGGGCGGGTCTTGTCGAGCCGGGAGACGGCAGCCCGGAACCCTGCGTGCTCGTCCTCGCCAGGGCGGCCGACATGGAGATGAACGAGCTGTCGCTCACCCTCGCGGAGCACGACATCCGGATGGTGCGCATCGACGCCGACCGATGCCTCGACCTCGCGCTCACCGTCTACCCCGACACTCCGCTGATCGAGCTGGACCAATGGCTGCTGCGCCCGCTGCTCGTGTGGCGCCGCCATTTCGACCTCACCGCCCTGCCCGTCGACCCCCGCTCGCTCTACGGCTCCTACGCCCTGGACCAGTGGGCCGCCGTCGCCGACTGGCTCACCGTGCGGCCGGACTGGGGCCACGTCAACGAACCCCGCAGCAGCGCCCGGCTCGACCGGCTCACCCAGCTTGCCGACGCCCAGGCCGAGGGGTTCGCCGTGCCCCGGACCGTCGTCACCACCCGGCCCGCCCGCAACCGGCCCGGCGGCGCCCGGTGCATCGTCAAGACGGCGGGACGACACCTGCTCGAACCTCGCCCCGGCTCCCTGCAGGGGCTCTTCCCTCGGCCGTTGGACACCAGCAGGGCCGGGGAGCTGAGCGAACCGGCCCCGGTGATCGTGCAGCAGTACCTGGCGGCCGACGCCGAGCTGCGGGTCTTCGTCGTCGGCCGGGAACTGATCGCCTACCGGGTGGACAAGCTGGACCCGGCGCAGCTCTGGCAGGACCCGGACGCCGTCGCGGTCACCCCTGTCGAAGCCGCCCCCGACGTCGCCGATCGATTACGCGCCCTCGCCGCCCGCTGGCGCCTGGACGTCGCGGCCTTCGACCTCTTGGAGGTCGAGGGCGAACACGTCTTCCTTGAGGTGAACGTCAGCTGCGACTGGCGCTGGTTCGAGAATCGCGCTGGTGAGACCAGCGTCTCGGACGCCGTCAATCGGTGGATCGTCGGCCGATTCGACGAGCTGCGCCGCGCCGAACGCCTTCGGTGAGCGCGGCGCAAGAGAGTACGCGCCGAGCGTAATCCAGGAAACGTTTTCACAGAAGTTCCACATAACCATGTTCGGCGGCTTCGAGTGGTACTACGCTTTCGCCCGATCAGTGTCGTCACGGCTGCGGCCGCGACCCGCGCGATGCGGGTCGTCGAGTCCGGCCGGGCCGGAGGAGGTGATGCCTGAACCAGGCAGGCGGCGTCGAAGACGTCAGCGCTGTCGGTGAACGGTGACTCACCGGCCGGGGTGTCGTCGCTCGCGGTCGTCATGCGCGGGCCGCCCAGGCCTGCGGTGCCGTCGCCGCGCCCGGCGCAGGCGCACGTCTCGACCGGCAGCCAGGCCAGGCACCCTGGAGGTCACCCCATGCTCGACGCTGCCCCCGTAGCCCAATGGCAGAGGCAGGCCCCTTAAAAGGGTCCCAGTGTCGGTTCGAGTCCGACCGGGGGCACCAGCATCCCTGGTGGTGCGCCACGTGGTGACGTGGTGAGTGCCGACGAAGCGGCGGCTGCGCACCGCGCGCGGGGGTCGGCCCGTCACGCGGCGCAATTCCTTCTTCGGCAGCCAGGCTCGTTCCATTGATCCCTGTACCAGCAGGTTCCACCCGAACGGGTGTGATCGGCAACCCCGCCCGGCGTGTATGACCCGAAGTCGGACCGGTGAGCCGTCGCGCAGGGTAGTCAGCGTTAGTCATGCCGCTCACCACACCTGTCGCCGCCGACGGCATCGTGTCGTCCCGAGCAGCCCGCCTCGGCGCGCGGGCGCGGTCCGGACCGATTCTCGTGATCGTGCTGTCGGCCGTCGTCCTCGTCCTCAACGTCGCACGCCTGATCGGCGACTCCGCGCTGGTCGACGCCAGCGTGTACTTCGGCGGTGCCCGGCTGCTGCTGGAGGGCGGCGATCTCTACGGGACGCGCATCGCCGCGCCCGGCATCGAACTGCCCTTCACCTATCCGCCCTTCGCCGCGCTGCTCTTCGTCGGCGTCTTCGCCGGATCGCTCCTCTCGGGCGCGTACCTGCTCACGGTGCTGGGCACGGGTGCGCTGTTGTCCACCCTGTTCCTCATCGCCCGGCGTTACGACCAGAGCCGGCCCGCGGCCCTCGCCTCGGCGGCCGCGTTCACCGCCGCCGCCACCTTCCTCGAACCCGTCGCCGAGACCCTGGACTTCGTCCAGATCAACACGGTCCTGCTCGGCATGGTGGCCTGGGACTGTCTCGGGCGAGCCGGACTGCTGCCGAGGGGACTGCTGGTCGGCCTGGCGACGGCGATCAAGCTCACCCCCGCCGTCTTCGTGCTGTTCTTCCTCGCCCGACGGGATTGGCGCTCGGTCGGCTGGACGGCGATCGGCTTCCTCGGCGCCTCCGGGGCGGGCTGGCTGGTCGCGCCCGCCCAGTCCGTCGACTACTGGTCCACCGTGCTCGCGGACTCCGGGCGGATCGGCGACCCCGCGTATGTGGGCAACCAGTCGCTTCGGGGGCTGTTCAGCAGGCTGGTGGGTGACGAGACCGTGGTGTCCGCCCTGTGGGTGCTGACCTCCGTCCTCGTGGTGACGACGGGCTGGCTGGTGGCGGCGCGACTGCGCGGCCTCGGACAGGACGTTCCCGCGCTGTGCGCGGTCGCGACCGTCGGACTGCTCGTCTCGCCGGTCTCCTGGTCACACCACTGGGTCTGGGTGGTGCCCGCACTGCTCGTGCTGTGGTCCAGACCCGCCGGGATGCCGCATGAGGTGTCCGCGCGGCCGCGCTCCTCGATCCCGGCCCCGCGCTCGGTGCGCTCCGACAGGCCGGCGGCGCCGCCCGCCGCGCTGACCGTGCGTCCGGCGGTGCCCCGTCCGTCGCCCTGGTCCGGCCCGGTGCTGCGCAGGCGCGGGCTGTGCCTGCTCGTGGCCGGCTACCTGATCGCCGGTGTGCACTGGTGGCTGCCGCACGAGCGCGACGACCACCTGGGGTGGAGCGGCTGGCAGCAGGTCCTCGGCAGCGACTACGTGCTCGCGGCGTTGCTCGGCCTGGGCGCGCTGGCCGTCCTCGCGTGGCGCTGGGGCAGACCGCTCGTCGACCCCTCGCAGCCGCAGGCCGAGCCGACGTCGCGGGCCCCGGCTGCGGAGCAGGCCCCGGCGGGGGAGCAGCAGGCGATGCCGGGGCCGGCGGAACGGGGCACGGCAGCGCAGGCCGCGGTGATCCACGAGGACGTCGTGGCGGACGCCGCGCCCGCGGGTGTGACCGCGTCGGCGGGCCGGGGCGGACCCGGCCGACCGGCGACGGACTCCCCCGCGGGTCGGGCAAGACCGGGCGGGCCGGACCAGAACGACCACGGCGTCGCCGAGTCCCCGCCGGACCCGGCGACGCCGGGGGCCGAGCCGGGCCGCCCGGTCGCGGCATCGGAGCCGCCTGCCCGACCCGCGACGCGCCGGGCGACTCCCGGACGTCCACCGGAGGCCTGATTGGGCGCCTGCGCCGGGGGCGGCCGTCCCGACGGTGCGGCGTCGCCACGGCCGTCGGCGCGTCGTCCTCGGCGCGGTCTCGGCGGTGTCCTCGTCGGCGTCCCGGGACGGCCTCGTCGTGATCGGCCGGCCGTCGTGCCGCCGGCGTCCGGGACTCCCGCGTCATCGCGGTGCGCCGATCCGGCGAGGGGTGCGGCGGAGGAGGAGCCGGACGCTCCGGCCGCGAGGTGGTACGGGATCGACTCCGCATGGGGCCGCCGGCGCCCGCCGGGGAACGTGTCGCACCGGAACGCCGCCGAGCGCCGAAGCGACCGTCGTGGCCCCGGCTGCTCGACGAGGGGCCCGCGAGGCCGACCGGAGACGGCTGTCCCACGCCCGCGCTACAGCCCGGACGAGGCGTCGCGGGATTCCGGCCGACTCGGCCGCCGGCTCACCTCACATCGAGCAGCCGGCGCCACCCGGCCGGAGATCGGGGCTCGGGCGGTTCGTCCTGGGTCCGATCGTGCTCCGGGGAGTGGTCAGGAGATCGGCGTCGCGACGACGATCCGGTTGTCCTCGTAGCCCAGCGCGCCGCCCTCCCAGCGTCCGCCGCAGGTCACCAGGACGATCCGGTGCGGGCCGTCCTGACCGAACAGCGCGGCCGCCCTGGCGGGCAGGTCGTCCTTGTGGACGGTGTGCACCTCCGACACGGCGAAGCGCCACGCTCGGCCGTTCTGGTCCATCACCGAGACCTCGCGACCGATCCTGGCGTCCCACAGCTCGGCGAACGGGCCGCGCCTGCCCTGCCAGTTCACGTGTCCGGCGAAGACGGCCGCCCCCGACTCGGCGCCCAGGCCGGTGCCCCACCAGGTCGCCTGGTCGATGCCGTCCGGGACCGGCAGCACCCGGTCCGGGCCGACCTCACGTCGGACGAGATCGGCGGTGCCGCCCTGCGGAAGCCGGATCGTGCCGGGACGCTGGGCCGCCTGGGCGGGAGCCTCCGGCGCGGGTGCGGCCTGCGGCGGGGGAGGCGGCGGGGGAGGCGGTGGCGGTGGTGCGGCCTGCGTCGTGACCTCCTCGGCCACGGCGTCGTCGGCCTGCTCGTCGATCGTCTGATCGCTCGCCGCCCGTTCCGGCGGCACACCGAAGCGCACCTCGGCCGCGCCCGGCATGGCGAGGTTGTGGCCCAGCACGTGGGACAGGGGCTGCTGGACGGGATGGGCGGTGCCGGGCACCTCCATCGCCGAGGGGCCGAAGAGCAACAGCCCGGCGATGCCGACCGCACCGCCGACGGCCGCCACCCCGGCCGCGCGTCGCCACGCGGCCGGGGTGGAGGAGTCAGAGCTCAAGGACACACGGACCGCCTACTGTCGTCGGCTGTCCCGTCCGGCGATCCTGCGATGCCAGACGAGTCCTGTCAGCGTAGCGCCGATCACCGCCAACACGCCCAGCCCGATCAGTGCGGCCGGGTTGGCCTGGTCGGTCGTGGCCGCCGCCGCCGACACGCCCTGACCGACGTCGCCCGCCGGGATGGTGCTCGGCACCGTCGGCGTCGGGTTCGGCTGGTTGGCGATGGACAGGCTGAGCGTCTGCCCCGGTTCCACGGTGCCGCAGGCGGTCGGCGGATCGTCCGGATCGAACTGCTCCTCGTATCCGGGTGGTGCCGCCGTCTCGATCAGACAGATGTCCTGCGGCGTCTGGAGATCCTCGATGACGGCGATCCCGTCGGCGTCGGTGACGACCACCAGCGGCTCGCCGTCCTCGCCGACCAGCGGTTCGCCGTCCTGGCGGATCGCGGGGGTCGACTCGTCGGCGCCGGTGATCCGCAGCGAGACGTCCGCGACGGCCAGACCGGTCGCGGCGTCCACCTTGGACACCTGGACGATGCCGGGTGCCGTCCTCGCCTCCAGCGCCGCCTCGACGGTCACGGTGTCCTCGCCGCCGGTGGTGACGACGCGCTGCACGTTGTTCGACGAGTCCGGGGGCACCCGCACCTGCGGCTGTGCCGCCGGAGTCTGCACGTTGGCGACCACGGACGGGTTCGGACCGGTGGGGATCACGTCGAAGACCAGCGGCGAGCCGTCCTCCGGCGTGTTCAGGTACTGCGTCGTGGTGCCGTCCTCGTCGCCTTCGAGGTCCTCCTCTTGGAGCAGGACCGTGCGCGGCGGCTCGGTGATCTCCGGCTGCGCCAGCTCGGCGTCGGTGAGCTGGAGTTCCACCGGGATGCCGCCGACACCGTCGTTCGCCGTGTTGAGAACCTCGATCTGCCAGGAGTCGGGCGTCCCGATGATCTGGTCGCCCTCCGGCGCGGTCAGGTCGACCGTCCAGGGCCCCCGGTTGACCTCGGCGTCGACCTGCATGTGATCGATCACGGCCCGGGTGGACTCGGGCAGCTCGTTGTAGTGGAAGTCGACGTCGTACCCGATGGTGGTGTAGCCGTTGCTCGGGTCGAGGTCGGCGTCGGTGCGCGGCGATGCCGTCCAGGTGTGCATCAGGTGGGCCAACGCGGCCGACTCGTCGTCCGACTCCGTGCCGCTGTAGCGCAGCAGGAGGTACGAGATGTTCGACGCGATCTCCGGCGCCAGCGGGTCGCCCCACTTGGTCAGCAGATCGTCGCCGTCCACGTACTCCTCGTCGGAGTCGGGGGCGCGGAACGCGTACTGCACGCACCAGACGTGCTCGCCGTTCCACAGATAGGACCCGACCCAGTCGTAGTCCTGCGGTTTGCCGTCATAGGGCTGAGGCGCGGTGCGGTGCCCGAGTCCCTCCTCCACCTCGGCGACCGCCGTGCCTGGCACGGCGGCCAGTCCTATGGCGGTCAGCATCGAGAGGCCGGCAAGACCGGCGACCAGTCTCCTCCGCATGAAATCTCCTTGGGTGCGCTGCTGGTCATGTCGTCGCTGATCGGTTCTCGCCCGTCTCACCGGGTGCAAGGCGGGCGGCGGGTTCGGGTCGTCGAGACGCCGAGTGGTCGGGCCCGCAGACGGGTGCTCGAAGGCGGGGATCGGTCGACGGCTCCGGCGAGCGAGTCGACACGCGACGTCACGATGCAGGGACGCTGTGATGCTCGTCTGGTTACTCGCCGTGTCACAAGCCGCCTTTAGGAGGAAGTTTCCCAAGATCGTGACTGGCTGCGCGTCATCGGCTCGCCCGAAGAAGTCACCATGATGGACGAGTAACGCCACGACCGGCCCTGCCTCGGCGGGCACCCAGCGCTGTTCGGCGTCCGCCCCGCAACGACGAGGTCACGGCTCGGTGACGTGATCCGCTTCGCAGACCTGCGGATACCGGAGGCTCGACTCCTCGAGACCCATGAGTAAAGTGGCTTTTACTCGAGAGCGGGAACCGGGCGGCAGGTTCGGCCGTTGAACCCGGTAAAGCGTGAGCACGTTCCAGGAGGACCAGGTGCGCACAACCAGCAATCCCGCGTTCCGCAACCTGCCCACGGGCGGCGGCTACGCGAACTTCGACAACTACCCGGGCGCCCAGACCCAGGGCTACGGGGGGCAGCAGGGTCCGCCCGCCGCCGCCGACCGGCCGATGACCATCGACGACGTGGTCACCAAGACCGGTATGACGCTGGGCGTCCTGGTCGTCACCGCCGTGCTGACCGCGGTGAGCCAGGCTTACTGGCTGGCCATCCCCGGCCTGATCGCCGGTCTGGTGTTGGGCCTGGTCAACGCCTTCAAGCGCAAGCCGAGCCCGGTGCTGATCCTGCTGTACGCGGTGGCCGAGGGCATGCTGCTCGGCGCCCTCAGCGGCATGGTCGCCACCTTCAGCGAGGCCGGTGGTGCGATCGTCGGACAGGCCGTGGTCGGCACGCTGGGCGTGTTCTTCGGCATGCTGGTGATCTACAAGACCGGCGCGATCCGCGTCACCCCGAAGCTCACCCGCTGGGTGGTCGGCGCGTTGATCGGCGTCGGCGTGCTCATGCTGGCCAACCTCGTCGCGGGCTTCTTCGTGCCCGGCGGCATGGGGCTGCGCGACGGCGGCACGCTCGCCATCATCTTCAGCCTGGTGTGCATCGGCATCGCGGCCTTCGTGTTCCTGCTCGACTTCAAGATGGCCGACGACATGATCCAGCAGGGCACCCCCTCGGTGTACGCCTGGCAGGTCGCCTTCGGCCTGACCATGACGCTGGTCTGGCTGTACATCGAGATCCTGCGACTGCTCTCGTACTTCAACGAGTAGGTCGCCCCGCGACGCCTGGGAAGGGCCGCTCCCGCTCGGGGGCGGCCCTTCCGTCGTCTCTCGGCGCTGTCGCGGCGATCGCGACGCCGAGGCCCTCGACGCGGTGGGCACGGGCGGCGGTCGCGGCCTCGTCCGGCGGCGTGCCCCGTCGTCGGGCGCTCGAACGGTCCGCGCCGACGCACACCGGCGGACGACGGGAGCCTGCCCCGCGTCCGCGTGGGCGAGATCAGGACAGGCGTTCGATCACCATCGCCATGCCCTGCCCGCCGCCGACGCACATCGTCTCCAGGCCGATCTGCTTGTCGTGGAAGCGCAGCGAGTTGAGCAGCGTCGTCGTGATCCGCGCGCCGGTGCTGCCGAAGGGATGGCCGACGGCGATGGCACCGCCGTTGACGTTGAGCTTCTCCAGCGGGATGTCCAGTTCCTGGTAGGAGGGGATGACCTGCGCCGCGAAGGCCTCGTTGATCTCCACGAGGTCGACGTCGCCGATGGTCATCCCCGCGCGGGCCAGGGCCTGCCGGGACGCCTCCACCGGGCCGAGTCCCATGATCTCCGGCGAGAGCGCCGAGACTCCGGTGGACACGATGCGGGCCAACGGCGTGATGCCGAGCCGCCTGGCCTTCTCGTCGCTCATGACGACCAGGGCGGCGGCCCCGTCGTTGAGCGGACAGCAGTTGCCCGCGGTGACGCGGCCGTTCGGCCGGAACACCGGCTTCAGCTCGGCGACCTTCTCGTAGGTGACGCCCGCCCTCGGGCCGTCGTCGGCGGTCACCACCGTGCCGCCGGGCACGGTGACCGGGGTGATGTCGGTCTTCCAGAAGCCGTTGATCCCGGCCTGCTCGGCGAGGTTCTGCGAGCGGACGCCGAACTCGTCCATCTCCTGCCTGCTCACCCCCTTGGCGAGGGCGAGGTTCTCGGCGGTCTGGCCCATCGCCATGTAGACGTCGGGCAGCTCACCCGAGGCCCTCGGGTCGCTCCACTGCTCGGCGCCCTGCTCGGCGGCGGCCTCGCCCCTGGCGATGGCGTCGGTGAACAGCGGGTTGATCGTGTCGGGCCAGCTGTCGGAGTTGCCCTTGGGGTAGCGGGAGACCGTCTCGACGCCCGCGCTGATGAAGACGTCGCCCTCACCGGCGCGGATGGCGTGCAGGGCCATCCGGGTGGTCTGGAGGCTGGAGGCGCAGTAACGGGTCACGGTGGTGCCGGGCAGGGTGTCCTGACCGAGCAGCACGGCGACGACCCGTGCCATGTTGAATCCCTGCTCGCCGCCGGGCAGGCCGCAGCCGAGCATCAGATCGTCGATCTCGGTCGGGTCCAGCTCGGGAACCTGGGCCAGGGCGGCGCGGACGATCTGCGCGGTGAGATCGTCCGGACGGAGGTCGATCAGCGAGCCCTTGCGGGCCCGGCCGATGGGGGAGCGGGCGGCGGCGACGATCACGGCCTCGGGCATGACGGAACTCCTTTGTCCCCGAAAGACGGTCCTTGTTACCGAAGAGTAGGACCTTTCTCGATCTCATGCCGTGACCGCCGTCACCAATCCGACCCGATCGGCGTCCGAGTCCGAGGCGGGCACGGCGGGCACGCCCGAACGCCGGTCTCCACTGGGCCGTCCGCCCGCGGTCGAGACACGAGGACCCGGCCGACCGGCTCGCCGAGACGACGCCCGCCGCGCGGCACACCGAGGACGCCCGCCGCCTGCCGGGCCGCCTCCGCACGCCCTCCCGCGTGTGTGCCCGCCGCCCGAGCGGGTCTCGCGGCTCCCGGCGGCACGGGGGTCGACGGCGTTGCCCGGGCGGGCGGCGGAACGGACACGGCGTTCAGCGGAGACGGTGCTCGACGGGCGCGGCGTTCAGCGGGGACGGCCGAGACGCCGGTTCAACCGCTGCACGATCCGACTCGTCGGCCGCCGGGCCTCCGCGGCCGACGAACGGATCGGCGACCGAGGCAGCGGTCCGCCGTCCCACACGCCTGCCGCGCTGCACAACGCGGGGAGCAGGATCGCCGCGGCCGCCTCGTACCCGGCGGCGGACGGATGGAAGTTGTCCGCGCTGAACAGCTCCGCGGGCCTGCTCAGGAACTCCGGGGAGAGCAGGTCCGCCAACGGAACCGGGATGCCGCCGGTCCGCTCCACCTCGATCCGCTGGCCCTTGGACAACGCCAGACTCCAGTTGCGGACGATGGCCCGCAGCGGCTGCGCGATCGGTCGGATGGCGCCCAGGTCCGGGCAGGTGCCGACCACGACTCCGACGCCCGCCTCGTGCA
Organism: Actinoalloteichus hoggarensis; assembly: GCF_002234535.1. NCBI lineage: Bacteria > Bacillati > Actinomycetota > Actinomycetes > Pseudonocardiales > Pseudonocardiaceae > Actinoalloteichus > Actinoalloteichus hoggarensis. The sequence continues at coordinate 789,117 of NZ_CP022521.1, forward strand.
GGCGTTCGACGCCGACCCCGAGCAGGGCGATCGAGGTGCGCAGCGGCAGCCGCGTCGTGACGTCGTTCGCACCGATGATGATCAGTGCCACGTCGGGCGGGTCGATCAGCGCCGCGTCGATCTGCTTGGCGAGGTCCAGGCTCGTCGAGCCGCTGACCGCGTGGGTGCGCAGCAGCACCGGACGCTCCGACTCCTCGGCCAGCCCGATCGCCATCAGGACGCCGGGCAGCTCGGCGGCGACGGACACGCCGAGTCCCGCCGCGGAGGAGTCGCCGATCACCGCGAAGGTCAGGACGTCCGCGGCACGCGGGTCCGCCGCGAGTCCTCCTGAGTCGGCCTCGGCCGGCCCCGTGCGGCCCGACGTCACCAGCTCGGGCAAGCCGCCGCGGGCCGAGCCCGCCTTCGTGTTCGCGGTCGGATCGGCCGTCGGCCGCGGCGCGGGAACGGCGCCCTCTCTCGCCGGGCCGTCGGCGCCTCGCCGCCTGCCGTTCTCGTCATACGGTCCCGAGCCGTCGGGCAGGTAGAGCCCGTCGGCCTGAAGCGGATCGGTGGTCGGAATCCCGATCACCCGTCGTGCGAGTCGGGACTGCCCCGACAACAGCCCGTACGCGGCGCCCGTCAGTCCGCCCAGCGCCCCGGCCACGAGTGCGGCGCCTCGCACCACTCTCGGTGTCAACATCAACCAGCTCCCTGTTCCGGTCCTCTCCTGGCATCATCCCCGTTTCTCGTGCACCTCATCTGTCGTATCGATGAACACCCGGCCGACGTGCCGACCGGGCCGTTCGGCCGATTGCTCTAGGCTCGGCCCGATCTCGACGACGACGGGGAGGCTGCCTGCGATGGAGTACGCCGAGCACGTGACGGACCTGGTGGGAGACACGCCGCTGGTTCGATTGGGGGCGTTGTCCGAGGGCATGGAGCCGTTGGTCCTCGCCAAGGTCGAGTACTTCAATCCGGGCGGCAGCGTGAAGGACCGCATCGCCCTGCGCATGGTGGAGGCGGCCGAACGATCCGGCGAGCTGGTTCCCGGCGGCACGATCGTCGAGCCGACCTCGGGCAACACCGGGGTGGGGCTGGCGATGTTCGCCCAGCGGCGCGGCTACCGGTGTGTGTTCGTCTGCCCGGACAAGGTCAGCGAGGACAAGCGCAACGTGCTCAAGGCCTACGGCGCCGAGGTCGTGGTCTGCCCCACCGCCGTCCCGCCGGAGCACCCCGACTCCTACTACAACGTCTCCGACCGGCTGGTCACCGAGATCCCCGGTGCGTGGAAGCCCAATCAGTACGCCAACGTGGAGAACCCGGCCTCGCACTACGCGACCACGGGGCCGGAGCTGTGGAAGCAGACCGAGGGCCGGATCACGCACTTCGTGGCGGGCATCGGCACCGGCGGCACCATCTCGGGCACCGGCCGATACCTCAAGGAGGTCTCCGGCGGCCGGGTGAAGATCATCGGCGCCGACCCGGTGGGCTCCGTCTACTCCGGAGGGACCGGCAGGCCGTACCTCGTCGAGGGCGTCGGCGAGGACTTCTGGCCGACCACCTACGACCGCGAGATCTGCGACGAGATCATCGCCGTCTCCGACGGCGACTCCTTCGACGTGACGCGCAGGCTGGCCAGGGAGGAGGCGCTGCTGGTCGGCGGCTCCTGCGGCATGGCCGCCGCCGCCGCGTTGGAGGTGGCCCGCCGGGAGGGCCCCGACGCGGTGATCGTCGTGCTGCTGCCGGACGGCGGACGCGGCTACCTGTCGAAGGTCTTCGACGACTCGTGGATGGCCTCCTACGGCTTCCTGTCGCCCGACCACGCGGGCGCGACGGTCGGCGACGTGCTGCGCCGCAAGGACGGCACGATGCCCGACCTCGTGCACGCCCACCCGAACGAGACCGTGGCCGAGGCGGTGGCCGTGCTGCGCGAGTTCGGCGTCTCGCAGATGCCCGTCGTCAACGCCGAGCCCCCGGTGATGGCGGCCGAGGTGTCGGGCGCGGTCAACGAACGCGAGCTGCTGGAGGCCCTGTTCACCGGGCAGGCCCAGCTGGCCGACCGCGTCGAGCAGCACATGTCCAAGCCGCTGCCCACGATCGGCGCGGGCGAGCCCGTCGGCACGGCCATGTCGGCACTGTCCGATGCGGACGGTGCGCTCGTTCTGGTGGACGGCAAGCCCGCCGGCGTGGTGACGCGGCAGGACGTGCTCGGCTTCATCGCAGGTCGTCCGTGACCGTTTCCGTCTGCTTCGGCGCAATCCGTGACTGCGGGCAGGGGTCCATCGGTTACCGTAAGGGCGCTCGTCGTCGGCTGACGTCACACTGACGACGCCGTCGAGGGCTCGTGAACCCGACTTCGTAAACACCCTTAGGGGGTTGAACACCCGATGAGCGCTCCGCAGCCGCCCCAAGGCGCGCAGCCGCAGCAGCCCGGGCAGGGGGGCGAGCCCAGCCAGGGCCAGCCGTCCAACCCGACAGAGACACCGGCGGGCAACCAGGTCGTCTCGACGAACCTGGACTCGGGCGACGAGCCGGAGCGCACCACCGTCGTGCGCCCCGGACAGCAGCAGGCCGCTCCGGCCACTCCGGCGGGCGGCACGCCCGCAGGCGGCAACCCCGACGCCACCCAGGTGGTCCGGCCCGGCCAGGAGGCCGCCGGGGCGACGGGCAACCCGGACGCGACCCAGGTGGTCCGGCCCGGCCAACAGGGCTCGGGCGCCAACCCGGACGCCACGCAGGTCGTGAGCGGCGGCGGACAGCCCGGCCAGTACGGCCAGCCGCCGCAGGGCTACGGCCAGCCGCAGCAGTACGGCCAGCCGGGCCAGTACGGTCAGCAGCCGGGCCAGCCCGGTCAGTTCGGCCAGCAGCCGCAGGGCTACGGGCAGCCGCAGGGCTACGGCCAGCCCCCGCAGGGCTACGGTCAGCCCGGCCAGCCGCAGGGCTACGGGCAGCCGGGTCAGTTCGGGCAGCAGCCGGGCCAGCCGCCGCAGGGCTACGGTCAGCCGCAGGGCTACGGCCAGCCGGGCCAGTACGGCCAGCAGCCGGGCCAGCCGGGACAGCAGCAGTGGGGGGCCAACCCCTACGGCCAGCAGGGCGGCTATCCGCAGGCGTACCCGGCCGGTTCCGGGGTGCAGCTGCTTCCGATCGCGATGTGGGTCAGCGTCGGCCTCGGCGCCCTCGGCTTCGTGATCAACCTGATCACCTTCTTCCAGGTGCTCTCGCTCTCCTCGCAGATCGAGTCGAGCAGACAGCAACTGCGTGACCTGGGCATGGACACCGGGGACATCCCCGGGGCGGGCACCTACGTCTGGCTGCCGCTCGTGGCGATGCTGGGTTACGGCGCCCTCGCGGTCGGCGGCTGGTTCGCCGGTCAGGGCAAGGACTGGGGAAGACTGACCGCCACCGCGGGCGCGGGCGTGGTCGTCGTGGTCGCGGGCATCGTCGGCATGATCCTCGCACCGGGTATCAACATCATCAGCATCCTGTTCGGCGCGGCGCCGATCGTGCTCTGGTGGCTGCCCAAGACCGTGCAGGAGTTCAAGGTCAAGCAGCAGTTGAGCGCGCCGCCGCAGAGCGGCGGGTTCCCGCAGCCGGGCCAGGGCCAGGGCTACTGACCCGTCGGTTCCTCCTCTTCGGACGCTCGTGACGGCCGCCTGCCCCTCGGTAGGCGGCCGTCACGCGTCTCGGGTGCCGAAGCTTCGGCGAGCCGGATGCGGAACCGGATCTCCTCGGCCGTCCTCGCGGCTTCGGCGCAGCTCGGCTCGGTGCCGCCGGACCAGACGTCTCGGGCGGAGCCGCGCGGCCGCGCCGTCTCGGGCCGCCGCAGGAAGCACCGACGGCGGATCGACCTGCGCCTTCGCCACGCTTCCCTCGTCGGGTTGCTCCATTCAGCAGAATCGACGGCGTTACCCTTGACAGATGAGTCAGCCCAGCGTTGCGCGCCACGGGTTCGCCACCAACGCCATTCACGCGGGTCAGGAACCTGACCCGACCACCGGTTCGGTCATCGTGCCGATTCACGCGACCTCCACCTACGCCCAGGACGGCGTGGGCGGCCTGCGTGGCGGCTTCGAATACTCGCGCACCGGAAACCCGACCCGTGCGGCGCTGGAGGAATGTCTCGCTGCGCTGGAGGGCGGCCGTTACGCGCGCGCGTTCGCCTCGGGCATGGCCGCCACCGACACGGTGCTGCGGACGCTGTGCAAGCCGGGAGATCACCTGATCATCCCGGACGACGCCTACGGCGGCACCTACCGGCTCATCGACAAGGTCTTCAGCAGGTGGGGCATCACCCACACTCCCGTCCCGGTCGGCGACCTCGACGCGATGCGGGCGGCGATCCGGCCGGAGACCAGGGCGATCTGGGTCGAGACGCCGACGAACCCGCTGCTCAACATCGCCGACATCGCCGGGCTCGCGCAGATCGCGCGGGAGCGGGGCACGCGGCTCGTGGTGGACAACACCTTCGCCACGCCGTATCTCCAGTCCCCGCTCGACCTGGGCGCCGACATCGTGGTGCACTCCACCACCAAGTACATGGGCGGCCACTCCGATGTGGTCGGCGGCGCCGCCGTCACCTCGGACGAGGAGCTCGACGCCGAGTTCGGCTTCCTGCAGAACGGCGCGGGCGCGGTGCCCGGCCCGTTCGACGCCTGGCTCACGCTGCGCGGGCTGAAGACCCTGGCCGTGCGCATGGACCGGCACTGCGACAACGCGGAGCGCATCGTCAGCCTGCTGGTGAGTCACCCCTCGGTGAGCTGGGTCGGCTATCCGGGCCTGGCCGAGCACCCGGGCCACGAGGTCGCGATGAAGCAGATGCGGCGGCCCGGCGGCATGGTGTCGTTCCGGCTGACGGGCGGGGTCGACGCCGCGCTCGCGGTGTGCTCCCGGACCAGGCTCTTCACCCTCGCCGAGTCGCTGGGCGGGGTGGAGTCGCTCATCGAGCATCCCGGCCGGATGACGCACGCCAGCACGGCGGGCTCCCAGCTGGAGGTGCCGGACGACCTGGTGCGGCTGTCCGTCGGCATCGAGGACGCCGACGACCTGATCGCCGACCTGACCGAGGCGCTGGGCTGACGAGCGGCCCGCGGCCCGCCTGTCCCGGAACCTCGGGGCAGGCGGAGCCCGAGCCGCCGGGCAGCCGCACCGTGTCAGCCTGCCTCGGCGCGGCCTCGGGGCCTGCGGCCTCGCTCTGCGGCCTGTCGGACCGATGCCCCCTGGCTGGTCCTCACTGACCGAGGTCCCCTGACCGGGGCCTCTCTGACTGCGGCCTCTCGACGTGCGGCTTCTCGAGCTGCGGCCTCTCAGGGCAGGCCTGTCTCAGCGGACCGTGCTGCCCAGCCTGCGGGAGAGTTCGGTGGCGCCGTCCCGGACGAGACGCTCCCATTCCGGCCAGGCCTCCTCGCGGTGTCGAACGGTGGGCACCGAGATGCTCAACGCCGCGACCCACACGCCCGCATGGTCGGTCACCGGCGCGGCCACACAGCCGACGTCCGGGTTGGACTCGCACATCTCATAGGCCACCCCGGTCCGGCGCACCTCGGAGAGCTGGGCACGCAGCGCCGCCGCCGACGTGATGCTGCGCGGGGTCAGCGGGTGCAGTTCGTGGCCCCGGAGCAGCGCGTCGGCCTCCTCCGGCGGCAGCCCGGCGAGCAGCACCTTGCCGACGGCCGTGCAGTGCGCGGGCAGCCGCCTGCCGACTCCCGAGATCATCCGCACCGAGTGCGTGGAGTCGATCTTGCAGATGTAGACGACCTCCAGGCCGTCGAGCACCGCGACGTGCACGGTCTCGTCGCATTCGCGGGCGATCCGACGGGCGACGGCGTCGCCCTCGGTGGCCAGGTCGAGATCCTGCTGATAGCGCGCGCCGAGCTCCAGCAGCCGGAAGCCGAGCTTGTACTGCGTCTCGGCGCCGGGACGACGGTCGAGGTAACCCCGCGCGACGAGCGTGGTCACCAGCTCGTGCACGGTGCTGCGCGGCAGTCCCAGCCTGCTCGCGATCTCGGGGGCGGACAGCGTCGACCGCTCGCCGAGGAACAGCTCCAGGATGTCCGCCGCACGCATCACCGCGGGAACGTGTCGCGCCATATGTCTCTGTCCTGCCTTCCGCCTCGCCGACCGCTCCCAGGCTACCGAGGCGTGTTCGACTTCTCGGACGAGGACGGTCGAACGGCGGGAGCCCGACGGATTCGCGCTGCTCTATGACGTCCAGGTTGCGCCGCGATGCGTGGAATGTGTCCGAGCTGTCGAACCGATGCGGGACCTGCGGCCCTGCCCGCCCGACCCTTCCCGCGTCCCGCGGATCGCCGCCGGTTCACCTCGTACCGGGCCGGTGCGGCCCTGACGGGTTCCCCGTGCCTGGGCGCCGGCCGGCCGGGTGGCGCTGTCCGGACTGCCTCACTGGTGCCCGGCGACGATGCGTGACCGCGGCACCTCCCGGCGTCGAGGCGCCGTGCCGACGGGTGGCTCCTGGGGGTCGTGGGGCTCATCGGACGTCGCGCCAGGGCTAAGGGGTCGATGACCGGTCGGAGGTCTTCGCGATCCGGCCACCTGCCCGACCTGGAGTTGTGACGTTCCGTGGAGATTCGGGTGAGCCGTCGCGGTCAGGCCGGGTGCTGGGTCACAGATGTTGGAAGCGGTGGGTGACCGACGCTTACGGTCTGGCTTGTACGTCACGGTCCGGTCACGAGATAAGCGCGAAGCAGGAGCCCCGTAGGTGGGCGAGCCGGTCGGAATCCCCCCGCCGACCGAGTGGCTGTGCCGTTTCCCCGAGACGCAGGAAAGGTTGACCATGCCCCGTATTCTGAGGCAGCTCACCACCCAGGCGACCCCGGAGCACACCACCGCTGAGGCTCCCCGCACCACCCGTTCCTCCCGTCGTGGTGTGGGTAAGGCTGTGGTGGCGTCGGTGTTGGCGGGTGCGTTCCTGGTGGGTGGTCAGCCGTTGGTGGCTGGTGCCGCCGAGGGTGACACGCCGGAGAACTTCGTGGAGGTCCAGGAGGGTGCCGGGTCGGTGTTGCCTGCGTTCTATGACAATCCCGCGCGTGGGTTGACGTCGTTGGTGAACGAGACCAAGGCGGAGGCCGATCGCCTCGCGGCCGAGGAGGCCGCGGCGGCGGAGGCGGCGGCGCGTCCGGACTTCGTGAAGCCGGCGGAGGGTACGTTCACCTCTGGGTTCGGTGGTCGTTGGGGTACGACGCATTATGGTGTCGACATCGCGAACGTGATCGGGACGCCGGTGGTCGCGGCGACCGAGGGCACGGTGATCAACGCGGGTCCGGCGACCGGGTTCGGTCAGTGGGTTCGGGTCCAGGCCCCGGACGGCACGATCACCGTCTACGGGCATGTGGAGTCCTTCACCGCCGCGGTCGGACAGAAGGTCGCCGCGGGCGATCAGATCGCCACGATCGGTAATCGTGGTCAGTCCACCGGCCCGCATCTGCACTTCGAGGTCCAGGTCGGCGGCCAGAAGATCGATCCCCAGCCCTGGCTCGCCGAGCGCGGCATCACCCTCCAGTAAGAACCGCCCGACACAGCCACACACCCCACGCGCCCGCCAGGTTGCCCTGGCGGGCGCGTCGGCGTGTTCCACCGGCCTTCGTCGCTCGGCTACGGCCGGGCGGGATCGACGCGAAGAACCGGCGTCACCTCGGAGCGGCGCGGACCTGCCACAGCCCGCTTGGAGACGGACGGTCGCGCCCGCGGGCCCGACCGCACTCATCGAGCGGGCACACACGGCCCCGTGAGCGCCCGCGACATGCGGAGGACCGCCGAGCCGAATGGCCAGGCGCCCGAACCGAACCGCGAAGACATACCGATGAGCGGCCCCACGGGCAGCGCCGCACAGGGAGCCGCTCGGTCAGCCACGCGGTTCACACGGGCAGGAACAGCACCTTCTTCAACGCGGGCGGTCGGTCGGCGAGCAGGGCCATGCCGCGCGCGTAGTCGGTGAGCGGCAGGCGGTGTGACACCAGGCTCGGCAGGTCGAGGACGCCCGTCCGAAGCTGGTCGATCGCATGCGACCAGGCGGCGGGCCCCGCGCCGAAGACTCCGCGCACGGTGAGCTGCTTCAGCGCGAAGACGTCGGGGTCCATCTCGATCGTCCCGGTGCCCGCGATGCCCTCCAGCAGGACGGTGCCGCCGCGGCGGGCGAGGTCGAACGCCAAGGGAACCATGACGGCCGCGCCGGTGGCCTCGAACACGAGGTCGGCGCGGCCGTCGACGGCCGCGAGCCCGCCCGCGTCGCCGGAGCGGACGCAGCGCGTGGCGCCGAAGGATTCGGCGAGGGCGAAGTGCTGGTCACCGCGTCCGACCACGGTCAACGACGCGGGGCGATAGGCGGCGAGCATCTGCACGGCCAACAGGCTGAGCGTTCCGGTGCCGAGCACGGTGACGTGCCCGCCGGGCCTGGGCTGCGCGGCGAGCAGACCCGCGGCGACGCAGGCGGCGGGTTCCAGCAGGGCGCAGTCGGCGAGTTCGGTCCCCGGTGGCAGGGCGGCGGGCAGCAGGTGCACCAGCCTGCTCGGCACCACCAGCAGGTTGCTGAAGGCGCCGGGGTGGGTGAAGCCCGTCTCGGCGTAGTCGGCCGTGCACAGGGTCGGCTCGCCCGCACGGCAGCGCACGCACACCCCACAGGAGCGAAACCCCTCGGCGACGACCGCCGCGCCGACGGGCAGACCCTCGACGCCGGGCCCGACGGCGGCGATCCGGCCCGCCCATTCGTGGCCGGGGATCACGGGATACCGGACGTAGGGCGCGGGCCTGCGTCCCTCGAACAGTTCGACGTCGCTGCCGCAGACGCCCGCCGCGGCGACCTCGATCAGCACCTCGCCCGCGTGAGGGGCGGGGACCTCGTGCTCGATCAGTCCGTGCCGTCGGGGTGCCTCCACCCGTACCGCCGCACAGCGGCGTGACGCGGCGTGGCCGACGGTGTGCGGGGTGGTGTCCGCGTCGCTCATCGGACTCTCGCTTCCTTCTTCGACGTGAGACGGCGTGGTCCGGACGTGCCCGGCCCGCGGGCGCGAACCGCGCCCGGGAGGTGATCGTGGTCGACCCGACGGCCGCCCCGGTCGCCGAGGGCCTCCGGGCATGCCTTCGAAGGAGATCACAGGACACGGCGGAAGTGAAGTTCGAGATATCGAACGTGCGACGGCTATTCGACGAATCGGCCCGACTCGGTGTCCGGATCGGCCCCATGAGGCCGAAGTCCGGAGCGACGGTCGATCGTCCGAGAGGCGACTGACCAGGCGCGGTAGGGGTTGACGACCTCGCCGTCTCGACCGTAACTTCGTGTTCGGCTGGACAGATATGGTCCGAAATATCGAATGGATGCCTGTGGTGACTCCCGACGAACCCCGTTCGACCCCGCAGCCGTCGCCCGCGTCGGCGTCGCTGACCCGACTCGGCTATCCCGTGGCGGACAACGGACTGCCCTCCTCACCGGCGAGCTTTCCCGACGGCGGCGCCTTCCGGGTGGAGATTCCGTCCGTCGAAGGACCCGCGGCGCTGACCGCCGTGCTCGACGAGGCCGCCGCGCGCTCCGTGCCGATCCACCGGGTCAGCCAGGGCAGCGGCGTGATGATGCAGACCGACGCCGAGATCACCGAGATGGTCCAGGCCTGCGACGCCGCGAACATCGAGCTGTGCCTCTTCCTCGGACCGAGGGCGAGCTGGGACGCGGGCGGCGGTCGCTTCACCCCGGCCGGGAACCTCGGCCCCAGGGCACGCGGCGCCGAACAGCTCCAGCAGTCCATCGAAGACGCGCTGCGCGCCGTCGAACTCGGCGTGCGCTGCCTGCTCGTCGGCGACGAGGGGGTGCTGTGGGCACTCCACCGGATGCGCACCGCGGGTGAGCTGCCCGCCGAGCTGACCCTCAAGGTGTCCGCGCTGATCGGACCCGCCAACCCGGCGTCCTTCGCCCTGTTCGAGAACCTCGGCGCCGACTCGATCAACGTGCCGGGAGACCTCACCCTCGCCCAGCTCGCCGATCTGCGCGCGGCGGGCCGCAGCGCCATCGACTTCTACCTGGAGTCGCCCGACAACCTCGGCGGCTTCGTCCGGCACTACGACGGCCCCGAACTGGTCCGCCTCGTCGCGCCCGTCTACCTGAAGTTCGGCCTGCGCCTGGCCCCCGACGTCTACCCGTCCGGCGGCCACCTGCGTGCCGTCGTCGAGCAGTCCGCCCGAGAACGGGTCCGCCGCGCCGAACTGGGCCTGGCGCTGCTGGAGCGGCGCGGGCTGCTCGACGCGATGTCACCGCTGGGCAGCAGGCTCATGGGACCCCTGAGCCGTTTCGAGCCCGCCCTCGCGAACCCGGCGGTCCAGAGATGACCGGGCCGGCGGTGAGCAGGCGCGGCCTGCTCACCGGCGTTCTCGGACTCGGCGCCCTCGGCGCGCTGTCGGGATGCAGCGCCCGCACCTTCTTCGGCGGCCCCGAGGCCACCATGCGGTACTGGAACCTGTACGCGGGCGGCGACGGCGTGATCATGCAGGAGATGCTGGACGGCTACCGCGCGGCCCACCCGGACGTGTCCCTGGAGGACGTGACGCTGGAGTGGGGCGAGCCGTACTACACGAAGCTCGCGATGGCGGGCGCCGGACAGCGTGCCCCCGACGTCAGCGCCCTGCACCTCGCCCGACTCGGCGGCTACGCCCCCGCCGGACTTCTCGACCCCTTCGACGACGAACTCCTCGCCGAGGTCGGCATCCGCGAGGAGGACTTCCCGCCCGAGTTGTGGCGTCGCTCCCAGCACGACGGGCGCATGTTCGCGATCCCCTTCGACACCCACCCGTTCGTCCTCTACTACAACCTCGACGTCTGTCGGGAGATCGGGCTGCTCGACGCGAACGACGAGCTGCGTCCGCCCGAGGGACCGGCGGCGGTCATCGAGGCCTTCACCGCCGCGCGCGAGGTCACCGGCAGCCACGGCCTCGCCGTCGAGACCGTCGGCGCGAACTGCATCACCCCGTGGCGGCTCTGGTACACGCTGTACCGCCAACTGGACGGGGAACTGCTCACCCCGGATCTCCAGGCCTCGGCGGTCGACGACGACAAGGCTCTCGAAGCCCTGGACTTCATGCGGCAGATCACCGAGAGCGGCGGCGCCGCCCGCGAGATGGACATCAACGGCTCGGTGGCCATCTTCGGCAACGGTCAGGCCGGCTTCCACATGAACGGGGAGTGGGAGCTGACGACCTTCCGGACCACCGGGGTGCCGTTCAGCATGGCCCGCTTCCCCAAGGTGTTCGACACCGACGTCGCGCAGGCCGACTCGCACGTCTTCGTGCTGCCGCATCAGAGCGACCGTTCCGACCGGGAGCACCAGCGGCAGATCTACGAGTTCATCGCCTACATGCTGCGCGAGAGCGCGGCCTGGGGCGCCAGCGGGCACATCCCCGCCTATCAGCCCGTCGCCACCAGCCAGGAGTTCCTGTCGATGCGCCCGCAGGCGCTCTACAGCTCGGTCGCTCAAGACGTCCAGCTCGACCCGCCCGTCTGGTTCGGCGGCTCGGCCTCGCTGCTGTGGATCGAGTTCGGCTCCGCCTTCTCCTCCGTCCTCACCGGTCGCGCGACCCCCCGCGAGGGGCTCGACGGCGCCAAGCGCGCGCTGCAGCGACTGCTCGACACCCCTGACCCGACTCGCTGATCACCTATCGGAGGTACGGCCATGGCAGTGCGCAGCGTCGCGCGCCCGAGCCGTCGTGACACGCCCGCGTCCCGCCCCGACGGGGCCCCGCGACGTCGTCACGACTGGACGGGACTGCTGTTCGTGCTCCCCTTCCTCGTGTTCTTCGTCGCCTTCCTCGTGTGGCCGCTGCTCGCAGGCCTGGGGACCGCGACGACGAGCGCGGGGCTGTCCACCTCGGGCGAGTTCGTCGGACTCGACAACTTCATCGACGCCCTGCGCGATCCCGACGTGTGGACCTCACTGGGCAACACCCTGTGGTTCACCCTGCTGAGCACGCCGATCCTGGTGCTGGTGGGTCTGGTGCTCGCCCTGCTCGTCCATCAGCTCACCCCGGCCCGCTGGTTCTGGCGACTGTCGTTCTTCGCCCCGTTCCTGCTGCCCTCCAGCGTCGTGGCCCTGATCTTCGTCTGGATCTTCCAACCCGACTTCGGCATGGCCGACGGGATGCTGGCCGCGATCGGGCTCAACCCGGGGATCGGCTGGCTGAGCGATCCGTCCATGGCGATGTTCTCCATCGTCCTGACCACGACCTGGTGGACGGTCGGCTTCAACTTCCTGCTCTACCTCGCGGCCCTCCAGTCGATCCCGCAGCACTTCTACGAGGCGGCGGCCATCGACGGCGCGGGCGACTGGCGGCGGCTGTGGAGCATCACGCTGCCGCTGCTGGGGCGGACCACCGGCCTCGTCGTGGTGCTCCAGCTGCTCGCCTCGCTGAAGGTGTTCGACCAGATCTACCTGATGACCAGCGGCGGGCCGGGCACCTCGACCATCCCCGTCATCCAGTACGTCTACGAGATCGGCTTCACGAACTTCCGTGTCGGCTACGCCTCGGCGATCTCCTACCTCTTCTTCGCGCTGGTGCTGGTGATCGCCCTCGTGCAGCTCCGGCTGTTCGGCAACCGCAAGGAGTCCGACCGATGACCGTCGACGCAGCCCCCGTGGACCGTCCCGCCGACGACTCGGGACTCGATCGGACCCCCGGCGCCGCGCCGCCGCGCCGCAGACGCCCGTTCCGTCCGGGCATGATCGCGTTATTCCTGGTGACGGCCGCCCTCGCCGTCCTGTGGCTGATGCCGTTGGCCTGGGCCCTGTTCACCTCTCTCAAGCCGGAGGGCGAGACCACCGCGATCCCGTTGCGCTGGCTGCCCACCGAATGGACGCTGGCCGCCTACCGTGCCGTGATCGGGGGCAGCGACGTCGGTCTCTGGATGTTCAACAGCATCTTCACCGCGACGGTCACCACCGTCCTGGTGGTGCTGGTCTCCAGCATGGCGGCCTACGGCTTCGCCAGGACGACCTTCCCCGGCCGGAGGCTGCTGCTGGCACTGACGGTGATGGGCATCATGGTCCCGCCGCAGGTGCTGATCGTCCCGCTGTTCGCCGAGATGGTCGCCCTCGGCCTCGTCGACACCTACTGGGGCGTGATCCTGCCGCAGGTGGTGGCGCCCGCGATGGTGTTCATCATGGTCAAGTTCTTCCAGGGCCTCCCGCACGAGTTGGAGGAGGCCGCGCACATGGACGGCGCCAGCCGATGGCGAATCTACTGGCAGATCATCCTGCCGCTGTCCCGTCCGGTGCTGGCCGCCGTCTCGATCTTCACGTTCATCAGCACCTGGAACAACTTCCTGTGGCCGTTCATCGTCACCACGGACCCGAACGCGATGACGCTGCCTGTCGGCCTGATCGCCGTCGAGGGCGGCTTCGGACTCCGCTACGCCGAGATCATGGCCGCCTCCGTGATCGCCGCACTGCCGTTGTTGATCATCTTCGTTCTCTTTCAACGCCAGGTCGTGCGCGGTGTCGCGCACACCGGTCTTTCCGGCCAGTAGGCCAGAACCGACCCGCTGGAGATGGATTCCCGAAGGAGTGAAGACATGACAGCAATGGAGAGACGACACCATCGCCGATCACGCCGCGCCGTCCGCCCCGCCACCGTGCTGGCCTGCCTGGCGATGCTCGTCGTCCCGGCGCTGCCCGCCGCCGCCGCGGATCACGGCCGACCGTCCGGCGACGTCTCGACCGCCGCGCGCGGCGATCAGCGTGATCTCGACGCCGAGATCGACGCGCTGCGGGACACCCCGGACCCCGGCCCGCAGCAGGGCTACCCGCTGCCCGGACTGGTCACCGGCGATCTCCGCGCTCACGACCCGTCCATGATCCGTACCCCGGAGGGCTACCGCCTCTTCGCCACCCACGACGGAATCCAGCTGCGGACCTCACCGGACCGCGTCGACTTCCGGCGCAACGCCGCCGCGCTGGCCTCCATCCCGCAGTGGGTGTACGACCGGAGCCCGGGCGGGGACGTCTGGGCGCCGGACATCTCGTATCACGACGGCACCTACTGGCTGTACTACGCGGCGTCGACGTTCGGCAGCAACAACTCGGCCATCGGCCTGGCCACCAGCACCAGCGGGGAGCCCGGCAGCTGGCGGGACCGAGGGGTCGTCTACTCGACGAACTCCGGCTCCGACCACAACGCCATCGACCCGTCGCTGCTGGTCGCGAACGGAAACTGGTGGTTGTCGCTCGGCTCGCACTGGACCGGGATCAAGATGATCCGACTCGACCCGGCCACCGGGCTGCGGCATCCGACCGACCGCACGGTGCACAACCTGGCGTCCCGGCCGTCGGCGGGCGGTGCGATCGAGGCGCCCTACATCCTCGAACGCGGCGGCGACTACTACCTGTTCGTGTCCTTCGATCGGTGCTGCGCGGGCACCGACAGCACCTATCGGATCATGGTCGGCCGCGCGGACAACCCCACCGGCCCGTACTACGACCGCAACGGCACGCCCATGACCAGCGGCGGCGGCACCCAGATCCTCGGCAGCCACCAGAACATCATCGGCCCGGGCGGGCAGAGCGTGCTCCGCGACTCCGACGGCGACCTGCTCGTCTACCACTACTACGACGCGAACAACTCGGGCATCGAACGGCTGGGAGTCAACCTCCTCGGCTGGGATGACCAGGGTTGGCCGTACGTCTACTGATCTCGGCGCGGGTGCGGGCAGCCTCGGTGCGGCCCGCACCCGTTCCGCGTCCGCCCCGATCCCGCATCACCGGCGCCACGAACACCGAGCACCGAGCACCGAGCACCACGAGCACCACCGGCACCACGTCACCCACGAAACGGAAAGGCAGCCATGCGCAACCCCACCGAGTCCGGTTCGGCGACTGCCACCGCCTCCTTCACGCTGCACCCCGACTTCGCCGTCGGCGAGGTGCACCCCCATCTGTTCGGCTCCTTCGTCGAGCACATGGGCCGCTGCGTGTACACCGGCATCTACGAGCCGGGGCACCCGACGGCGGACGAGGACGGGCTGCGCACCGACGTTCTCGAACTCATCAGGGAACTCGGCGTCACCCTCGTCCGGTATCCCGGCGGCAACTTCGTCTCCGGGTACCGCTGGGAGGACGGGGTCGGCCCGGCCGAGGAGAGGCCGCGCAGGCTGGAACAGGCATGGCGCGCGGTGGAGACCAACCAGTTCGGCCTGTCGGAGTTCATGAACTTCACCCGTAAGACCGGCGTCGATCCCATGATGGCCGTCAACCTCGGCACCCGAGGCGTGGAGGAGGCCCGGCAGCTCGTCGAGTACAGCAACCACCCCGGCGGCACCGAGCTGTCCGAGCTGCGCCGTACGCACGGCGACGACAAGCCGTTCGACATCCGGCTGTGGTGTCTGGGCAACGAGATGGACGGCCCCTGGCAGATCGGCCACAAGACCGCCGAGGAGTACGGCAGGCTCGCCGCCGAGACCGCCAAGGCGATGCGGCTCGTCGACCCGGACCTGCGGCTGGTGGCCTGCGGCAGCTCGCACTCCGGCATGCCGACCTTCGGCCACTGGGAGGAGACGGTCCTCGGCCACACCTGGGAGTACGTCGACTACATCTCCTGCCACGCCTACTACCAGGAGTTCGACGGCGACGTCGACAGCTTCCTGGCCTCGGCCGTCAACATGGAGCACTTCATCGAGAGCGTGGTCGCGGGCAGCGACCACGTCGCGGCGAAGCTCCAGAGCTCGAAGAAGCTGATGATCTCCTTCGACGAGTGGAACGTCTGGTACCAGTCGCGCCAGCCCGACGAGAAGCCCGAGCCGTGGTCGGTCGCGCCCCGACTGATCGAGGACAACTACACCGTCACCGACGCCGTCGTGGTCGGCAGCCTGCTGATCGCCCTGCTGCGGCACTGCGACCGGGTCACCGCGGCCTGCCTCGCCCAGCTGGTCAACGTCATCGCCCCGATCATGACCGAGCCGGGCGGCCCGGCGTGGCGGCAGAGCAGCTTCTACCCCTTCGCCGACGCCGCGAAGCACGGTCGGGGTCGGGTGCTGCGCGTCGAGCCGACCAGCTCCACCCACGAGACGGCGAAGTACGGCGAGGTCGACCTCCTGCACGCCACCGCCGTGCAGGGCGAGGACGGCACGACCACGGTCTTCGCCGTGAACCGGTCCACCACCGACGAGCTGGAGCTGGCCGTCGACGTCCGCAACCTCGGCGACGTCCGCGTGCTGGAGCACCGGGTGCTCGCCGACGCCGACCGGCACGCCAGCAACACCCTCGCCGAGCCCGACCGGGTGCGTCCCACCACGCGCGAGGGCTCCGCGGTCGCCGAGGGGCGGCTGACGGCCGTGCTGCCGCCGTTGTCCTGGAACGTCCTCCGGCTGGGCGGCTGAGCAGGGGCCGTCATGGGCATGTCACCAGAGTCGTCGACGCGCCGGGGCCCGAAGGGTCGGGCCGCCGTCGCGCGAGAAGGAGAAGGGTGTCAGTGAAGATCTCCAACGTCAGCACCGCCGTGCTCGGCACGCCGTGGCGGAACCTGACCTACGTCATCGTGGAGACCGACGAGGGGCTGCGCGGCGTCGGTGAGGTGCGGATGCTCAACCACACCGACGCGCTGATCGGCTACCTTGCCGAGGCCGTCGAGAACCACGTGTTGGGCAGCGATCCGTTCGACATCGAATCGCTGGTGTCTCGGATGTACCACAACGACTACGGCCGGGCGGGCGAGATCGTCATGTCCGGCATCGCCGTCATCGAGATGGCCTGCTGGGACATCATCGGCAAGGCGCTGAACCAGCCGGTGTACCGGCTGCTGGGCGGCGCGGTGCGCGACAAGATCAAGGCCTACGCCAACGGCTGGTACACCGTGGAGCGCACGCCCGAGGAGTTCCACGCCGCCGCCCGCAAGGTCGTCGAGTACGGCTACCAGGCCTTGAAGTTCGACCCGTTCGGCCCCGGCCGGATGGAGCTGGACCATGCCGAGACCGTGCGTTCCATCGCACTGGTCGAGGCCGTGCGCGACGCCGTCGGCCCCGAGGTGGAGCTGCTGGTGGAGATGCACGGCCGCTTCACCGCGGCCACGGCGTCCCGGATCGCCCGGCAGCTGCGGCCGTACGACCCGGCGTGGCTGGAGGAGCCGACCCCGCCGGACGACATCGAGGCGCTGGCGAAGTTCTCCGCGACGGCCGAGGCCCCGGTGGCCACGGGGGAGCGGCTGCACACCCGGCACGAGTTCCGACAGCTCTTCGCGTTGCAGGCGGCCGACATCATCCAGGCGGACATCTCGCACTTCGGCGGGATCCTGGAGACCAAGAAGCTCGCCGCCACGGCCGAGACGCATCACATGATGGTCGCCCCGCACAACGTGGGCGGCGCGGTGCTCACGGCGGCCAACCTGCATCTGGCCGCCTGCACGACGAACTTCAAGATCCAGGAGCACTTCAACGACTTCGCCGACTCCTTCGTCAAGGACGTCGCGCCGGGCAACCCCGAGGTCGTCGACGGCTACTTCGCCCTGCCCACCGGCCCCGGCCTGGGCATCGAACTGGACCTGGACGCCGTCGCGGAGCACCCGAGACAGAAGGTGAACTTCAACCTGTTCAAGGAAGGATGGCAGCGGCGGGACACGGTGTCGTCGTAACTCACGGGCGGTTTCAGCCGGATCGTCGGTGAGCGGTCGTGGCGATGGAGTGCGTTTCTGGTGCGCCCCGTCGCCACGGCCGCATCGGTCTCGGGGTGCCGGCTGCCTGTCTGACGACCGAGGGTGCGATCAGTACGCGCACTTCACGGATGCAACGAAGGCGGCGAAGGTGTGCTGGTCGACGACGAGCGTCCCGCCGTCGCGGTTCTTCGTGTCTCGGATGCCGACTAGGCCCGTACCGAGCCCGACCTCGACACAGTTCTCGCCGCCGGACCGTCTCGCGGTGCGCCAGGCAGACAGGGCGGGCTGTAAGTCAGCCATGACTACTCCATCTCCTTCACAACGTGCCGGATGAGGTCGGCGGACTCGGCCGGGCTCATCGCCATTTCGGTCAGCGTAGAGTGCGCTGCCAGGTGGGCCTCCACCTCGGCTGGATCATCGACGATGACGGCTGATGAGATGTGCTCGATCTGTACGAGCGGGTCATCCTTCTCGCTGAACTGCAACGCGATGAACGACCCGATCAAGCCGCGGTGCGCTCGAACGGTCGCCGCCGTGGGCAACACCTGCAAGCTGATGTTCGGTCGCTCTGCCGTGCGAATCAGATGCCGCAGTTGATCGACGAGGAGCGTGGCGCCGCCGATCGGCCGGTGAAGAACTGCTTCGTCGATGACGACGTCATAACTCACCGTGTCTCGGGACAACAGCGTCTGACGTGCCATACGGGTCGCAACCCGCGCCTCGATCTCTGCTGGGCGGCTTGCCCATGCTCCTGCGAGTTGCCGCGCGTACTCCGCCGTTTGCAGCAGCCCCGGCACGACGTCCAATGTCCATTCGACGATGCCGCTGGCCTGATCCTCCCAATCGATCCACGACTGCATGAGCGGTGACAGCCCTGGTCTGTCCCCTTCCCACCAGTGACTCTCGCTCGCCCGCCGAGCGAGGTCCATCACGTACGACGCGGCGTTACCACCGACTCCCATCGCGGCGAGCAATACGGCTGTTTCTTCTGGAGTGGGTACGCGTTCGCCAGTCTCCATTCGTCCGATGGTCGAGCGGGACAGATCGGGAGTGCGGGCGGCAACGTCGTCGATCGTCATCCCTGCGTCGGTGCGCGAGCGATGGAGACTTGCCGCCAGCCCTCGTGATCGGGCGGTTCGGTTAGTTCGGGATCGCGCTCGGCTCATGGCGATCAGCGTAGGAGAGCTCAGTCCCGCACTGGATCACCCGATCGAGACATTGGGATATCCCACAAGTCATGGTTTTATCTTGTCATGATCGAGAATATGCACACTTCACGGTTTCTCGGCTGCATCGCCGCCAGGCACAGTGACGCCTCATGACCGCCCTCACCGTCGTTGGCCTGACGCTCCTCACCAGCGGTTTCCCGCCGGCCGCCTACGGCTACCTGACCCCTCGGCCCCGGACTCGCCGCTCGCGCACGGTGTCCGTGTCCTCGATCCTCGCCCGCTGCGCCGCCGACCGGCCGCCGTCGGGCTACCGCACGGCCTTCGCCGGGACGCTCGACGCGGGGGCGTCGTCGTGACGGCGGCGTGCGGCCCGCGCTCGATCCCGGCGGAGTGGGTGGGCTTCCTCGGCAGCCATCGCGCCGTGCTGGCCGTCGGCGCGGTCGGCCGGGTGGTCGCGCTGGAGGGCAGCCGCGCGCACAGCGGCAGGGTCGGGGCGGAGATCACCAGGGCCGTCGCCGGGCAGCTGATCGAGGCCTGCGCCGAGGGCACCCGATGCGAGTGGGCGGCGTGGTGGCAGGGCGTGACCCGCGCTCTCCGTGCCGGACCGTCGGGTACGGGCGTCGAGATCTCCGTACTGGAGCACGGAACGATGCTCGGCCGCTGGCGGGTGGCCGCCGTCCGACTCCCCGCCCTGGCGGATCTGCTGCGCGACGCCGTCACCGAGGCGGCGCGGCGGTGACGGGGCCGGAGTGGTTCGTCCGGTCGGTGCGACAGCACGACACCCACCACGGGACCGTGCAGCGGTGCGGCGACGTCGTCGTCCTTCGGCCTGCGTGCGGCGGTGCGTCCTTCGCCGCGCTGAACCGCAGGCCGATTCACGAGTGTTACTACGACGAGCAGCGATGCCCCGGTTGTCTGGCCGCGTCGCGCAAGCCCCGCCTCGTGCTGGTGGCCGCGCCATGATCGCACCTCGACACACCCGCACGACGCGGATCACGGCGCTGCTGCCCGCGCAGGCAGCCCGCGTCCGGCCCTACATCCTGGCGATCACCGAAGGAGCGCGATGACTCGGGAACGAGGGACCGCCGACGAGCCCCGGCTGATAGAACAGGTCGCGCCTCCCACGGTCGGACTGGTGTGTCAGCGCCATGCGATCTTCGTCGACATCGGCGAGACCGTTCCGATCGCGGGCGAGGACGCACTCGCCCTGTGCGGAGTCCCGGTCACCATCGGGCCCGCTCCCGAGGAGATGCTGCCCGGCGTGCCCGCCGAGGTCGTCGACTGCGCGGACTGCCAGGCGATCGTCTGGGACGAGCCGAGCCCGCGCCCCGCCCATGCCCGGCCACGCCTCTACATTCGGCGCGTCGGCACCGTGCCGGTCCACATCGTCGACGTCGAAGGCCTCACCGCCACCACGATGACCAGCCTGTGCCGCACCGTCTTCCACCTCGGCGATCAGCTGGAACAACTCGCGCCCGGTGCCGGAGCCCCCTGCACCCGCTGCCTGCTCGCCTCGTTATCGAGACACGTGCTCACCGCCGCCTGATCTCGCCGCGTCTCTTTCCGCCGCACGGTCCCGACTCGGGGCAGGCCTCGACATCCGTCATGGTCGGCGTCGTCGTACACGGCTGGGAACGAATTCACGGCGGCGCAGGCCGGAAGCCGATCGGACGCGGAGGCCCGCGAACACGCGGTGAGAGCGAAGACTACGCTGAGCAACTGGTATTTTCGAGGCACTGCGGCCGGAGAACGCCCAGGTCAAGAAGTATCGGCCCCGCACGCGCGGGGATGGCTCGGGCGGCACGGCGTGTTCGCGGGGGTGGTGGCGATCGGCCCCGCACGCGCGGGGATGGCTCGGGCGGCACGGCGTGTTCGCGGGGGTGGTGGCGATCGGCCCCGCACGCGCGGGGATGGCTCGACGATGGCGGGCTGTTTCCCGAGCCCTGCCGGATCGGCCCCGCACGCGCGGGGATGGCTCCTCTTCGCGGGCGCCGCTGGCCGTGTCGACCATATCGGCCCCGCACGCGCGGGGATGGCTCGTACTTGCGGATCGGACCGGCCCCGGCACCCGGATCGGCCCCGCACGCGCGGGGATGGCTCGAAGGTCGTTCGGTATGACACTGCTGACCGAAGATCGGCCCCGCACGCGCGGGGATGGCTCGAGCTCCGGGCAGACAAGCGGGGCCGCACCAAGATCGGCCCCGCACGCGCGGGGATGGCTCGGCCTCCCCGCCGACGACCCCGCGATGGACACCATCGGCCCCGCACGCGCGGGGATGGCTCTGGGCAGCCACCCGGCCGGGGGTTTTTCCTGTTATCGGCCCCGCACGCGCGGGGATGGCTCGATCGGGCCGCCGTCGTCGATGTCGCGGTGCTCATCGGCCCCGCACGCGCGGGGATGGCTCGCGGAGAGCTCTCTGGCCGAGATGACGCGCCGGATCGGCCCCGCACGCGCGGGGATGGCTCGGGTGGCCCACCAACCTCGCGGCGGCGCGGACGATCGGCCCCGCACGCGCGGGGATGGCTCCGTGTACCGGGACACGTTGTGGGGTCGCACGAGATCGGCCCCGCGCACGCGGGGATGGCTTACCGAGGAACGGCCGGAGCTGTTCCGACACGACAGCTACCGCCGTGGCGTGGCGTGCCGCGTAGGTAGGTGCTGGCCTCTCATCGGACTCGTCACGCCCGTCTTCGCCGAGCACGTCGTCGCAGGCACACGACCCGTCGCGCGGACGTCGGCGGAGTACCGCCTCGGATGGGGAGAGGACGCGGCACGATGACGGTCGCGCCATGACCGGCGGTCTGCCCGAAGACGTCTGCCCTGACGGCAGGCCCGGGCAGGCCGTGTCACTCCGGGAATCGGAGGACGCTCGCATCGCCGGGACGACGCTCCTGCGGAAGGACCGACGGAGGCAGACGTCCGAAGAACCACCCGACCCGGCCGACCTGACCCGGCCGACCCGACCCGACCCGGCCGACCCGAATCGACCGGGTCGAGTCGCCGACGGTCGGCGACTCGACCCACGAGCCGGCCGCCCGAACCCGCCGACCCCGCCGACCCCGCCGATCCTGACGTCACTCCCGCCCGGTGAGCCCCGCGAACGGCAGCACCGGCACGCCCGTGACCCCCGGCGTCACGGCGTACAACGCGCCCGCGTCGGCCTCCGGATCGCTGAGGCCGTCGCGGGAGGTGGTGATGTACAGCGTGTCCAGGGCGTCGCCGCCGAACGCGCAGGCGGTGACCTGCCGCACCGGCAGCTCCACGACCTCCTCCAGCGTCCCGTTCGTCGAGTAGCAGTGCACCGCCGAGCCGCCCCACAACGCCACCCACAGCCTGCCGTCGGCGTCGATCGCCATGCCGTCGGGCGAGCCGTGCTCGGAGTCGATCTCGATCAACGGCCGACGATTCAGGAACTCGCCCGCGCCTGAGTCGAAGTCGAAGGCGTCGACCCGGCCGGTGGGGGTGTCGATGTAGTAGACGGTCTCGCCGTCGAGGCTCCAGTTCAGACCGTTGGAGATCGTCACCGGCTCCAGCACCACCGAGACCGAGCCGTCGGGGTCCAGCCGGAACAGCCGCCCGCGATCCGGCGTCGCGCCGTAGGCCATCGACCCCACGTAGAAGCGGCCCTGCGGATCGCAGCCGCCCTCGTTCATCCGCACCGACGGGTCCGACCACACCTCGGGCAGCCGCTCCGGACGATCGGAGTCCGGCGGGATCAGCGCGAAGCCGCGTTCGACGGCGACCACCAGACCGCCGTCCCGCACCGGCCGCACCACGGCGGCGACCTCGCCCACCTCGGTCCTGTCGACCTTCTCGAAGCTCGGATCGCTGGTCAGCACCCCGCCCGCGAGCATGTCCACCCAGTGCAGGACGCCGCGCTGGGGATTCCACACCGGGCCCTCGCCGTGATGGGCAAGGGGGCCGGTGACCGTCGTCGCCTTCATCTGTCCTCGTCCTCACTCGTCGACGCCGCACGATTCGGCAGGCGATCGACGACGGTGTCCGTCGAGATCACCCGTACAGGCACTGTAGAGGGAGACGACGAGGTCGCGGGGCGCGGCGCGATCGGCACAGCCGTGCAACGGAGACCCCGGGCGGCCGCCATGCCCGCCACAGACCCGAGGCGACGCCCCGCCGGCGGCCGGTCGGCTCAGCGGCGCGGAGCCCGCCCGGCGCGTCGCGCGATCGGCGGGGGACTCGGCGCAGTCGGGGGACAGCCGCGGGCGACAGTCCGGCACCCGAAGGTCGGACGTCGGCGGGCGATCAGCGATGCAGGTCGGACGGAGCCTTCGGTTCGTCCCGGTCGGTCCAGCCCGCACGGTCGCGAAACCGGGGCGGAGCCGGCAGGTCTTCGGCCGTCAGGCAGGAGTCCACCAACTCCGTGACGCCGTGCCGCTCCTCGTAGCGCGGGGCCCGGTCGCAGTCGACCCTGGAGACGGTGAAGAACGCGGCACCCGTCAGCGCAGTGGCGGCGAGCACGCTCATCACCAGGGAGGACACTCCGGCTTGTCTCGCCCCGAACACCGCCGTTCCTCTCCTCGTCGCGGTCCGACCCGCTCGCCCGCGGATCACTCTTCAGAAGCGTACTCGTGACTATTCATCGCTACCCACCATCGGGTGATGTATGGCAGGCGGTGACGACGTCGGGTGATTCACGTCCTGCTCGCCCCCTGTCGCCGGAAACGCCTGGCAGGATGGCCGGCCATGGAGCTGGTCAGCGTCGATCGGATCAAGACCGCCCGGAGCCTGCTGGCCGGGGTGGTTCGCGAGACTCCCCTGCGGCCCTCGCGGGCCCTGGGGGATCGGTGTGACACCGAGGTGCACCTGAAGTGCGAGAACCTCCAACGCACCGGCTCGTTCAAGATCCGAGGTGCCTACAACCGCATCCACAACCTCTCACCGGAGCAGCGGGCGCGGGGCGTGGTGGCGGCCAGCGCCGGAAACCACGCCCAAGGCGTCGCCCTGGCGGCCTCGCTGCTCGGCATCCCCTGCACGGTCTTCATGCCGGAGCAGGCCTCGCTGCCCAAGATGTCGGCCACCAAGGCCTACGGCGCCGAGGTCAGGCTGGTCGGTGCGGTGCTGGAGGAGAGCCTGGCCGCGGCGATGGAGCACGCCCGACGGACCGGGGCCGAGCTGATCCATCCCTTCGACCACGACGACGTCGTCGCCGGTCAGGGCACCGTGGGCCTGGAGATCCTCGAACAGCTGCCCGACGTGCGGACGATCGTGGTCGCCGCGGGCGGCGGCGGCCTGGTCGCGGGCATCGCGGCGGCGGTGAAACCACAGCGGCCGGACGTGCGGATCATCGCGGCGCAGGCGGCGAAGGCCGCCGCCTGGCCCGCCTCACTGGCCGCGGGCGCGCCCGTCCGGCTGACCGAGATGCAGACCATGGCGGACGGCATCGCCGTCGGCGAACCGGGCGTGGTCACCTTCCGCCACGTCGCCGAACTCGTCGACGACGTGATCACCGTCAGCGAGGAGTCGCTGTCGCGGGCGCTGCTGCTGTGTCTGGAGCGCGCCAAGATGCTCGTCGAGCCCGCCGGGGCGGCGGGTGTGGCGGCGATGCTCGACCACCCCGGCCGCTTCGAGGGGCCGGTGGCCGTGGTCCTCTCCGGCGGCAACATCGATCCGCTGCTGCTCCTGCACGTCATCCAGCACGGCATGACCGCGGGCGGCCGCTACCTGGCCCTGAAGGTGCGCATCCCCGACCGCCCCGGTTCGCTGGCCGCCCTGCTCACCGAGGTCGGCGCCTTGGGCGCCAACGTGATCGACGTGTCGCACTCCCGGATCTCCGGCGCGCTGGCCATCGGCGAGGTCGACGTGGCGTTGAACCTGGAGACGCGGGGCCCCGACCATCGGCGCGAGGTGGTCCAACGCCTCGGCGCGGGACACACGATCCTGCTCTGACATTCGGGACGCCCGCGGGTCGGCGCGGGTTCGCGTGCGGGATCGGCCGGGCTTGGGATCACGCGTGATCTGCCCGGCTTGGGATCACGACGGACCCGGCTCGGCCGGTTCCTGCTCGGCTCGTCTGCGCGACCGGCGCGCGTCCGTGCGTCGTCGGGCCGCGGCGGACCGCGCGGCCATCCCGGCGAACCGACCGCATCCGCGGACCGTGGTGGGGCCGTGGCGACGGCGGGGCGGGTGTGGATGACGTCTCGCGGTGCGGCGGAGCGCGGCGCGGATCACGGCAGGCGGCGGAGCGCGGTGGATCGTCCGCGTGGTGTTCGGCAACCTCGAACCACGTCGCCGCACACCGACCGGTCGCCGCCTGTCGGCAGGCGCGCCGGCATGCGGCAGAACGGGGCCGCTGTCGACCGGCACCACCACACACGGCCGGGTGCGGGCAGCCGCCGCCGTGGTGTCGTCGGGTGTGGACGTCGTCGTCCCCGGCGGACCACGGTGTCGAGAACCCCGACCCTGGTGAGCGGACGCGCCTGGCGGCGGTGTCCGAGCCGCGCGGGCGACCCGACGATTCCGGGCATCGGATGACGGACCCGAGCCCGTCGAGTCGGCCACGCTCGGAGGCGTTCAGGAAAGGACGGGGACATGGAGCTGTGGAATCGGGCGCTGGACGTCATCGAGGAAGCCCTCGAAGGCGGGGAGGTCGACGTACGGCAGGCGGCGGCAGCAGCGTTGACGTCGGAGTATCAGCTGCGCCGCGTCTTCTCGGTGCTCGCCGGGATGCCGCTGTCGGAGTACATCCGCCGACGCAGGATGACCGTGGCCGCCCGCGCCGTACGGGAAGGCGAGGAGGCGGTGCAGGACATCGCCGTGCGCTACGGCTACACCTCGGCCGACGCCTTCGCCCGCGCGTTCCGCGCCGTCCACGGTGTCGGACCCGTGCAGGCACGCCGTCCCGGCGCGGTACTGCGATCCCAGCCCCGACTGTCCTTCCACCTCAGCATCGACGGGAGAACAGACATGGAGTACCGCATCGTCGTCAAGCCCGCGTTCCGCATCGTCGGACGCAGCACCCGCGCCACGGTCGTCTTCGAAGGCGGCAGCCCGGAGCTCGACCGGTTCGTGCGTGCGCTGCCCGACTCCGTCTGGGCGACCCTGGAGGAGCTGTCCGATCAGGAGCCCCAGGGCAGCCTGTCCGTCTGGAACGACGTCGACGGCACCGGACTCGTCGAGGGCATGGCGGCCGAGTACTACCTGGGTGCCGCGACGAACCGGCCCGCCCCGGCCGGGTACGACGAACTGGCGATCGGGGCCCACACCTGGGCGGTGTTCACCGCGTCGGGACCGTTCCCGGTGACGTTGGAGGCGTTGTGGCGGTCGGTCGGCGGGGAGTGGCTGCCCGCCAACCCCTACCGGCTCCTGCCCGTGCCGCAGCTCGTGCGGGCGGACTACCACGACGACGAGGGCACCCACGCCGATGTCGAACTCTGGCTGGCGGTCGAGTCCGCCGCCTGAGTCGCCGGGTCCTCGCGCATCGGGTGCCGGGTGCCGGGTGCTGGGTGCCGGGTGCTGGGTGACGCGGGGCCTGGCGCCGGTGTCGCGCCGCGCGCCGGGTGCGGGACGGCGTCGGCAAAGCGGGCGGAGTCGCCGGGGCACCATGCGGAACGCCCCGGCGACTCTGCCGGACGGGTGGATTTCGCTCGAACTTCGGCAGCAGGTCCCGCGAACGAGTGCCCTGTCCGTGACGCCGTTGCAACCGTGCGTGTCGGTCGAGGCATCCATCGCGGGGGAGGCGGGACGTGTCCGAGGGCTTCGACGTCGATCCGGAGGCGTTACGCGCCACCGGCGACGCGCTGGTGAGTCTGGCAACCAGGGATTCGATGCCAGCACGACGCTGATCGACGCCGAGACACGCTGCAGGCGGCGATCGAGACGCTGAGCGCCCGCACCGCCGCGGGCGGCGGGCTGCTGAAGGAGAACGCCGACGAGTACCTGCGTCTGGACGAGGCGGCACGCATCTCGTTCGTCGTGGAATGACAGTCGTGGAGTGACAGTCGTGGAGTGACAGCGGAGTCGAGCGGGGCCGTCGTCGCGGTGTGAGGCCGAGCCGCGCCGTTCCCCGCGGCGGGACAGGACAGGGGAGAGAGAGCGGGATGGTCTCGTTCGCAGACTTGCGCCGTGCCGAGCCGGGCCGTTTCGAGAAGGCCGCCGAGAACTGGTCCGATCACGCCGTACGACTGGGCCGTCAGGCAGAGGACCTGGTCGGGAGGATCGCCGAGCTGGACGGCTGGCAAGGGGCCGCCGAGGCCGCCCGAGGCCACTTCGGACGGCTGCACGACCAGTTCGCCGAGGCCGCCGAGACGCTGACGCGCATCCCGCCCATTCTGCGGGAGCTGACGGACCGGACGGAGACGGCGCGGGAACGGCTGTTGGACGCCGTGCGCCGGGCAGGCGAGGCAGGCATCTCGGTGCACGACGACGGCAGCCTGAGCGGTCCGTCCCGAGGGCCGGGCCACCAGGGGACGCGGTGGGACGAGTTCTTCGCGGACGCCGAGCGGATACGCGACGAGGCACGGGAGACCATCGCCGCTGACGTAGTATGGCGGTCTTGTGTTTTGGAGACTCGTGCTCCGACTGCGTATTCGGTGAAGGTCTTGACCTATGCCGCTATGTTTTTAGTTGATATGGCAGCGAATTGTGGATTTCGGGGAAAGTTCGGGTAAGGCATTCTCGGTGTTCGGACAATCGTCGGGGAGCGGTCGAGATGACGCCCAAGGCTCGGGTGGTGGTCATCGCGTCCCTTGGTGTTCTCGTCCTGGCAGTCATCACCTACGTGATCTCCGAGAGGATCGAACCCATGCGTCCGACGATGAGTGAGGAAGCTGTCGGAGGCCGAGTCGACTCGAGGATTGAGGCAGTGATTGCCGCGCTGTCATCATCGCCGACGCTGGAGGCGAACATGGGCGGTTCCTACCCATGCCTCGACCCGACTGATGGCGGCCCGAAGATCGGATCTTCGTCTCGAAGAAGTACTGGATTCGGGGCCTGTCGGTCGACGCGAATGCGACTGTGAGCGAGGAGATATTTCAATCCTGGCGGCAGGACGGTTATCTCGTATTGAGTGACCGAGGCCGGACGACGAATTCATCTCCGTCGAGCATCCTGACAACGGCTTCCGGATGTCGATCGCATCCAGTGTGCAAGGCGACCTTTCCCTCGGTGCCTCGTCCCCCTGCATCTGGCCGAACGGAACGCCGGAGCCTGCGGCTTCGTAGCAAAGCCGAGGGCCGTTTCGAGCGGCACCGGTATACGGCAGGCGCGGGCCGGGGCCGGTACATCACCGTGACGCCCGCCCCGTGCCCGTGCCCGCCCGGCGCCCGAACCTCTACAGATTCCCCCGCCGGTCCTGCTCGCGTTCGATGGCCTCGAAGAGGGCCTTGAAGTTGCCCTTGCCGAAGCCCAGCGAGCCGTGCCGTTCGATCAGCTCGTAGAACACGGTGGGCCGGTCGCCCACGGGCTTGGTGAAGATCTGCAACAGGTAGCCGTCCTCGTCCCGGTCGACCAGGATGCGTCGCCGCTTCAGTTCCTCGATCGGAACCCGGACCTCGCCGATCCTCGCCCGCAGCTCGGGGTCGTCGTAGTACGAGTCGGGGGTGTCCAGGAACTCCACGCCCGCCGCGCGCATCCGGTCGGTCGTGGCGAGGATGTCGCCGGTGGCCAGGGCGATGTGCTGGCAGCCCGCGCCCTGATAGAACTCCAGATACTCGTCGATCTGGGACTTCTTCCGCGCCACGGCGGGTTCGTTCAGCGGGAACTTCACGCGATGGTTGCCGTTGGACACCACCTTGCTCATGAGCGCGGAGTACTCGGTGGCGATGTCGTCGCCGACGAACTCGGCCATGTTCACGAAGCCGAGGACCCGGTTGTAGAACGCCACCCACTCGTCCATCCGACCCAGCTCGACGTTGCCCACGCAGTGGTCCACGGCCTGGAACAGGCGTTTCGGTGCGTCCGCCGCTCGTACCAGGGTGCCCGTCCTGCTGACGAAGCCCGGCAGGTACGGGCCGGTGTAGCGGGACCGGTCGACGAGGGTGTGGCGGGTCTGCCCGTAGGTGGCGATGGCGGCGGTGCGGACCGTGCCGTGTTCGTCGCTGACGTCCTGTGGTTCGACCAGCACCGTGGCGCCCTGCCTGCGGGCGTGGGCGATGCACTTGTCGACGTCGGCGACCTCCAAGGCGAGGTCCACGACGCCGTCGCCGTGTTCGCGGTGGTGGTCCAGGAGCGGGCTGTCCGGGGACACCCCGCCACGCAGGACGAAGCGTGCCGATCCGGACTTCAGGACGTACGCCTTGTGATCGCGGTTGCCGGTCTCCGGCCCGGAGTAGGCGACCAGCTCCATGCCGAACGCCACCTGATAGAACAGCGCGCTCTGCGTCGCGTTGCCGACGACGAAGACCACGGCGTCCATGGCCTTGACGGGAAAGGGGTCGCGGCTCTCGTCGTAGTCGACGAGTCCGACGAGTTGGCGAAGCTGGTCGTAGCTGACGTCGTCGATGCTGCTCTGCTGATCCAGGATCTCGGTCACGGGGTCCTCCGTCACGGCCGTCGAATCCGATCTGCGGTACAGCCAGCATGGGAGCGGGTTCGCAGGCTGAGCAATAGCGGCGCCTCCTGCTATACAGAATGTCCAGTGGGGCCCGGTTCGGCTCGTCGACGTTCGAGCAATCTGCTCAGAGGAGGCGCCTTGAGTCGCGGTGGAGAAGACGACGCGCTCGACGCCCTGGACGCGCGGCTGCTGCTGTTGTTGACCGACGAACCGAGACTGGGCGTGCTGGAGTGCGCCCGGCGGCTCTCGGTCGCGCGGGGCACCGTGCAGGCCAGGCTGGAGCGACTCACACGACGCGGGGTGCTCACGGGCTTCCCACCGCGCATCGACCTCGCCGCGATGGGTTACGGCCTGACGGCCTTCGTCATCCTGGAGATCGCGCAGGGCAGGCGGGGGGAGGTCGCCGAACGGCTGACTCAGCTCGACGAGGTCTGCGAGGTTCATGCCACCACGGGACAGGGTGACCTGCTCGTCCGCATCGTCGCCCGATCCAACGAGGACCTTCAACGGGTGATCGACGAGATGGTGGGCGTCGAGTGGGTGCGGCGCACGTCGACGTCGATCGCGCTGTCGACCCCGGTGGCACCTCGGGTCCGTCCACTGCTGGAACGCCTGGTCCGCGACGCCGAGACGGGCTGACCGGTCGCCCCTCGGCGCCGTGGGCGTGGTTCCGCGCGGGTGCGGGCGGGTGTCGGCCCCGCGCGTCGACGGCATCGAACGCCGCCGCGCTGTCGGCCCGACGCAGCCGAGCCGGGGCCGCCGATATATCACCGCGTCGGACGGGCGACGACCGGAGGCCGTGGGCAGCGGGGGCCGAGCGGCGCGGGCGACGGCTCGATCAGGTCCGCCCTCGCGCCCCCGGGAAGGCGTCCTCCGATTCGACGCCGCACGCCGGTCGAACGCGGCCGAGAGAACCGGTCCCGCCAGATCGAGGGGCCGCCTCCCGAACGGGAGACGGCCCCGAGGCGATCATGGTGTGGCGGTCAGGCTGCGTAGGGCACCGCCTTGACGAGGGTGACCTTCATCGTGCCGCCGTTGGGCAGCTCGTACTCCCTGGTCTCGCCCTCCTTGGCGTCCAACAGGGCCTGGCCGAGCGGCGACGACGGCGAGTAGACCTCGAGGTTGCCCTCGCCGCCCTCCTCGCGCGTGGCGAGCAGGAAGGTCTCGGTGTCCTCGTCGTCCTCGTAGCGGACCGTGAGGATCATGCCGGGCTGCGCCACGCCGGACTCGGTGGGCGTCTCGCCGACCTTCGCCACTCGCAGCAGCTCCTGGAGCTGTCGGATGCGCGCCTCGAGCTGACCCTGTTCCTCGCGGGCGGCGTGGTAGCCGCCGTTCTCCTTGAGGTCGCCTTCCTCGCGGGCGGCGTTGATCTTCTCGGAGATGACCGGGCGGCTCGCGATCAGGTCGTCAAGCTCCTGCTTGAGCCTGTCGAAGGAATCCTGGGTAAGCCAGGTCACCTGGGTGTCGCTCACGGTCACCACTCCTCGTTCTGTCCCGAACAGGCGCCAGCCCGTCCGCAGTCATCCGGCTGCACCGGCCGGATACGGAAAAACACGGCCCACCAGGGGACCGTGCTGTGCTTCGAGGTTAGCACGCCAAAAGGGGCCCGTCGCTCGAATTCCTGCGTCGGGCCATGCTGTGAGCTGGGGTTCACCCGCTTGGCCGCATCCCCCCTCCCGGCGGAGTCAGCGCAGAGTCGATCAAGTATTCCGGCACTTCATACGAACAGCCGAACACCTCGCCGATCACCGGCCGCTGCGATGTGCGCAGTGTCGTGGTGTGGTTCGCGGAGCCCTCGGCGGGCGGCACGTAGACCTCGCGTCTGCCCACCTCGTCGCCGTTCTCGGCACGGCTCTCCACGACGCACACGGCCGGTCGCTCGGGGTCGTCTCGGTGCACCTGGAAGCTCAGCTCGATCGAGTCGTCCGAGGTGATCTCGAAGGCGGTGTGCTCGCCCCGGATGGGCTGGGCGCCGAAGTTCCGATACGCCACGATCGAGGCGACCAAACCGATGCCCACCGCGACGCCGAGCGAGACGATCAACACGCGACGTGACGGACGGCGGGCGGGTGCGCCGTAGCGGCCCACTGGCCGCTGGCGCGGCGTCGTCGACGGCGGGGTGTCGTTCACGGCCTATGCATACCTCAAGTGCGGATCGTCGGAGACGGCGGGAACAATGGCATTGTTGCTCGCGTTGACGAGTATCCCCGGACCGCCCTGTGAGGCTGCTCGCAGGGGGCGGTTACACCTGCAGGAGGGACGACGGTCGCACCATGGCTGAGAAGCTGCGATTGATGACGGTGCATGCTCACCCGGATGACGAATCGAGTAAGGGCGCGGCGACCCTGGTGCGATATGTCACCGAGGGTCATGAAGTGATGGTCGTCACCTGTACCGGTGGTGAGGCGGGCAGCATCCTCAACCCGGCCATGGAACGTCCGGAGATCGCGGAGAACATCGCGGCCGTGCGCCGCCAGGAGATGGCGGCGGCCGCGGAGATCCTCGGTGTCCAGCACCGGTGGCTCGGCTTCGTCGACTCGGGTCTGCCCGAGGGCGACCCGCTTCCGCCGCTGCCCGAGG
This sequence comes from Actinoalloteichus hoggarensis, assembly GCF_002234535.1. Taxonomy (NCBI): domain Bacteria; kingdom Bacillati; phylum Actinomycetota; class Actinomycetes; order Pseudonocardiales; family Pseudonocardiaceae; genus Actinoalloteichus; species Actinoalloteichus hoggarensis. Next base: position 820,984 of record NZ_CP022521.1, read on the forward strand.
GCTGCTTCGCCCTCGTCGATCTCGAGGTGTCCACCGAGGCGCTGGTTCGTGTGGTCCGTGAATTCCGACCGCACGTGATGGTGACCTACGACGAGAACGGCGGCTACCCGCACCCGGACCACATCCGATGCCACGAGGTGTCGATGGCCGCGTTCGACGCGGCGGGCGACCCGGAGCGCTTCCCGACGGCGGGCGAGCCGTGGCAGCCCAAGAAGCTCTACTACTCGCACGGCTTCTCGCGGGCGAAGATGACGACGTTCCACGAGGAGCTGATCGCGCGCGGCATCGAGTCGCCGTACGGCGAGTGGCTGGCGAACTGGGACGCCTCGCGGCCCGACGTGATGGAGCGGGTCACGACTCGGGTGCGGTGTGAGGAGCACTTCGAGGCCCGTGACGCCGCCCTCACCGCCCACGCCACGCAGATCGACCCGAACAGCAGATGGTTCGCGGTGCCGCTGGACGTCCAGCGCGAGGTGTGGCCGACGGAGGAGTACGAGCTCGTACGGTCCCTCGTCGACGCCACCCTCCCGGAGGACGACCTGTTCGCGGGCGTGTACGAGAAGGTGACGGTGTGATCGCGGGCGCGGGCGCGCTCGTGTGGTCGGCGCTGGCCTTCGGCGTGGACGACCCGGGCGGGCAGGGTGAGGACTTCGGCAAGTCGTCCCCGGTGGGCCTCGTGCTGCTGGTGCTCTTCTTCATCGCGGTCGGGCTGCTGGTCCGTTCGATGACCAGGCACCTGCGCAGGCTGCCCGCCAGCTTCGACCCGCCCGAGAGCGAGGCGGAGGGCGCCGAGGGCTCGACCTCGCCGGGCTCGTCGACCGACGGCTCCGCGGAGTCCGCTCGGGTCGCGACGTCGGCGGACCGGGCGGACGGTGTGACGAGCCGGGCCGCCGGGGGTCGCGACTCCGACTGACCACCTGCCGCCACTGCGGGCTCCCGACCGGGCGCCGGCAGTGGCGGCGGCCGTCGCGCCGAGGTCGGCCGCACACGGGCGGCGGGCGCCGGCAGGGGATAACCGGCTGCGCTCGCCTGGTCCATTGCGCGAGGATGGCGCGGTGCTGCTCACCGTGACCACGACCTACCAGCCCGCGACGGACCTCGGGTTTCTGCTGCACAAACACCCGGACCGGGTGCAGAGCTTCCCCGTGTCCGCGGGCTCGGCCCACGTGTTCTATCCCAGGGCCGACGAGGAGGCCTGCACGGCGGCGCTGCTGCTGGAGGTCGACCCGATCGCCCTGGCCCGGCGGGCGGGCCGGAACGGCGGACGACCCGCCGGACTGGGCTCCTATGTCAACGACCGGCCCTATGCCGCCTCGTCGATGCTCGCGGTCGCACTGGGTTCGGTCTTCGGCACCGCGATGCGGGGCCGCTGCGATGCCCGGCCGGAGCTGGCCGAGAGCGTGCTGCCTCTGGAGATCGAGGTCCCCGCCCTGCCCGTTCGGGGCGATGCCGATCTGCCGCGGCGGCTGTTCGCCCCGCTGGGCTGGCAGGTCGACAGCACGACGCCGCCGTGGGACGAGCACCTGCCCGCCTGGGGTGACGCGCCCTACGCCCGGCTGCGGCTGACCGGTTCGATGCGCCTGGGTGACGCCCTCAACCAGCTGTACGTGCTGCTGCCGGTGTTGGACGCGGCCAAGCACTACTGGGTGGCCGAGCAGGAGGTCGAGAAGCTGCTGCGCGCGGGCGCGGGCTGGCTCGCCGGGCATCCCGAACGGCGGTTGATCACCACTCGGTATCTGGCGCATCGCGGCGACTACGTGGCCTCGGCGCTGGGCGGCCTCGCCGACGAGGTGCCCGAGGATCCGGTGCCCGAGGACCCGGCGCCCGATCCTGCCGCCGACCGCCCCGCGGCCGGGAGTCCGCGACGCGGCGACCACGCGCGACGACGGCGGCAGGCGGTGGCGGCGGCGCTTCGAGCGGCGGGCGCGGGCCGCGTGCTCGACCTGGGCTGCGGCACCGGAGAGCTGGTGGCCGATCTGCTGGCCGACCCGGCCTTCACGGCGGTCACCGGCGTGGACGTGTCGATGCGCTCGCTGCGGATCGCCGAACGACGGATCGGCGTCGACCGCCTCCCCGAGTCCCGACGGAAGCGGCTCGCCCTGCGGCAGTCCGCTCTCACCTACCTGGACGACGACCTCGTCGGCTACGACGGCGCCGCCCTGGTCGAGGTCGTCGAGCACGTCGACCCGGAGCGGCTGCCCGCCCTCGACCGCGCCGTCTTCGGACATGCGCGGCCGGGCACCGTCGTGGTGACCACCCCGAACATCGAGTACAACCCGTTGTTCGACACGCTGACGCCCGCGGGCCTCCGCCACGCCGATCACCGGTTCGAGTGGACCAGGGCCGAGTTCGCCGCCTGGGCGCGGCAGGTCTGTCATCGCCACGGATACCGCGTCCGCTTCGGCGAAGTGGGGGAGATCCATCCGGAGTTCGGCCCGGTCACCCAGCTCGCGGTGTTCAGCAGGCAGGACGACCGCCCGACCGTGGCCGCCGCGAAGCCCGCGGCGCGAGAGGGGGCGTCGGCATGAGCACGCTCGCACTGCCGAGGACCGCGCTCGTGGTGCTGATCGGCGCCACCGGCTCCGGCAAGTCCACCTTCGCCAGGACCCACTTCCGTCCGTCGCAGATCCTGGCGAGCGACGCCTTCCGCGCCATGGTCGGCGACGACGAGAACGATCAGTCGGTGACGGTGCCCGCCTTCGAGGCGCTCCATCACGTGGCAGGTGTCCGGCTGGCGCTCGGACGGCTCACGGTGATCGACGCGACGAACGTGCGGCGGCAGGCCAGGGCGAGCCTGGTGCGGCTGGCCAGGGAGCACGACGTGCTGCCGGTCGCCGTCGTGCTGGACCTGCCGGAGGGCGTCTGCGTCCGACGCAACGCCGACCGCGCGGATCGCGACTTCGGCGCGGACGTGGTGCGTCGACACCGTGCCGAGCTGCGCCGGTCGATCAAGAACCTGGCCGGGGAGGGTTTCCGGCGGGTGCACGTGCTGCGCAGCCCCGAGGAGGTCGCCGACGCCGAGATCGTCCTGGAGCCGCTGCGCAACGACCGTCGCGACGAGACCGGGCCCTTCGACGTGATCGGCGACGTGCACGGCTGCCGGTCGGAGCTGACGGCGCTGCTCGGCGAGCTGGGCTACCGGGTCCGCCGAGACTCCGACGGCCGCGCGGTGGGCGCCGATCACCCCGAGGGTCGGCGGGCGGTCTTCGTCGGCGACCTCGTCGACCGAGGGCCGGACACCCCCGGCGTCCTGCGTCTGGTGATGGGCATGGTGTCCGACGGCACCGCCCTGTGCGTCTCGGGCAATCACGAGGCGAAGCTGCTGCGCGCGCTCCAGGGACGACGGGTGTCGACCGGACACGGACTCGCCGAGTCGCTGGCCCAGCTCGCCGAGGAGCCGCCGGAGTTCGGCGCCCGGGTGCGGAGCTTCTGCGACTCGTTGGTGGCGCACTACGTGCTGGACGGCGGGCGGCTCGTGGTGGCGCACGCCGGCCTTCCGGAGCGCTATCACGGCCGGGCCTCCGGGCGGGTGCGCAGCTTCGCGTTGTTCGGGGACACCACCGGCGAGACCGACGAGTTCGGGCTGCCCGTGCGGTATCCGTGGGCGGACGACTATCGCGGTTCGGCGACCGTGCTCTACGGGCACACGCCGGTCTCGCGGGCGGAGTGGGTGAACAACACGCTCTGCCTGGACACCGGCTGCGTGTTCGGCGGCAGGCTGACCGCGCTGCGGTATCCCGAACGCGAGCTGGTCTCGGTGCCCGCCGAACGGGTCTGGTACGAGCCGGTCCGGCCGCCGTCCTCGGGCTCGGCCGCCGTCGAGGCCGCCGCGGCCGCCGTCCCGGGGCGGTCCGAACCCGACGTCCTGCGGATCGAGGACGTCGCGGGCAGGCGAGCCGTCCAGACCGCCCATCACGGTCGGGTGACCGTTCGCGAGGAGCAGGCCGCCGCGGCGCTGGAGGTGATCAGCCGGTTCTCCCTCGACCCGAGGTGGCTGGCGTATCTGCCGCCGACGATGGCTCCCTCGCCCACGTCGGCCCGTTCCGACCTGTTGGAACATCCGGACGAGGCGTTCGCGGCCTACCGTGCCGCCGGGGTGCGCCGGGTGATCTGCGAGGAGAAGCACATGGGTTCCCGCGCCGTGGTCCTGGTGTGTCGGGACGCCGAGACGGCGCGGACGCGCTTCGGCATGAGCGACACGGAGCAGGCGGAGGTCGCGGGCGCGGTCTACACCAGGACGGGGCGGTCCTTCTTCGATCCGCCGGACACCCGACGCCTGCTCGACCGGGTACGGCTGGCCTGCGACGCCGCGGGGCTGTGGGCGGAGCGGGCGAGCGACTGGCTGCTGTTCGACGCCGAGCTGCTGCCCTGGAACGCCAAGGCCGACCAGCTGATCCGGGACGACTTCGCCGCCGTCGGCGCCGCCGCCGAACTGGCCCTGCCCGCCGCCGTCGCGACGCTCTCCGCCGCGGCGGCGCGCGGCGCCGACGTGACGGACCTGCTGGTCCGCACCCGGCGGCGTGTCTCGGACGCCGAGGCGTTCCGGGCGGTCTACCGCCGCCACACCGTGCCGATGACGGGGCTTGACGACGTCCGGCTGGCGCCGTTCCAGCTGTTGGCCGCCGAGGGTGCCACCTTCGAGGACCGGCCGCACGCCTGGCACCTGGCCGTCGCGGATCGGCTGGCGGCCGCCGTGCCGGGGACGTTCCACGCCACCGGCCGCGTCGAGGCGGATCTCGAGGATGCCGCCTCGGTGGACGCGGCCGCGGCCTGGTGGACGGCGCTGACCGCCGAGGGCGGGGAGGGGATGGTCGTCAAGCCCGCCGCCAACCTGACCAGGGCGAAGGATCGACTGGTGCAGGCCGGGCTGAAGGTGCGCGGCAGGGAGTACCTGCGGATCGTCTACGGCCCGGACTACCTCCAGCCCGCGAATCTCACCCGGCTGCGGGATCGGAAGCTGGACACCAAACGGTCGCTGGCGCTGCGGGAGTACGCGCTCGGTCTGGAGGGCCTGTCCCGGCTCGTGGCGGGGGAGCCGCTGTGGCGGGTGCACGAGTGCGCCTTCGCCGTACTGGCGCTGGAGTCCGACCCGGTCGATCCGAGGTTGTGAGCGGGCGGAGAGCGGCTTCTTCCGAAATGGTTCGGAAACCTCGGTATGGCCTCTGACGTGCGATGGGGTGAGTTGCGGTGTGATCGCGGGGCCGTGGCCGGGCTGGCTGCCGAAGGCGACGTGCGGGTCCGCCGACGAGTCGGACCCGATCTGCTGCCGACCCGAGAAGACCGGGCCGAGAGCAGGGCGGAGGGTGCGCTCGACGCTGCCCGCCCCGTATGGGGCCTGCTGTCACGACGGGATGCGTCGACGTCGGCGGGGGTGGCGGTTACCGAGTTTCCGGGGGCGGATGTTCTTCCCGAGCATTCCGGCCAAGACTTCGTCGAGGACTCTCGCCGAGTTCCTCGGGAATCGGCCGGGGTCGGCCGATGGACGGTGGTCGCGCAGACGGTACGGGAGTGGAAGGCGACCGCGGTCGTCCGCCGTGTTCGGCCACACGGACCGAGCCGTCCGTTCGATCGTCCGGTCCGTCGGCCGGCGACTTCGGTCCCGTGCCGAATGAGATGGAGATGTGAGCAGTGCCGGGGAGGCGTGGTGTCGCGCGGCACCGCCCCGGCGCCCGGACGGGTGACCTGTCCGGTTCGCCACGTCAGAAGCAGCGAAAGGGTGAGAGGAGCCGTGTCGGGACGCGCCGTCGAACACCTGGGAAGCCTGGGTCGTCCTCTCGGCCGACGCGTCCGGAGCACGGCCTGACCGACGGCATCGACTGCGCGGTGAGTTCTCGACCCGGGCCGTCCAGGGCCGAGCACCCGACCAGGGGCAGTACGAGGCGACCGCGGGCGGTCGGGCCGGAGATCGCCGGATCCCGCGCAGCGTGTCGTCTGGCTGACCTTGGTGGGACCGAGACACCCGAAGCCACGGAGTAGGGGCCTCGGCGGCGCGGATCGCTTGTGATTCGGCGGGGCCCGCCCGGTTCTCGGCCTGACTCACCGCCCGAAGACTCCCGAGGGTGGCAGCGGCGATGCCGTGGCGTCGGCGTCGGTGACGGCGACGGCGGTGCCGACGAAGCCGTCGAAGGCCGCGCCCTCGACCACTCGTGCCGCCGTCGGATCGCCCGCCGTGCGCCGGGTCAGGTCGGCTACGGGCAGCGGCGCCGCGGAGCCGACCAGGACCAGGTTCGAGAAGCGCCTGCCGCGCAGCAGGCCGGGCTCGGCCATCAGCAGGGCCTCGCCGAACACCGAGCGCAGCGTGGCGGCCTGCCTGCGGGCGAAGGACAACGGCGGGCCGTCGGCCACGTTGGCCGCGAAGACGCCGCCGGGGCGCAGCACGTCCGCCGCCGCCGCGACGAACTCCGCCGAGGTCAGGTGGGCGGGTGTGCGGGCCCCCGCGAAGACGTCCACGATCAGCAGATCCGCCGTGTCCGGCCGCTGCCGAGACAGCCACTCCCGTGCGTCGGCGCCGCTGACCCGGATTCGGGCCCGCTTGTCCCAGGGCAGTTCGGCGCGGACGAACTCCGTGAGCGCCTCGTCGTACTCCACGACTCGCTGGCGGGAGCCCGGCCGGGTGGCGGCGACGTAACGCGGCAGGGTGAGGGCGCCGCCGCCGAGGTGGACGACGTCGAGCGCGGCGCCCACCGGGCCCGCGAGGTCCACCACGTGCCCGAGGCGTCGGACGTACTCGAAGAGCAGGTAACTCGGGTCGCCGAGGTCGACGTGCGACTGCGGAGTGCCGTCCACCAGCAGCGTCCAGGCGTCGCGGCGGTCCGAGTCCGGCCGCAGCACGGCCTCGCCGCCGGTCACCGCCGCGCTTCGGACGTCGGCCGTCCACCGTGCCCGGCCTCTGGCGGCCGCTCGTCCCGACTTCATCCGCCCAGTGTGCGGCATCCGATCGGGTGGGCCTGCCCGGTCCGCGGCCCGGCCGCCGCCGTGGCTTGACGGCCGAGGGAGCTGCCTCGGCCGCCGAGGCGGCCTGCGGAATCGCCGCGCCGGGGCATGAACCCGATCGGCTGTGGACGGCGCCCGCGGCCCGACCGAGTCGCGGACGTCGATCGCGGCTTCGCTGCGGCCCGCCGCCGCAGGCTGCCACAGTAGGTCGCACGGCGAACCGCTTGGCTGACGCGACGAGTCCCTACCTGCAACAGCATGCCGACAATCCCGTGGACTGGTACCCCTGGGGCGAGGAGGCGTTCGCGGAGGCGGCGCGGCGCGAGGTGCCGGTGCTGCTCTCCGTCGGTTACGCCGCCTGCCACTGGTGTCAGTGAACTTACACAACAAGGTAGTCCTGCCCTGGGGTGTTGCCAGAAGGTAACCGCAGGGACACATACGATGAGCAGCTGGACGCAAGCATCGACGCTTGGGTGGAGGCCGAGCTGGCCGCCTCACCAGAGTGGGGGCCCGAGAAGTACGCCACCATCCGCCAGCGACGATTCCTCGTTGCTCACAGGGCCCCAAGGTCGACCGTGACAGGGAATGGCGCGGTGGCCTTCACGGTGCCGGTGAACACCTCGCCGTCCCGGTAGGCCCTGTTGGCGGGGTCGAGGACGTAGGTGTAGACGATCGGAACGCCGGTGGCGGCCTGCTCGATGCGCCAGTAGAAGGGGATGCCGGCTTTGGCGTATTGGTCCACCTTCACGATCCGGTCGGTGGTCTCTGACCCCGGGGACACGACCTCGACGACCAGGAGCACGTGCTCGGGACGGGTGGGCGTGAGGTCGATGGTCTCCGCCCGGTACACGGTGACGTCCGGACGGCGGTTGGTGAGCGGAACGTCCTGCAAACGGACGTCGAAGTCCGTGTCGGCGTTCCAGTCCGGGCCCGCGGCGGCGTCCAGGGCATTGGCCAGGATTCGGGCCAGCCGGTTGTGCCGCTTGGAGGCGCTCGGGCTCACGACGACCATCCCGTCCACGATCTCGATGCCGGCGCACTGCTCCTCGGACCAGGAGTCGTACTGTTCCGCGCTGATCTGCGTGTGCATCCACGCGGGCGCCACCATCTCGGCGGTCATGAAGTACCTCCTTCGAGGATGCGGTGCTGCTCGACTCAGCGTACTGCCCGCTTCCATTCGGGCACCGGCTTTGGATCGGGGTAGAGCCTTCAGTGTCCGCCGGGCGACCGGGGCGCAAAAGGGGCGATCCGCATTCACCACGTGATGGCGCATGAGTGCAGATCGGCCAAGTAGGGCGGGGGCTTGCGGGCCGAACCGGCAGGACCGTGTCGGCGTGAGAGGCTGGGTCGTATGAACCGGTTGGCTGGTGTGACCTCGCCTTATCTGCTTCAGCATGCCGACAACCCGGTCGACTGGTGGCCGTGGGGACCCGAGGCATTCGAGGAAGCGAAACGGCGCGATGTGCCCGTTCTGCTGTCGGTCGGTTACTCTGCGTGCCACTGGTGTCACGTCATGGCGCACGAGTCCTTCGAGGACGAGGCGGTCGCGGCGGTGATGAACGAGAACTTCGTCAACGTCAAGGTCGACCGCGAGGAACGGCCGGACGTCGACGCCGTCTACATGACGGCGACGCAGGCGATGACCGGCAGCGGCGGCTGGCCGATGACCTGCTTTCTCACTCCGGAGGGCGAGCCCTTCCACTGCGGCACCTACTACCCGCCGACACCGCATCCGGGCCTGCCCTCGTTCCCGCAGCTCGTCGACGCTGTGGCGGCGGCCTGGCAGGAGCGGCGCGGGGAGGTGCGCGAGGCGGCGAGGCGGATCGTGGCGGGGCTGGCCGAGCAGACCGCGCCGCTGCCGGCCGCCGCGGTCGACGAGAGCACCGTCGTGGCGGCGGTGGCCGCCCTGACGTCGTCCTTCGACGGCGCCCACGGCGGCTTCGGCGGCGCGCCGAAGTTCCCGCCGTCGATGGTCCTGGAGTTCCTGCTGCGGCATCATGAGCGCACCGACGACCCCGATGCGCTGCGCCTCGTCGAGCGGACCTGCGCCGCGATGGCGCGTGGCGGCCTGTACGACCAGCTCGCGGGCGGATTCGCTCGTTACAGCGTGGACGCGGGCTGGGTCGTGCCGCACTTCGAGAAGATGCTCTACGACAACGCGCTCCTGCTGCGGGTGTACGCCCATCTGGCCCGTCGCACCGGTTCGGCACTGGCAGGCCGGGTCGCGGTGGAGACGGCCGAGTTCCTGTTGGGCGAGCTGCGGACGCCCGAGGGCGGGTTCGCCGCCTCGTTGGACGCCGACACCGACGGGGTGGAGGGACTCACCTATGTCTGGACGCCGGATCAGCTGATCGAGGTGCTGGGCGACGCGGACGGTCGATGGGCAGCCGAACTGCTCGCGGTGACCCCGGAGGGCAGCTTCGAGCACGGCAGCTCGACGCTGCGTCTCCTGGCCGACCCGGGGGCCGCCTTCGGAGCCGGCTCTGGGGCCGACCCGAACGCCGACTCGGGCGGGTCCGCCGACGCGGGCCCGCCCGGGGACGCGGAGCCCGGTGCCGAGGCACGCTGGCGGCGGATCAGGGGCGCCCTGCGGGCCGCCCGCGATCGCAGGCCGCAGCCTGCCAGGGACGACAAGGTCGTCACCGCGTGGAACGGCCTGGCGATCACCGCGCTGGCCGAGGCGGGCGCGGCGCTCGGCAGGCCCGAGTGGGTGCGGGCCGCCGACGAGGCCGCCGACCTGCTCCTGCGACTGCATGTGGTCGACGGCAGGCTGCTGCGCAGCTCGCGAGACGGGACGGCGGGCGGCGCCAGGGCAGTGCTGGAGGATTACGGCTGCCTGGCCCAGGGACTGCTGGCCCTGCATCAGGCCACCGGCGCCGCTCTCCGGCTGACCGAGGCCGAGGCCCTGCTCGACGTGGCCTTGGCACGCTTCGCCGATCCGGAGGTCGCGGGGCTCTTCCACGACACCGCCGACGATGCGGAGAGCCTGGTGCGCAGGCCGTCGGACCCCGGCGACAACGCGAGTCCCTCGGGTGCGTCGTCGGTGGCGGAGGCCCTGGTGACCGCCTCGGTGCTGACCGACCCGGCTCGGTCCGGCGCCTACCGGGCCGCGGCGGAACAGGCGATGGCCAGGGCCGGGGTGCTCGTCGCCCGCAGCCCGCGGTTCGCGGGGCACTGGCTCACGGTCGCCGAGGCTCTCATCGCGGGTCCGTTGCAGATCGCGGTGGCCGTCGCCCCTGCGGACGATCGGGGCGCGGAGCTGGTGTCGATCGCCCGCTCGCTGGCGCCCGGCGGCACGGTGGTGGTGGCCGGGCGGGGCGACGACCCCGGCGTCCCGCTGCTCGCGGGCCGCGGACCCGTCGACGGCGCCTCAGCGGTGTTCCTGTGTCGGGGCTACGTCTGTGACCTGCCGATGACGCGCGCCGACGAACTCAGTGCCGCCCTCACCCGTTGATCGGGAACACGGTGACCGACCCGCACGTTAGTAGAGGTGTAATCAAGTAATTCGAGTAACGGGGGTTGGTATGTACGCACGTTTCATGGCCGTAGGGCGCGCCCCGCACGGTAGGGGCGGCGGCCCCGGCCATCGCTCGGGGCGCGGCCGCGGCGGGTGGCAGCAGGCCGAGCTGCCGTCGACCTCGGACGCGGCGGCCTGGTTCGCGGGCAGGCTTCCCGACGGCTGGTTCGTCGGGGCGCCCGCGCTCACGATCGACCGCGAGGAGATCCTGCTGATCGGCGAGCTGCCCGCGCTGGAGGAGGAGTTCTCGGACGATGCGGCACGCGGTGCCGCGGAGTCGGGCCGGATCGCCCGGTTTCGTGAGCAGACGAGGGAGGATCGCATCGAGATCGCCCGGCAGGCCGAACACCGCTACGGCCGCAAGGTCGCGTGGGGCGCCCGCCTCGGCGGCACCGAGGAGCAGTTCACGACCGTCTCGGTGCCGGTGATGACCCGGCTGCGCCAGTCGGAGCGGCTGGTGCTGGACACCCTGGTCGACGCCGGAGTCGCCCGCTCCCGCTCCGAGGCGCTGGCCTGGGCGGTGCGGCTGGTCGGCGAGCATGCCGACGAGTGGCTCGGCGAGCTGCGTGAGGCCATGGCGGAGGTCGAGAAGCTCCGCTCTCAGGGGCCGGATCTCGGCTGATCACGGCGTGGGGACGCGTGGGGCGGCCGCCGTCCCCACGCCGCGGCCGGGTCCGGGCACGGACCCGCGGGCGATCACCGCCCATGCCGCGGGCCGGAGCGTCGCCGTCGGTACAGAACGGATCGGATCGGTGTCTGCCGCGCGTAGGCGACCGACGGCCTGTCGCGGTCGATCAGGCGTACAGCACCAGCCAGATCGCCACGTAGTGGCAGAGGGCCGCGACCACCGTCGTCGCATGGAAGAACTCGTGATAGCCGAAGACCGACGGCCAGGGGTCCGGCCAGCGCGTCGCGTAGAACACCGCGCCGACCGTGTAGAACACGCCGCCGACGATCAGCAGCACGAGCGCCGCGATCCCGGCGTTCGAACCGATCTCGGGCATGACGAACACGGCGACCCAGCCCAGCCCGATGTAGATGGGCACGCCCACCCACCGGGGCGCGTGCGGCCACAGCAGCTTCAGGGCGACGCCCGCCGCCGCGCCGCCCCAGATCACCGACAGCACGACGATCCCGGTGTCGGGGGACAACGCCAGGAAGGCGAACGGCGTGTAGGTGCCCGCGATGAACAGGAAGATCATCGAGTGATCGAGACGTTTCATCCAGGCCCTGCTCGACGCGCTCGCCCAGTGACGGCGGTGATACAGGGCGCTGACGCCGAACAGGCCGAGGACCGTCAACACGTAGACGGTCACCGATGCCGCCGCACGCCCGGAGACCGTCGTCGCGGCCATCACGATCAGCGTGCCACCCGCGAGCAGGGCGGTAAAGAAGGACCAGAAGTGAATCCAGCCGCGCATCCGAGGCTTCACCAGGGGCTTCGGCATGGTCGATGCGGTCACGGCCTCAGGTTACGGGACCGTAGGTTACGCGGCGGTAGCGTGTGGGCGGCGCCACGCCTGCGGCTGCGATCGCCGACGGGCGAGTGGATCGTCGCAGGAGGCTCAACGGATGCCCGCGGGGCTCGCGATCTGTTCGACGGCTCCTCGGCCCGTGCTGATCGCCGCATGCGGCGGTCGACCGGACGTGGACCGGCGGTGGAGCGGACGTGTGAGTGCGTCGAGCCTGCTGCCTTCGGGACGAACGGCGGTGACGAGCCGCTCATCGAGGCGGGGGGCGAGGCGGAGCTCCGGTGTACACGACGACGGGGCGCCGGGCCCGCGGGCCCGACGCCCCGTACGGCGACGACTCAGTCGTCGATGTAGGTCTGGTTGCCCACGTCGCTGGTCAGCGGAGCGTTGACGCAGTCGCTGATCTGCGGCGAGGCGATCGGAACGATCACACCCAGGATCGCGATGTTGTTGCCGCACAGCTGGATCGGCAGCACGCTGAGCTGGTTGTCGTTGAGAATGTTGATGCCGTCGTTGTCGTAGCTGCCCGCGTGAGCGGCCGGAGCCAGCATCAGCAGTCCGGCTGCAGCAGCGGCGACAGCGCCTGCCTTCTTCAGCACTTGGATTCACTCTCCTCGTAATCGTGATGGTCGAGAGACTCGAGATTCCCGGTGCACCGTCACCCGAGTGTCGATAAGACGACTCGGGCGGCGGAACCTCGCGATTCCGCAGTCCCCGCCAGGATCGCCGTGACCGGCGATGCGGGGTTCCCGCCGTTGGAAACCGGCGGGTCACACCCGCTCTGAGATCCGTGACAGGCGTTTTCGGTCTCCGAGCTACTCGCGGCGACCGGTTTCGGGGTCCGATTTCACAGTCAAGCCGTGAGACCGGTGTTGTCTGTCGAGGACGAAAGCTACTAGGTGCTTTCCGGGAATGGGAAACCGAGTCACACTATTGTGTGAAACCCGATTCTGGCGACGGCGAAGATCACGCGAAGGGGTGAACTCATTAGAGTGCATATTCGCGAGAGGGTGACGTTTCACTCGATAGTGATAAGCGCAGGTGGTCGGCGTGGTGATGCCCTGACGTCGTCGATCGAAGCTGGTCAAGATCGAATGGCCGAGATCTGCGGCACCGTGATGACTTTGGTATAAGGCCTGTCTCGTGGAAGCGGCCCACCGGACCGTAGGCTCTCCGGTCCATGGACGCGAGTCGGCTCGTGCGGGAGTACCTGCTTCTCGGGCTGCGCTTCGACCGGCTGGTCGAGGGATTCGTCGACGCCTACACCGGTGATCCTCGGCTTCGGCGTCAGGTCGACGACGAGCCGAGGCCCGTGCCCGGCGTGCTCGCCGTACAGGCGGCCCGGCTACGCGCCGAACTGTCCTCGGCAGGTCTCGCGGAGAGCCGCATCCGATTCCTCGCCGCCCAGCTCACCGCCCTCGAATGCTCCGCGCGTCGACTGGCGGGAGAACCCGTCGGATTCGTCGACGAGGTGGAGGCGTGTTTCCAGGTCAGGATCGCGCCCGGCGACCAGGACGCGTATCGGGCCGCCCACGTCGAACTGGACGCGCTGCTGCCGGGGCGAGGGGCGCTGTCCGATCGCCTCGGCGAGCTTCGCAGGCGAGACGAGATCCCACCGCGTCGACTCGAAGGCTGCGTCGTGGAGCTCTCCGAGGCGCTGCGAGAACTGGTCCGCGGCCGCTACGGCCTCCCGGACGGGGAACGGGTCGAGTATCAGGTGGTCGGCGGAAAGCCGTGGAGCGGTTTCAACCACTACCTCGGCGACTACCGGTCGAAGGTCGTGATCAACGCCGATCTGGGCCATCGGATGGCGCACCTGGCCCACCTGGTGGCCCACGAGCCCTACCCGGGGCACCACACCGAGCACTGTCGGAAGGAGGCGGGCCTGCTCGGCGGACAGGGCTTCGCGGAGCACGCCGTCTTCCTGGTCAACACGCCGCAGTGCCTGATGGCCGAGGGGCTGGCCGATCTCGGACTGCACGCCCTCGTCGGCCCCGGCTGGGGTCCGTGGACGGCCGAGATCATGGCCGACCTCGGTCTGCGGATGGAGGGGGAGCTCGTCGAACGGGTCGAGACGGCCAGGGCCGGGCTGCTCGGCGTGCGGCAGGACGCGGCCCTGATGCTCCACGACCGGGGCGCGGACGAGGACGAGGTCGTGGCGTTCCTGCGCCGCTGGCTGCTGATCTCCGACGACCGGGCCCGGCAGTCCCTGCGGTTCCTCGCCGATCCGCTGTGGCGGGCCTACACCACCACCTACGTGGAGGGCGCTCGGCTGCTGCGCGGCTGGCTGGAGTGGCGGCCCGCCGCCGAGTCCGTGGCCTCCCGATATCTGAGACTCCTGGACGAGGCCATGGTGCCGGAGTCCGTCCGGTCGGAGACGGCGGCGGCCGAACGGGTGAACGAGTCCGACGCCGGGCGGTGGTGAGGGAACGGGCGTCTGCCGCACGACGGCTGCTTGTGCCCGCAACGAGTGCGTTGTTTCACCTGTTCGGGCCTGTCCGAACGGATTCCTGCCCTGGTTCGGCCTGCACGTAGCGTGCGGGTGTCCATCGACCGAATCACCTGTGTGGCCCGTGCCGGAAGCCGACGACCAGAGGTAGCGTCCGAAGAGGCGAGTCGTGACGGAGGCGGCCCGCCCCGGGAGGCTCACGTCGTGGCTTTGACGGGTACGACAGCGGATCGCAGGCGCTCAAGCCTGTCGATCCGGTCGTTCGGGGCGGACAGGGGGCGGCCTGGTCGCCGTCGGCGTCCGCCGTGGACGACGACGGCGTATCCGAACGGTCGCCGAGCGCACCCGGCCCACCGAGATGCGGCCGCGTCGCCGTGGTCGCTAGGGAGTTGCCGTGACTGCACCCCGTTCTTCGAGGCGGTCCGCCAGCCGTACCTCCAGCAGTGTGTCGAACACCTCGGAGGTGACGGCCGAACCCGCCAAGCGGGCCACCCGCACGCGCGGGACCCGCACGAAGGATCGCACCGCCACCTACGTGCTCGACACGTCGGTCCTCTTGTCCGATCCCTGGGCGACCACCCGGTTCGCCGAGCATTCCGTCGTCCTACCGCTGGTGGTGATCAGTGAGCTGGAGGGCAAGCGGCACCATCCCGAACTGGGCTGGTTCGCCCGCGAGGCGCTGCGGCTCTTGGACGACCTGCGGCTTCGGCACGGACGGCTCGATCGTCCGATCCCCGTCGGGGAGGCAGGCGGCACGCTGCACGTCGAACTGAACCACACCGATCCCTCGGTCCTGCCGCCCGGCTTCCGCACCGACTCCGGCGACGCACGCATCCTCGCGTGCGCGCTGAACCTCGCCGCGGAAGGCAGGCGGGTCACCCTGGTGACCAAGGACATGCCGCTTCGGGTCAAGGCCGCCTCGGTCGGCCTGGTCGCCGACGAGTACCGGGCGCAGAACGTCGCGCCGTCCGGATGGACCGGTATGGCCGATCTCGACGTCGAGCACGAGCTGATCGACTCCCTCTTCAAGGAGGGGGTCGTGGATCTGGACGAGGCGCGGGACCTGCCGTGCAACACGGGACTCCGGCTGCTCTCGGGGACGGGCAGCGCACTGGCCAGGGTGACGGCGGAGAAGCGGATCAGACTGGTGCGCGGCGATCGCGAGGCGTTCGGGCTGCGGGGTCGCTCGGCCGAGCAGCGGATCGCCCTCGATCTCCTGCTCGATCCGGAGATCGGGATCGTGTCGTTGGGCGGCCGGGCGGGCACCGGCAAGTCGGCACTGGCGCTGTGCGCCGGCCTGGAATCGGTGTTGGAACGGTCCCAGCATCGGAAGGTGGTCGTCTTCCGACCGGTCTACGCCGTCGGCGGACAGGAACTCGGCTATCTGCCCGGCAGCGAGAGCGAGAAGATGCAGCCGTGGGCCGAGGCGGTGTTCGACACCCTCGGCGCGCTGGCGGGGCAGCACGTGATCGACGAGGTGGTGGATCGGGGGATGCTGGAGGTCCTCCCGCTGACCCACATCCGAGGTCGCTCGCTGCACGACTCCTTCGTCATCGTCGACGAGGCGCAGTCCCTCGAACGCAACGTGCTGCTCACCGTCTTGTCGCGGCTGGGCGCCAACTCACGGGTGGTGCTCACCCATGACGTGGCGCAGCGGGACAACCTCCGGGTCGGCAGGCACGACGGCGTCGCGGCGGTGATCGAGAAGCTCAAGGGCCATCCGCTGTTCGCCCACGTCACCCTCACCCGTTCGGAGCGGTCGCCGATCGCGGCACTGGTGACCGAGATGCTGGAGGAGGCGTCACCGCTCTAGTCGGGAGTGCTTCCGTCGTGACGCCGGTGCCCGTCGGGGCGTCGGCGTCACGTGCGGCGGGGGCGAGGCCGGCGCCGCGGCCGGCTGCGGCGGGAGCGGCCCGCCGCGATCCCGCAGGCCGGCGGCGGTACGCGGGTGGCCGGGCTGTGGGGTCGTGGGTAGCCAGATCGCGGGTTGAGAGCCGGGGTTGCCCGGACGGTCGGGTGGCGGCACGCGCGGGCAGGCACGTCGTCCGTTCAGCACGCACCCCTTCAGCGCACCACCCGTTCAACGCGCCAACCGATCAGCACACCACCCGAACACCTGAAGCGGAGACTCCACCGTCACCAACGGTGTGGCCGGATCGTTCTCGTCGCTGCCGACGATCACGAAGGAACGGCGCATCACCAGCGCGTCGACGTGCGCTTGTTGGTATCCCTCGTCCAGGCCGTTGACCTGCCAGACCCGCCACAACTCCTCATGCCGAGACTCCGCACCGGGCAGGCGGAACCCGGTGATGTCCATCCGCTCGTGCAGGGAGTCCACAATGAGACGCGGCCACCCGATGACCACCTGCCTCCACCGATCACCCAGCCGCTCCGACGACTTCGATCAGCACACGGGGACGCGACGAACCACGCCGACGGGGACCCGGACGGAATCCGCCGGCGACGAGGCGCGGCGGCCGGGTCGACGCAGGCGCCCTGCTCACCAGCCCGCGGGCAGCGGGCGGCCCTCGGCGAAGCCCGCCGCGGACTGGATGCCCAGCAGCGCCCGCTCGTGGAACTCCTCCAGGGTGTGCGCGCCCGCATAGGTGCAGGCGGAGCGGACGCCGGAGGAGATCTCGTCGATCAGATCCTCGACGCCGGGGCGCTTCGGGTCGAGCAGCATTCGCGAGCTGGAGATGCCCTCCTCGAACAGGCCCTTCCGTGCGCGGTCGAACGCGCTGTCGGCGCGCGTACGAGCCCCGACGGCGCGCTTGGACGCCATGCCGAACGACTCCTTGTAGGCCCGGCCCGACTCGTCGCGACGCAGATCGCCCGGAGACTCGTAGGTGCCCGCGAACCACGAGCCGATCATCACCGAGGCGGCGCCCGCCGCCAGGGCCAGCGCGACGTCACGCGGATGCCGGACGCCGCCGTCCGCCCAGACATGCCTGCCCAGGGCGCGGGCCTCGGCGGCGCATTCGGCGACGGCGGAGAACTGCGGCCTGCCGACGCCGGTCATCATCCGCGTCGTGCACATCGCGCCCGGGCCCACGCCGACCTTGACGATGTCCGCCCCGGCCTCGACGAGATCACGGACGCCCTCGGCGGTCACCACGTTGCCCGCCGCCACCGGCACCCTCGGGTCCAGGGCGCGCACCGCCCGCAGCGCGCCGAGCATCTTCTCCTGGTGTCCGTGTGCGGTGTCCACGACGAGGGTGTCGACACCGGCTTCGAGTAGTGCCGCCGCCTTCGCGGCCACGTCGCCGTTGACCCCGACGGCCGCGGCGACCCGGAGGCGGCCCGCCGTGTCGAGCGCAGGCTGGTAGATCCCCGCGCGGAGCGCGCCGAGGCCCGTCAGCACACCGACGAGTCGGCCGTCGGCGTCGACCGACAACGCGGCGGTCGCCTGCCTGCCGTGCAGCCGGTCGAAGACCTCTCTCGGCTCGGTGCCGGTGGACACCACGACCAGTTCGGTGTCGAGCACCTCGCCGAGTCGGGTGAACCGGTCCACGCCGGTGCAGGCCGCCTCGTCCACGGTGCCGACCGGTCGATGGTCGTCGTCGACGATCACGACCAGCCCGTGTGCCCGCTTGGGGAGCAGGTTGAGCGCGTCGGCCACCGAGTCGTCGGTGCGCAGCACCAGAGCGGTGTCCCACACGGAATGCCGATGTTTGACCCAGTCGACGATCTCCGCGACGGCCGCGGGCGCCACGTCCTGCGGCAGCACCACCAGACCACCGCGCCGCGAGACGGTCTCGGCCATCCGCCTGCCCGCGACCGCGGTCATGTTCGCCACCACCAGCGGCAGCGTCGTCCCGGTGCCGTCCGACGTCGACAGGTCCACGTCGAAGCGGGACTCGACCTCGGAGCGCCGTGGCACGAGGAAGAGGTCGTCGTAGGTCAGGTCATGGGCGGGGCGGTGTCCGTCGAGGAACTGCACACCGGCAGCTTACGGGCCGTCGCCGCCTCGGGGCCCGCGTCGCGGGCCGCCTGCGCCTGCGTGGCCCGGCCCCGGTAGACGGTCGCGGCGACCCGCACCGCCGCACGCAGCCGGTCCGGGGTCAGGCCCGCGTAGCCGAGGACCAGACCGGCGAACGGGGCCGCTCTCGTCGGATCGCGCAGATAGTCGGTCAGTGGCGGAACGGTCACCCCCGCCCGCGCCAAGGCCTCGCTCAGCTCCGTGTCGTCGACGCCGTCGGGCAGCCCGGCCACCAGGTGCAGGCCCGCGGCCACGCCGATCACGCGCCAGTCCGGCAGACAGCGGGTCAGCGCGTCGACCAGGGCGTCCCGGCGATGTCGGTTGAGGCGACGGGTACGGCGCAGATGCCGGTCGTAGCCGCCATCGCGGAGGAGACGGGCCAACGCGGCCTGGTCGATGGTGCTGGAGCCGAGATCACGCAGCAGCTTGACGCGCGCGACCTCGGCCCGCACGTCCGGCGGCGGCACGAGCCAGCCGAGACGCAGGGCCGGGGCCAGCGTCTTGGACACGCTGCCGAGGTAGGCGACGTGATCGGGCGCCAAGGAGCGCATCGCCCCGATGGCGGCGCGGTCGTAGCGGTGCTCGGCGTCGTAGTCGTCCTCCAGGATCAGCCCGTTCACCCGGCGAGCCCACTCCACGAGGGCCAGCCTGCGGTGGGGGGCCAGTGCCACGCCGAGTGGGAACTGGTGGGCCGGAGTGACCAGGACCGCGCGCGCGGTCGTCTCGGCCAACAGGTCCACGCGAAGCCCGTCCTCGTCGACGGGGATCGGCACCGCGGACAGGCCGACCTCCGCGAACAGGCGAGGCTGGCCGGGGTGCCCCGGGTTCTCCACGGCGATCTCTCGATGTCCACGCCCGGCCAGGCAGGCCCCCATCAGTGAGAACCCTTCGGCGGCGCCCCTGGTGACGATCACCTCGGCCGGGTCGGCGTGCACGGAGCGCACCCGTCCCAGATAGGCCGCCAACTCCGCACGCAGGGCGTGCAGGCCGACCGGGTCGGGATAGCCGAGGTCCGCGTCCGGCAGCTCGGCGAGTCCGGCGCGCACCGCCGAGACCCAGGCGGTGCGGGGGAAGGCGGCGAGCGCGGGCAGCCCGGGCCGCAGGTCCCAGGCCCCGGGCGGAGCCTGCGGGTCGACGGCGGCCCGTGGTTCGGCGCGCCGGTCGACGATCTCGGCCACCGAGGTGCCCGACCCGCGGACGGCGATCAGGTATCCCTCGGCGACGAGCTGGGCGTAGGCGCTGGTCACGGTTCCTCTGGCGAGGCGGAGTTGAGCGGCGAGATCCCGGCTGGACGGCAGCCGGGTCCGGGCGGCGAGTCGTCCGACGCGGATGCCGTTTCGCAGGGCCTCCGTCAGCGTCCGCTCCCGACGTCCTCGGGTCGCCTCGGACATCTCGGGCAGCAGCAGCTCGCGCAGGGTGGTCCAGTCCGCAGGCATGAGAGTGGACCTTATCTCTGGACCGCTTTCCGGAGACGCTGCTGCCATGACGTCGGGAATGCCGTCCTTCCCCGCCCGCGGCCAGTCCCCGTCGCCCGGCGTGGCGATCGCGGCGGGTCTGGCGGGCATCGTCCTGGTCGGGGGCTCCGTGCCGGTCACCGGGCTGTTGGACGACTATCCGCTCTTCGCCGCTCAGTCCCTGCGGTATCTGATCGGGGCCGCCTGTCTGTCGGGGTGGCTGCTGTCACGTGAGCGGGTGTCGGCGGGACGGCAGGCGGCGGAAGGGACCACGGCGCGGCGCGTCGCCGCCGGGCCGCGGAATCACGGGCCGTCGAGCCGTCGGCCGCGTCGGTGGTCGTGGCGTCCTCGCACACCGGCTTCTCGCTCGCCGAGTCCGCGGGTACCGGACGTCCGAGAGTCGGATGACGGCCCCCCGTCGACCGTGCGGCTGCGCCCTGCCGGGCCGTCGTCCGGCCGGGCGCCGTCCGTCGGCCCGCCGTCCGGGGCGTCGGCGAGTCCCGAGCCCCCGCACGTCGCCCCCGTCCGGGGGCCGGGCCGCCGGACGGCAGGCCTGCCGATCCCCGGTCTCCGTGACCTTCTCGCGCTCACGGCGGTGGCCGCGACCGGCATGGTGGGCTTCAGCATCCTCGTGCTGCTCGCCCAGCGGCATGCCGATCCCGGCCTGGTGGCCGCCGTGGTCGGGGCGGCGCCGCTGCTGATCGGCGTGCTCGCCCCGCTGGCGGCGGGCAGCCGACCTGGTGGCCGGGTCGTCCTCGGCGCGGTGCTGGTGGTGGCGGGCGCCGCGGTGCTCTCCGGCGGCGGCTCCTGGCAGGGCCCCGGGCTGTTGCTGGCAGGTCTCGCCCTCGTGGGGGAGGCCTCCTTCACCCTGCTCGCCGCCGGGCCCGTGCGGCGGCTCGGCGCGATGGCGACGGCGGCGTACGCCTGCCTGCTGGCCGGGGTGGGCGCGGGCCTGGTCAGCGTGGTCGTCGAGGGGCCGTCGACCTGGCGGATCCCCGAGGTGACCGAGACGGCCGCCCTGCTGGTGCTGGGCGTTCTGGTCACCGCCGTCGCCTTCGCCTGCTGGTTCCACTGTGTGTCGATCGTCGGCGCCGATCGCGCCTCGCTGCTGATCGGTGCGATGCCGGTGGCGGGGCTGACGGCGGCGGTGCTGCTCGGCATGCAGGGTCTCACCGCCGCCGCGGTGCTCGGCGCGTGCCTGGTGGCCGTGGGCTGCGTCCTGGGGCTGGGCGCACGACGTCCGGGGCACCGGACCGGTCGGCGCCCGGGCGCCGGTGCGGCCCCGATCCGGGCCGAAGCGGATTCGGCATCGGAGGATTGACGACTCGAACACCTCCCGGTCCGAAGGACGGCGCACGCGCGGCGACGCGAGGTCGAGGACACGGCCGGGCCGCCGAGGGCAGCCGGGGCGGGGACCGGCGGCGAGCGATGCCCGGCAGGCCGAGTCGCGTGCGCCGGGCGGGTCGCCACCGGCTCCTGCGGCGGGCGATCTCCGGTCCCGTCTCCGACGTATGTCCGGCCGCGCCGGCCTGCCCGCCGCAGGCACCGCGCGGCAGGGACGTCGTACTCCGCTAACCCGACGTCCATCTCCGTGTCGGACGGCCCTGCCACGCTCGAGACAGACAGGCGCGGCGGGCCCGCGGCGCCGGGACGACCCGAAGGGACTGGTCGATGGTCCGGACATCCACGTTCACGGCATCACTGCTGATCGGGGCGGTGCTCTTCACCTCCGGCATCGGACAGGCCGCCGCCACACCGGCCCCCGTCGCTCCCGCCGCGCAGGCGGTTCCCGACGTCGACCTCGCGGGGCCACCTCATCGCGGGGACTTCGACATCCAGGCGCATCGCGGCGGGATGGCCTACCTGCCGGAGGGCACGCTGCCGGCGTTCGAGAACGCCCTGCGCATCGGCGTGACGACGCTGGAACTCGACATTCAGATCACCGCGGACGGGCGCGAGGTCGTCACCCATGACCGACTGATCAACCCGGCCAGGTGTCGTGACACGGCGCCGGTGTTCGAAGGCGATCCGGATTTCCCCTACGCGGGAAGGTACGTGCACACGTTGACCTTCGCTCAGGTGCGCACCCTCGATTGCGGATCGCAGACCCACCCGGACTACCCGGAGCAGCGGCCGGCACCCGGCGAGATGATGCCGACGCTGCGCGAGGTCTTCGCGCTCGTCCGCCGTTGCGGGGCGCACGACGTGCGCTTCAACATCGAGACCAAGGTGGAGGCGGGGGCCCCGGAGGAGACCGCGCCTCGGGAGGAGTTCGTCCGCGTCGCCGCCCGCGAGATCCGCCGGGCCGGGATGCTGCACCGCACCACGATCCAGAGTTTCGACTGGGGCGCGCTGATGCTGATGCGCCGGGTCGAGCCCCGGCTGCCGCTGATCGCGCTCACCGAGCCGAACTTCCTGCAGGTCGGCGAGCCCGGCCGGTCACCGTGGCTGGGCGGCCTGGACATCGACGACTTCGACGGCAGCCCCGTTCAGGCGGCCCGATCCTTCGGCGCGAGCGCGTTGTCCCCGGTGCACGGCACCCCGCAGCACGGCGGCGTCGGCGATCCGGACTACGTGCCCTTCACGACCAGGGAACTCGTCGAGGAGGCCCATGAGGCGGGCATGACGGTCGTGCCGTGGACGATCAACGACACGGCGACGATGCACAAGCTGATCGACGACGGGGTGGACGGCATCATCACCGACTATCCGCGACGGCTGCGCGCCGTGGCGGCCGAGCACGGCTTCGAACTGCCGAAGCGCTATCGCCACGGCCACTGCGGCGGCCGAGGCTGAGGACGTCGGCGCGGCGCACGGGCCGGTCGGATCTGCCGCGCAGACCATGACCGGCCCGTTCGCCGTCGAACCGAGCGGACGGCGGTCAGCGCGTGCTGTTGGTCATCCGCAGCACGTCCAGCGCCTCGTCGAGCTGCTCCAGCGTGAGTCGGCCCGCCTCGACGTGGCCCCGCTCCAGCACCACCTCGCGGATCGTCTTGCGTTCCTTGAGGGACTGCTTGGCGATCGAGGCCGCCTCCTCGTAGCCGATGTAGCGGTTCAGGGGAGTCACCACGGACGGCGAGGACTCCGCGTACTCCTTGGCGCGATCCTCGTCGACCTCGGTGCCCGCCACGACCTTGTCGGCCAGCAGCCGGGCCACGGACGCCAACAGCCTGCAGGACTCCAGCACGTTCCTGGCGATCACCGGAAGCATGACGTTGAGCTGGAAGTTGCCCTGCGAGCCCGCGAAGGTCACGGCGGAGTCGTTGCCGATCACCTGCGCCACCACCATCATGGTCGCCTCGGAGATCACCGGGTTGACCTTGCCGGGCATGATCGAGGAGCCGGGCTGGAGGTCGGGCAGCCGCAGCTCGGCCAGGCCGGTCCTCGGCCCCGAGCCCAGCCAGCGCAGGTCGTTGGCGATCTTGAACAGCGAGACGGCGACGGTCTTGAGCTGACCGGAGACCTCGACGACGCCGTCCTGAGTGGCCTGCGCCTCGAAGTGATCGCGGGCCTCGGTCAACGGCAGCCCCGTGACGGAGGCCAGCTCGTGCGACACCGCCGCGCCGAATCCGGCCGGAGCGTTGAGGCCGCTGCCCACGGCCGTTCCGCCGATCGGCAGCTCACCGAGCCGCGGCAGGCTGCTCTGCAGGCGTTCGATGCCGTAGCGGACCTGGGCCGCCCAGGCCGCCGCCTCCTGACCGAGGGTGATCGGCACGGCGTCCATGAGGTGGGTGCGGCCGGACTTGACCACCTGCGCCCACTCGTCGGCGCGCTTGCTCAACGTCGCCGCCAGGTGCTCCAGGGCGGGGATCACGTCCGTGACGACCGCCTCGGTCGCGGCGACCCGGATGGTGGTCGGGAACGTGTCGTTCGAGGACTGCGAGGCGTTGACGTGATCGTTCGGGTGAACGTCACGCCCCGCGCGCCGGGTGGCGAGGGTCGCGATGACCTCGTTGGCGTTCATGTTCGACGAGGTGCCGGAGCCCGTCTGGAACACGTCGATCGGGAAGTGTGCGTCGTGCAGCCCGTCGGCGACCTCGCCCGCCGCCTCGGCGATGGCCTCGGCGAGATCGGCGTCGAGCACGCCGAGCCTGCCGTTGACCCGGCCCGCGGCGGCCTTGAGCAGCCCCAGCGCTCGGATCTGGGCGCGTTCCAGGCCGCGACCGGAGATGGGGAAGTTCTCCACGGCCCGCTGGGTCTGTGCCCGCCACAGGGCCTCGGCGGGCACCCGGACCTCGCCCATGGTGTCGTGTTCGATGCGGAACTCGCCGCCGTCGGCCGGAGCGCCACTCTGCTGCTCTGTCATGGCTCCTGTTTGTACCGGTTGGGTGCATCGGTGGGCACCGCGACGTCCGACACATAGCCTGGATGTAGCCCACACCACAGTGCCGGGGGCCGGCGCGGAGCGGAGCGGCGATGGCGGCGGATGACGGCCACGAGGTCGATCTGCTGGTGCTCGGCGCGGGGCCCGCCGGGCTCTTCGCCGCGTACTACGCGGGATTCCGCGGACTGTCGGTGGCGATCGTGGACGCGCTGCCCGAGGCGGGTGGACAGATCACGGCGATGTACCCCGAGAAGATGATCTTCGATGTCGCGGGCCTCCCCGCCGTCCGAGGCCGTGATCTGGTGGCGTCGCTCGTGGCCCAGGCCGACTCGGGCGCCCCGACCTGGCTGCTCGGCAGGCAGGCACGCACGCTGCTCACGCTGCCGGACGGTCGACTTCGCATGGGGCTTGCCGACGGGGTGCTGATCGACGCGCGGGCCGTGCTGATCACGGCAGGCCTCGGCGAGTTCCGACCTCGGCCGCTGCCGGGCGCCGGGGAGCGGGTGGGCGGCTCGGTGCTGCACTTCGTGCCGCAGCCCAGGACACACGAGGGCGAGGACGTCGTCGTGGTCGGCGGCGGGGACTCGGCGTTCGACTGGGCGGCGGCGCTGCATCCCCTGGCCCGCAGCGTCACCCTGGTCCACCGGCGCGCTCGCTTCCGCGCTCATCCGGCGATGGTGCGGGACGTCCGGGAACGGGGTGTGTCGATCATCACCGACGCGGAGGTCGCCGAACTGGTCGACGGACCCGCCGGGCTCAGCGAGGTGGTGATCCGGTTCGCCGACGGTGAGATCAGGACCCTGCCCGCCCAACGGGTGATCGCCGCGCTGGGATTCGTCGCGGACCTCGGTCCCATCGAGAGCTGGGGGATCGACGTCGCACAGCGGACCATTCCCGTCGACAGCACCATGCGGACGTCGAGGGAACTGATCTACGCGGCCGGGGACGTCACCTCCTATCCGGGGAAGGTCCGGCTGATCGCCACCGGATTCGGCGAGGCCGCCACGGCGGTCAACAACATCGCCGTCGCGCTCGATCCCGCCGCACACCTCTTTCCCGGTCATTCCACGCAGGCGTGACGGCCGCCGACACAAGGCGGCCGTCACGCCGGACTCAGGTGCGGATCAGACGCGGATGTGCGACTGGATCCAGCTGTAGTGCGCGCTGACGTCGGTCGCGATCGTCACGCCCTGGCCGCAGATCGGCGAGGCGCCGTCCACGCCGGGGTAACCCATCCGCGCGGTGAGGCCCGCCAGGTAGGTGAAGCCGCTCCGCTCCGCCAGCACCGGGCCGCCGGAGTCGCCGTAGCACGGGCCGGTGCCGTGGGCCGCCACGTGGCACAGCTCGGTCTCGGAGTTGAAGCCGCTCTCACAGCCGAGACGGTTGTCGATCAGGACGTCGAGCTCCTGGAGGATGTCGGCCTGGCCGCAGCCGCCGGGCTCCGCACACTGCTGGCCCCAGCCGAGCAGGAGGCCGTACTGGTCGTCGGCGGGACGACGCGCCTGCAGCGTGATGGGCTGAGCGTCGGGCACCGGGCTCTCCAGACGGAGCAGCGCGATGTCCATGTCGATCCGGGTGACCTCGGAGTCGTCGTAGTCCGGGTGGATGACGATCTCGGTGAAGTCGACGACGGTGCCGCCCTCGTGGCCGTTGATGCTGCCCACGCGCAGGCTGTTGCCGTCGGCCCTGCCGCCGTAGACGCAGTGCGCCGCCGTCACGACCCATTCCTCGTCGATGAGGCTGCCGCTGCAGCCGAGGGAGCCGTCGGGGCGGATCAGCGTCGCGATGAACGGGTAGTCCTGGGTCGCGTCCCGACCCCCGACGACCATCGTCTCGACGCGGTCCGCATCCGAGATCAGCGTGTCGGCCTCGGCGACCGGCGTACCACTCGTGTCCACGTCCTCGGATGCCGCGGCCGGTCCCGCCGTGGCGATCAGGACGGGGGCGACGGCGGCGGCGAACAGCGCCGCGATGGACTTTCGGAGTCGCATGAAACCTCTTCTCGTGGGCGAACGGTGCGCCCAGCGTCGAAGAGGTCGGTAAATATCTGGTTGGCGTCGCAATCGGGTGGAGCCTGATACTGCGGCCCGGGGCCGGGGTGCCGTCCGTCCTCGGCCGGGAACCGCCATGTCCGGCATCCTCGTCCCAGGCCTCGTCGGCGAGCGGGCCGGTGATTCCGGCGACCACGCCCGGTGCGCGTCGACGGGAACGCGGTCCGCGCGAATGAGATCACGCCGCGACCGGCCGATGCCCTGATCGCCGCGGCTCCGTTTCCGGCGGGCTGCCCACACCCCGCCGTCGCGCGACCGAGGCGTGACGACCACCGGAGCACGGCGGCCGTCACGCGACGGGCATCCGGAGGTCGGACGCGGAGGTGCGACTGGATCCAGCTGTAGTGCGCGCCGACGTCGGTCGCGATCGTCACGCCTGAGCACAGGCGGGCGCGCCGCCGTCCTCACCGAGGTAACCGATGCGGGCCGTGACTCCCGCCAGGTAGGTGAAGCCGCCCCACTCTGCCAGCAGCGGGCCGCCGGAGTCGCCGTAGCACGGGCCGGTGCCCTCGGCCGACAGGTGGCACGGTTCGGTCTCGGCGTTGAATCCGTACGCACAGTCCATCCGATCGTCGATGAGGGTGTCCAGCTCTTGGAGGATGTCGGCCTGGCCGCAGCCGCCGGGCTCCGCGCACCGCCGGCCCCATCCGAGCAGGAGGCCGTACTGGTCGTCGGCGGGGCGCCGGGCCTGGAAGGCGATGGGCTGGGCGCCGGGTACCGGGCTCTCCAAGCGGAGCAGCGCGATGTCCATGTCGAGGCGGATCTCCTCGGTCGCCGCCGCCGGTCCCGCCGTGGCGATCAGGACGGGGGCGACGGCGGCGGCGAACAGCGCCGCGATGGACTTTCGGAGTCGCATGAAACCTCTTCTCGTGGGCGAACGGTGCGCCCAGCGTCGAAGAGGTGGTAAATACCTGGTTGGCGTCGCAAACAAGCGGTCGTGGACGGGTTCGGACGGCGCCGCTCATCCGGCGGCGCCGGGTCCATCTCGACCGGCGCACCCGGCTTCCCATCGTGGTGTCGAACCGGCCGCGCTCGGGTGCTGCGCCGGCGGCCTGCTCAGGCGGCGGCGAACACCATCGCGCCGAGCACGAATCCGAGGATGGTGGCCGCGATCGCGGCCGGGATCGCCCACTTCGCGAGGGACCTGTCACCCATGGCGTAGCCGACGACCGCCAGGATGATCGCCGCGGGGCCGAACACGATCGGGAAGAACAGCGTCGCGACGGCGGCCAGGACGAAGCTGATGATCGTACAGACCCGAGCGCTGGTCACCGTTCCTGCCTGCGAACGGGGAGACGATGCTGCCTGCGTCATGTGTCCTCCAGATTCTCGAAGGGCAAAGAGCGTCGTGCCGCCTGAGGTCCCCGGTGGAGGAACGGATGAAACCGGTTCTGTCGATCTTCCGCGCTGAATCCGAGGAGCGTCGTCGGAGGCGGTGACGCGGTTCGTTCCGGTCGGCCGCAAGGGCTCGGGCGACTGCCCCCGCCGCCCTCCGCCGGGCGGGCCGGGCCGTCCCGCGGTGACCATCCCGGTGACGACGGCCGCAGACCGCCCGGGCGCGATGCGCGTCGACTCGCTCAGGGCAGCGGGGCCTCGTAGTCCGGCTGCTCGCCCGCCGAGCCGAAGTCGACCGAGGCGTACTCGCGCAGCTTGCCGATGCGGTGATACCCGTCGATCAGGCGGACCGTTCCCGACTTCGACCGCATCACGATCGACTGCGTGGTGCAGCCGCCCGCGCGGTAGTGCACTCCGCGCAACAGGTCTCCGTCGGTGATGCCGGTGGCACAGAAGAAGACGTTGTCCCCGCGTACCAGGTCGTCGGTCTCGAGCACGCGGTCCAGGTCGTGACCGGCCTCGACGGCCCTGGCCCGCTCCGTGTCGTCCTTCGGCCAGAGCCTGCCCTGCATGGTCCCGCCGAGACACTTCAGCGCCGCCGCCGCGATGATGCCCTCCGGCGTCCCCCCGATGCCCAGCAGCAGGTCGACCCCGGTGTTGGGTCGGGCGGCCGCGATGGCGCCCGCCACGTCGCCGTCCGAGACGAACCTGATCCGGGCGCCCGCCTCGCGTACCTCACGCACCAGGTCCTGATGACGGGGCCGATCCAGGATGCACACCGTGACGTCGGAGATGCCGATCTGCTTCGCCCTGGCCACTCGGCGGATGTTCTCCGCGACGGGGGCCGCGATGTCCACGGACGAGGCCGCCTCCGGGCCGACGGCCAGCTTCTCCATGTAGAACACGGCCGAGGGGTCGTACATCGCGCCCCGCTCGGCGACCGCCAGCACGGCGAGGGCGTTGGGCATGCCCTTGGCCATCAGGGTCGTCCCGTCGATCGGATCCACCGCCACATCGCAGTCGGGTCCGTTGCCGTCGCCGACGGTCTCCCCGTTGAACAGCATCGGGGCCTCGTCCTTCTCCCCTTCGCCGATCACGACGACGCCGCGCATCGAGACGGTGCCGATCAGCTTGCGCATCGCGTCGACGGCGGCCTGGTCGCCGCCGATCTTGTCGCCCCGGCCGACCCAGCGACCTGAGGCCATCGCCGCCGCCTCGGTCACCCGAACGAGCTCCATGGCGAGGTTACGATCCGGCGCCTCTCGGCGGGGCGCGGCCGGGTCCGGCTCGGCGAGTTGGGTCACTGCGGGCGGCGGCGTGCTCATGGCGTCTCCCGGGATGGCGGTTCCCGCTCGATTGCAGAGCAGGGGGAGTAACGATGTTGGCAGAGATCACCGGGGCGTGGGGGCCGACGCGGCAGTGGATCGAACAAGGTGTCGCTCCCCACTCGACCGAGGGGCACGATTGCCCCGATCGGGCGTCGCCTGCTCGCGTCTCGGGGGTCCGCCTACCGGGTGACCTGCGGTTCCGCTCGACGGTAGCGGCCGTCGCCGTGCCGGCGGCCGCGACGCGGGTCGAGCCTGCCCTGGCCACACCTTCGCCCGGCCGAGCCGACGCTGTTCGACGGCGCGCCGCCGCGGGCCCGGGCACCGCCCTCGGGAGGCACCGGGGCCGGACCGCCTCGTCGGCACTTGAGACGATGGGGGCGTGACCGCGCCGAAGACGACCCCGCCGCCGCTGCAGAAGCCGAACCGGGCGTCGCTGACCGGCAAGGACATGGTCGGATCGATGCTCATCCTCGCGGCGATCATCCTGCTGGGCGCCGGGCTGCTCGGCAGGTGTTCGTTCAACCCGACCGGACCCGACCCGGCCGACATTCCGGCGCCGACCGTCGACGTCGCCGCAGGACTGGGGCGCGCGGTCGATCGGGTCGACTTCCCGGTGCGGCAGCCCGAGCTGCCCGAGGACTGGCAGGCCACCACGTTGCGGGTCAACGAGATCGATCCCGCCGGTGTGCAGGCCGTCCGGATCGGCTGGCTCACCTCCGACGGATCGTACCTGCGCCTGTCACAGTCCGACGCGGACGAGGGGACACTCGTCGCCTATGAGACGCGGCAGGCGGCGGTGGGCCAGGGCATGGTGTCCGCCGCCGGGCATGACTGGGTCCATTACCTCGGAGAACGCGATGAGACGGTGTGGGTGACCGAGGTCGACGGCAGTCGGATCCTGCTCACCGGGACGGCGACGGAGACCGACTTCCAGGTGATGGCCGAGGCGGTCGTCGAGGCGGAGGTCCTGCCCGCGCGGTGAGCGCCGGCGAGGTCGTTCGAGCGGGCGAGGTCTTCTCGGGCGGCCGCGCGGTCGCCGGTGCCCCGTGACCGGGATTCCAGGGACGGGCTCGGTCCCGCCCGCCCGGTGACGGCTCTGGGCCGCCGGATGATGATTGCGTGAATGGCGCCTGGCCGGAGGGGCCTGACCCGGGCCGTGCCTGACCGGAGGGCGCCGCCCGGAGAAGGCCGCGTCGGACGGTGCCCACCCCGGACGGTGCCCACCCCGGACGGTGCCCGGCGCGGCGGACCCTTCGGCGTTGCAGAGTCCCGTCGGGCCGAGTCGCCCGGCTCGGCGCCGCGTCCAGCGGCGCGCCGGTGGTGCGAAGGGGCCGGCGATCGGGGCCGGACGGCCCTGCGGCCCGCCGCGTGCGTCACCCCCCACCCGAGCCGGCCAGCCGCGCCGCGCTGCCGCTGCCTGCGGCCCCCGCCGCACCGCGCTGCCCCGCCGCGAACCGGCCCGGAGGTCATCCGCTCATCGGAACGGGGCACCCTCTGCCGAGATCGCGCCGCGATCCGGGTTCGCGGACGCCGCCGTCGTGGCGCCGCTCGACGGTCTCCGCGTGACGGGGTAACGCCGACGCCGTCGGCGACCAAGAACTGTCGTCAATGGCCACGGCGATCGGGTGACGCAATGACAGCAGAGCGATCCGACGGGGATCTCATACGAATATCGCATGATCAGGACGCCTTCGAGGCCTTCTACCGGACACACGTGGACGCGGTCCAGCGGTTCATCGTCCGCCGCGTCGACGATCCGCACCTCGCGGCCGACCTGACCGCCGAGGTGTTCCTGGCCGTGATCCGATCGGCGCACACCTACCAGGCCCGTCGTGGCAACGAGGCCGCCTGGCTGTTCGGCGTGGCTCGCAACGTCGTCTCGGCCGACCGGCGCCGTCGAGCACGGGGAACGGCCGTGGTCAGCCGCATCGCGGGTCGTGCACTGGTCGACGAGGACGACATCGCCGCGCTCGTGGACCGCATCGACGCCGCGGCGTCGGCACGCAGGCTCGCCCGCGGCATGCAGGGACTCTCCGACGGCGAGCGGGCGGTCCTCGAACTGACGGCCCTCGACGGGCTGTCGATCTCCGACGCCGCGAAGGCCCTCGGCATCTCCTCGGTCGCGGCACGGGTGCGCCTGCACCGCGCCCGCCGCCGGATGCGCGGCCATCTCGCCTCGACGGCGCATGCCACCGCGACGAACCACACCGCGACGAACCACACCGCGACGAACCACACCGCAACGGAGGTACGGACATGAGCAGCGATCGAAACGGGACCGGCCGGTTCCAAGAGCGCCTTCTCGTCGAGCTCAAGCAGGTGGTCTCCGAACAGGCCGCCCGGCAGCCCGCGCTCGCCGCGGCGTCGACGGGCGGTCTCGCCGCCCGACTCGGCCGCCCCCGGCTGGCGGCCGCGGGCCTCACCGCCGTCGGCACGACCGGCGCCGTGGCGCTGATGCTCACTGTCGGCGGCGCCGGAGCGGCGGCGTTCGCCGTCGACGAACAGGACGACGGCATGGTGCGCATCGAGATCTCCGATCTCCGCGACGCCGACGGCTTGGAAGGTGCCCTCGCCGAGGCGGGGATTCCGGCGACGGTCGACTACCTCCCCGAAGGAATGATGTGCAGGCAGCCCCGCTTCGCCGCACACGACATGCCGGGCGGCGACGGTCCAGAAGAGCCGACGAGCGCCGCGGTGGGCGGCGTCGACGAGGAGGGCGGGGCCTCCACCGGCGGAGGCATGGCAGCCGAGTGGAGCGCCGACGGCGAGTCGTTCGAGTCGTTCGGTGGCGACATCCCCACCGGGGGCGTCCCGTCGGGGGGGACCGTGGTGGAGATCGGGACGGACGAGGACGGACAGACCTACGCCGCCTTCACCCTCGACCCCGCCGAATTCCGCGACGGCCGGTCGCTGGTGATCGAGACGACGGGCTCCGACGACGTCAGCGGCCTCTCGATCGCGACCGGCGACGGCGAGGTGCTGCCCTGCGTGGAGATCGAGATTCCGGCGGATCAGCTGCCGCCCGAGGGCGAGGACGGGATCTCGGACACGGAGGAGGTGTCGGAAGGCCGCCTGGGTGAGCACCCCGACGACGGTCTGGACGAGGACGTCGTGGTGGAGACGGACGAGGTCGTCGCGACCAGGCCCGCGAGCTGACCACGAGGAAACCGGGCTCCCAGCGGCGACGCTGACCGGGGGTGTCGGCTCGCGGCAGGCGTAGCAGCCCGCCGCGAGCCTGTCCGGCGTGACGCCGGCGGTGCTGCCGTGGCGAGGATCGCGGAGCCCGACCCGTTCGGGACGGCACTGGTCTCCGGCGGTCTGGTCGCGTCGGTCCACGCGATCGTCGAGGCACCCCGGCGCGGCCTGTTCGACGTGGGGATCGAAGCCGGTGTCGACGTGCACGCCGCGTCGACGGGGCGATCGACCGGGGCGAGTTCGGGTCGCGTGTCATCGCCGCACGCGCACACCGGCATGGCCCGCCTGGGAGAGCTCGACGGCTTCGAGCGGAACGCCGTCCACGGCCTCGCCGAGCGGCGGCCCGTCCTCATCGTGGTGGACGGGGCAGCGACTCGCCGAGGCCACGGCGTCGTGTCCGGGGGCGGTCGCTCGGCGGGCGGGGCACGTCCGGTGGTGGACCGTCGCCGCGGGCCGGGTGATCCGGCGTCTCGTGCGTGGCGGCGCACCGCGGACGAGCGGCTTGCAGGCTTGGACGAGCGGAGGGAACGGCGGTCGGCGCGGCGGTGGCGCCGCGTGTCGTCGGGCGAGGGCGGGCGGCGCGATCGCGGCGGTTGGCGGCGATCCGCTGGTGTCGCGGGAGCCTGCGGTGCTCGGTGTGATCCGAAGAACGCCGAGGGGCGGCCGGACGAGGACGGCTCGTCGGGTCGCGTGCCCGGCACGGCTTTCCGCGCCCGGGATCGAGGCACTCATTCCGGGGTGCTCGGCCTCTCGACCTCCCCGCCCCGTGTCCTCGGTGTGGCTGCCTGCCGTGCTCGCAGCAGGACCACCGCGGCGGGCGGCCGAGGGCACCTGTCCCGATCCAGGGCGGGCGGGGCCCGATGGCGGGGGTGGACCGGCGACAGGCACGAACCGACAGCCGGCCGGGCGCGCCGCGACGGCACCCCGGGCGGCATGGACCGGCCGACAGGGATCGCCGCCTCGGCGATGCGACGTCCGAGTCCGCGGAACGAGCCGGGCGCCTGATCGCCTGCCGTGTCGCCTGCCGGAGTTCAGCTCTCGGAGTCCTCCGGGGGTGTCACCGAGGCGAGGGCACGTTCCACACGGTCACGCGCACCCGCGAGCCGACGCTCGCAGACGGTGGCCAGCGCCTCGCCGCGTTCCCACAAGGCCAGGGACTCCTCCAAGGACAGCCCGCCCTGTTCCAGTCTGCGCACCACGTCGGCCAGCTCGTCCCGGGCCTGCTCGTAGCCCATCGCGGCCTGCTCCGCGTCCGGCTCCACGGCGGCGGCCGTCGACCGCTCCTCTTGTTCGCTCACACCGTCGAGCTTCCCAGGCGACTGCCCAGGGAGACCACCGCGGTGGCGACCGTCTGGTCGTAACCGCTCACGGCCTCCGCGAACTCCTCGCCGTCGCCCTCGTCGACCGCCGCACCGATGCGCCGCGTCGCCGCGGCCACCCGCAGCCCGTGCGCGGAGTCGTTCCAGCGATCCCCGCCCGCGGCCGAGGCCAGCGCGGCTGATAACGCCAGCAGATGAGCGCTCAGATCACGCCGCGCCGGGGAGTCGCACCCGGCGAGCAGTCCCACCCAGCAGTCGGCAGCCGCCAGGTCGGCCGCCTCGGCTCTACGCCGTACCGTGTCGTCCTCGGGCATCCGCCCGGGGTTGTCGGCGCCGGGCATCGAGGTTCTCACCGCAGCCAAGGTGAGGGGAAGAAAGGTGGGCTTGCTCGCCGGGTAGGGCACCACTACCTCCGGTCACCGCTGTCGGTCGGTTGTGTCACGACGGCTCGCACCGCGCCGTCGACCACCCGCACCCGCAGCACCGTTCCCGGCGAGGCGTCGGCGATGGATGTGAGCACCCCGGCAGCTCCATCCGCGTCAACACGCTGTACGACCGCATAACCACGAGCCAATGTGGCAGCGGGTCCGAGAGTGGTCAATCGGGATCGGGTCGCATCGAGACCAGACTCCGCGGTCGACAACCCCGTCAGCACCGCACGTAGGCCGCGCTCGCGCAATGTTGCCACTTCCTGCGCCCGGTGTGCCAGTGGCGCGAGGGGAGACGCCAGCACCGGTCTGCTCCGCAGCGACGTCAGCAGTCGGGTCTCCCGGTCCACCCAGCCGTGCAGCGCGCGGCGACCGCGGTCCCGCAACAGACTGATCCGGGCGACCTCCTCCGCCATGTCCGGTACGACCCGCTTTCCCGCACCCGTCGGCGTGGAACAGCGAAGATCCGCGACATGATCCACGAGCGGGGTGTCCGGTTCGTGGCCGATCGCGCTGACCACGGGCGTCCGGCAGGCGGCCACGGCACGACACAGTGTCTCGTCCGAGAACGGCAGCAGATCCTCCACACTGCCTCCGCCTCGGGCCAGCACGATGACCTCGACGGCCGGGTCGGCGTCCAGCTCCCGCAGCGCCGTGACGATCTGCGGCACCGCCGTCGTTCCCTGCACCGCGACGTTGCGCACCTCGAAGCGCACCGACTGCCAACGTGCGGTGGCATTGGTGATCACGTCGTGTTCCGCGGCCGAGGCACGGCCGGTGATGAGGCCGACCTTGTTCGGCAGGAACGGCAGCCGTCGCTTCCGCGCCGGGTCGAACATGCCCTCCGCCGCGAGCAGCCTCCGCAGCCGCTCGATGCGCGCCAGCAGCTCGCCGATGCCCACCGCCCTGATCTCGTCCACCCGCAGGCTCAGCGTGCCCCTGGCAAGGTAGAACGTGGGCTGACCGTGCACGACGACCCGCGCCCCGTCGGTCAGCGGCGGACTCGCCGACCGCACCAGCCCGGCGGGGCAGGTCAGGGTGAGCGACACCTCGGCAGCGGGATCACGCAGCGTCAGAAACGCCGTTCCCGTGCCGGGACGTGCCGAGATCTGAGTGATCTGCCCTTCCACCCAGACCGAGCCGAGGCGGTTGACCCAGTCGGAGATCTTGCGGGCGACGGTGCGTACCGGCCATGGCTCGCTCGGGGAGGTGGGCGGGGCGGCAGCGGCACGTGCCTGCGATGCGGAGCCGCTGGAACCGGGGACCTCAGGCGACGGCGTCACTCGGCGCCCACCGTGACCAGGCGGTTCGACAGCATTCGGACATAGGCGGGCCGGGCCCGCCCGGCCCGCTCGTAGGAGAGCAGCGCGCGTAGCTGCTCCGGCGAGAGGCTGCGCAACCTGCCCCGAAGCTGAGCGAGACTGAATGCGTCGTAGCCCGTGACCGGCGCATCGGAGGGATGCGCGGAGTCCTCCTCCGGCACCACGGCCCCCACGAAACGGGCGGGAGTGGAATCGCCGCTCGGCGCCTCCACGTCGTCGGACGCGAGAACGGCTTGGCCCCTGGTATCGGCTTCGGTCCCGCGCGGGCCGCCTGCCGAGCCGCGGTCGGCCGCCGGTCCGGCCGCGGTCGGCTCGGCCGCCGCCGGTCTGCGCTCGGCCGAGCGTCTACCCGCCGAGGCACGGCCGCGGGCCGCAGGCGCGTCGCCGAGGACGGGATCGCGCAGGGTGATCTCAGCGGGGCCGGCGGCACCGAGGTCCGCATCGTCGCCGTCGTCGGCGCCGCTGCCACCGGCGCGCCCGTCCTCGGATGCGGAAGCGGTGGAGCGTCGGTCCGCCGCCGAGACGTCATCGGCGACATCATCGCCGGGGAGATCCTCGTCGAAGGTCGCCCACTCGGGATTCTCCTCGGGCGGTTGCAGTCCGGACAGTGCCTCGTCGCCCTTGATGGCGAGTTCGGTCACCTGCTGCTGGACCCGCATCGACAGGGAGAGCGCCTGACTGACCACCGTGACCGGCAGTCCCGCCAGCTGCTCGGGGAGCCTGCGGGCCTGCTCGACGGCGGTCACCGCCAGACCCGCGGCCAGCCGAACGGGTAGTGGCAAGTTCGTCATGCTCCCAGCGTGCCGTAGGTGGGCGTGGCTGCACAGCGCGAACCGGCAAATCCGGCACCCTCGCCGCCGGGCGGCTGGGTGGGCTCGACCGGGGGAGGTCCGTAGGCTGGGGCCATGACCGCCTCGACGCCAGAAGCCTCCTCCGCGCAGCCGGCCGGCGAGCCGATGCAGGAGCAGGCCGAGACGACCGCCCGTAAACGTGTGCTGCTGGCCAAGCCACGTGGCTACTGCGCGGGCGTGGACCGCGCGGTGATCACCGTCGAGAAGGCCCTCGACACCTACGGCGCCCCGGTATACGTCCGCAAGGAGATCGTGCACAACAAGCACGTCGTGCAGACGCTCCAGGATCGTGGCGTGATCTTCGTGGACGAGACCGACGAGGTCCCGGAAGGCGCCCTCGTGGTGTTCTCCGCCCATGGTGTCTCGCCCGCCGTCCACGAGGAGGCGGAACGGCGCAACCTGCGGACCATCGACGCCACCTGTCCGCTGGTGACCAAGGTTCATCAGGAGGCTCGGCGCTTCGCCCGCGACGATTACGACATCCTGCTGATCGGCCACGAGGGGCACGAGGAGGTCGAGGGCACCGCGGGTGAGGCTCCCGACCACGTGCAGCTCGTCGATCGGCCCGAGGACGTGGCCAAGGTGGAGGTCCGCGACCCGTCGAAGGTGATCTGGCTGTCGCAGACGACCCTGAGCGTCGACGAGACCATGGAGCGAGTCGACCAGCTCAAGGAACGCTTCCCGGAGCTGCGGGACCCCCCGTCCGACGACATCTGCTACGCCACCCAGAACCGGCAGGTCGCCGTGAAGGCGATGGCCGCCGAATGCGAACTCGTGCTGGTCGTCGGGTCGCAGAACTCGTCGAACTCGAAGCGACTCGTCGAGGTCGCGCTGCAGTCCGGCTCCGATGCCGCGCATCTGATCGACTTCGCGCACGAGATCGACGAAAGCTGGCTCGAGGGCGTGACGACCGTCGGAGTCACCAGCGGCGCCTCCGTGCCCGACGTGCTGGTTCTTGGTGTCCTGGACTACCTCGCGGAGCGTGGCTGGGGCGAGGTCGAGGAGGTCACGACCGCCAACGAGAAGATCACCTTCGCGCTGCCTCGAGAGCTCCGGCAGGCGATGTCCGACGTTCGCTGAGGCCGCCGAGGCTCGGCTGCCGGGCCGGGACTGCCGGGCTCGTTCGTGGGCGGGGTGAGTCCCTTCGACCGTCCCTGCCGTTCCGCTCTGTGCCCTGTGTCGTTCGTGTCCTGTGGCCGGGTGCCGGTGGGCCGCGTGCGTGTCGCTCACGACGATGGCGCGCCGGTTCCGGCCCGGTTCGGGTCGGCCCGGTTCGGTTCGGTTCGGCCCGTTCGGTTCGGTTCGCACTGCCTCGGTCCGGCCGGGTCGCGGTCCGGCCGGGTCGCGGTTCGGCCCGGCTCGGTCGGGCCCGGCCCCGCGCAGCCGGGGCGGGCGGGCGGAGTGTCGGGTCGCGTGTCCGGGTCCGGCCGGGGATCCCGCTCGGCCAGTTGCGCCCGGCGGGCAGACCCCCGAGAAGGCGGCTGCTCAGGTGCTCGCTTGTCGGCTACCGGGCAGGCTGTCAGACGATGGCCATAGCGGCCGTCGATCCGCGCACCCGAGGCACTGAGCAGGCCTGACTCCGGCAGGACGGATGCGCACCGGCGGTCCTGCGACATCGGCGTCGGGCCGATGGCTCGCGTTCGTCGACTGGTGAGGCCGCCGGGTTCGGAGGAGTCCGCGATGAGAGGTGCGTCCGCCGATCGATGTGAGGCTCGGCGCGGAAACCACGGGTCGCGCCGGTGAGGTCCCGCCGTGGTGTGCAGCGATGCCGAGGCCGCAGGCCCGTCGGATGTCGGCTCCCCGAACCGCCTCGCTGAAGGTGTACCGATGAGCGAGATCCAGCGACCGGTTCGCCGCTGATCGGTCAGGCGGACCATTCGCCGAGGCCGAGACCAGCGGACACCATGTCCTGCGTGGCGTGGACCGTCGGCCCCCGCACGCCGCCTGTGGCACCGGACGCCCTGTGTCGGATGGACTCAGGAGCACCGACGACGCGGTGTTCTCCAGGCGTCCGAGCCGGTGCGGCTCGGTTCCGGCGGCCGTCGTCGGGGACGTCGGCGCGGCCGGGCGACTGAAGAAGCCGCCCGGTCGACCAGACCGGCCGACAAGACGAGGCCGCGCCCGAGCCCTCTGCTCAGTCGTCTAGATCGTCTCGGCGGCGGGGCGGCCGTCGCCGAGACTCCGGCCTGCCGCGCCCGCCCGACGGCCCGTCGAACTCGTCCGATTCCCGGGGCGCGCGGGCGGGCCGGCCTGCCCGCGGCTCCGGGCGAGCCGCACGACTGCCCTGCGGCCTGCCCGCCGCGCTCGTCCGGCGGGGCGCGGACGAGCGAGAATCGTCACCACGCCGTTCCTCTGGTTCACCATCCCGCGGCCTGGCAGGCCGATTCGGTCGCCGGGTCGCCCCTGCCTTGTCTGAGGACGCACGAGCCCCCTTCGGGGCCGTGCTCGCCCCGCCGCCGGAACGGCCCGCCGACCGAGCCTCCGAAGCCGACCTGCCCTTGCCCTCGGCCCTGGCCTTCGACGAGGCGGAGCCCGCCGCCCCGGCTCGACTCGACGTCTCCGAGCGGTCCGCGCGTCGACCAGCCTCTCGGGCGGGGCGCCTGCCCGCGTCCGTGGTCTTCTTTCCGGTCGGAGTCTGCTCGGCCTCCGCATCTCGCAGCGGTTCCCGCTGTAGGAAGTAACGGGCGAGACCGATGCCCACGGTGAGCACGGTGGTGATTCCCATCACCGGGAAGGCGTTGATCAGCGGCATGCTCAGCCTCACGAGCATCCTCGTCATGTCGCCGGCCGTCGGACCGGCGGTCAGCCACAGGATCAGCGGGAAGGACACCCCGATGATCAGCGGCGGCTGGACGATGGGCCCGAACAGACTCTGCCGCTGGACCAACGCCACGGCCAGTACACAGCCCAGGGCGTAGATCACTTGGGACACGAGCCGGGGACCGTCGAGGAACAGCACGTCGGCGAGGGTGCCGATCAAGGTCGAGCCGAGCGCGACCAGGATCGCCATCCACCAGGTGATACCTCGGGAGTCACGAAACGCCGATCGCTCGGCCCAAGGGATCTCTGTCGGCTCTTCGTCGGCAGACAGCAGTTGTTCACGGTCGCGGGAGGCGCTCACGGCGTCCACCGTAATCTGTTCACCGTATGGATTCGGTCGGACCTGGGACTTCACCGGCCCGGCAGGTCGGGTGAATGTCGTCCTTGGCCGTTCAGTCCGGATTCATCAGCCGTCCCCATTCGAGCCGATCGGTTCGTGCGGTGTGGACGGCGGCGACCGCCGTTCGGCCGGGATCAGGGCGGCGACCGTCTCATCGCGTCGCACCGAGGCCAGTTCCGTGGGACTCGCGGCTGCCTCCCGCAACGGCTCCGTAGCGGCCCGAAAGCTCTCCAGGGCATCGAGTTCCCGCCTGCGCGCGGACAGGAATCTCTGGAGATGGGTGCTTGAGAGGTTCACCGCGTCGACGGCGGCCCCTGCCGAGCGATGAGCCGCTGCCGCCTGGCGTCGGACCTGTTCGACGTCCTCGGCGAGGGCTCGTTCGGTGGCCGAGAACAGCGCGGCGGAGGCCAGCACGCCGAAGCCGGTCGGGCCGCAGAGGAAGACGCGGCGGTCGAGCAGCCATCGCAACAGGTGGGGGTCGGAGTCCAGGGCGGCCACCACGGCGGCGTCGGACGGGACGAACATGATGGCTCCATAGACGGCGTCGGCCCAGCGCTGGTACTCGCGTCCCGCGAGTTCCGCGGCTCTGGCGCGGATGTTGCGGGCATGGACGCGCAGTGCATCGGCCCGCTCCCGCGCGTCGTCGGTCTCCACCGCCTCCACCCAGCCGGCCAGACTGGTCTTGGCGTCGACCGGCACCCGTCTTCCGTCGCCGACCGAGAGGACGAGGTCCGGCCGTGCGGAACCGCCGCCCGCCAAGTCGGTCTGGACCGTGAAGTGCAGCCCTTCGCGCAGGCCCAGGGCCTTGGCGGTCTCGACGAGCATCTGCTCGCCGAGTTCGCCTCGCCCGCTGATCGAGGCGAACGCGACCTCGTAGCGCCGCAATGCGGCCTGGTGTTCCGCGGACCTGGCGCGCTCGGCGCCCACCAGGTCCATCGCGGCGTCGGTGCGCCGCACGCTGTCGGTGTAGAGGCGCCACACCAGGGCCAGCGCACCCGCGAGAGCCAGCGCGAGCACGATCGCCGCGGTGCTGATCACTACTGCGGACATGTCCAACCTCCTGCCGGTCTCGTCCCGAGTGGACGACGTCGTCCTGGACCGATCATGGCCCAGTCGAGGTGGTCGACGCTCGCCTACAGGCCCTCGAACACACGTTCGAGTGGATCTCAGGGGTTGTGCGTGATCTCGGTCTGCAATGCCTCTAGCGTGACGGCATGCGCATCCTCCACACCTCCGACTGGCATCTCGGCCGCACGTTTCACGGCCGCGATCTGCTCGGTGATCAACGGGATGTACTGGCAGGACTGGCGGATGTGGTGCGAGCGGAGGGAGTCGACGTGGTCGTCATCGCGGGCGATCTCTACGACCGTGCCGTTCCGTCGGGCGAGGCGGTGGGGGTCTGTCACCACATCCTCGCCGCGCTGCGAGAGGCGGGCGCCGCCATCGTGCTCACCTCGGGAAACCACGACTCGGCGCCGAGGCTCGGGGCCTATGCGGACTTCGCCGCGGTCGGCGGACTACACCTGCGTACCCGCGTCTCCGCGCTGGACGAGCCCGTCATGCTCGACGACGAGCACGGGCCGGTCGCGTTCTACGGGATCCCCTATCTCGACCCGGAGACCGCTCGGCAGAGCATGGCGCGCGACGGCCATCGCGTCGCGTCCGGCCACATCGGCGTCCTCACGGAGGCGATGCGTCGAATCACCGCCGACCTCTCGGGCCGAGGCGGCCGGACACGCTCCGTGGTGCTGGCGCACGCCTTCGTCACCGGGGGCCAGGGCAGCGAGTCGGAGCGCAGGATCACGGTCGGGGGAGTGGAACAGGTCCCCGCGACCGTCTTCGAGGGCATCGACTACGTCGCGCTCGGTCACCTGCACGGCCCGCAGACCCTGCGGCCGGAGCTGCGGTACTCGGGTAGTCCGCTGGCGTACTCGTTCTCCGAGCGGGCACACCAGAAGTCGGTGTGGCTCGTCGATCTCGATGCCGACGGGCTCGCGGCGGTGCGCAGACACGTACTGCCCGTCCCACGCGGGCTCGCGGTGCTGACAGGCACACTCGACGACCTGCTGACCGCTCCGGAACACGAATCGTCGGCGGACTGCTACCTGTCGATCACCCTGACCGACGCCGTCCGTCCGCTCGACCCCATGCGGCGCCTTCAGGACCGCTTCCCCCATGCGGTACACCTGGACTGGCAGCCGGCAGGCGGGCTGGCGAACGCCGGGCTGCACTATTCCGAGGCGGTCCGGGGCAAGAACGATCGTGACCTCGCCGCGTCGTTCATCGCCGACTGCCGAGGCAGCGAGCCGGACGACACCGAGCTTCGCCTGCTCGATGAGGCATTCCACTCGATCGGCGGAGAGAAGGTGCGGTCATGAGGCTTCATCGCCTGGTGATGACGGCGTTCGGCCCGTATCGGGGCACGGTGCGGGTCGACTTCGACGAGTTGAGCGCCGACGGACTCTTCCTGCTGCACGGCGAGACGGGGGCGGGAAAGACCACGCTGCTCGACGGCGTCGCCTACGCACTGTTCGGTCAGGTACCCGGCGCGCGGGGCGAGGTGCGCAGGCTGCGGTGCGACCACGCCGCGGACTCCGTCGCCACCCGAGTGGAAGTGGAACTGACCATCCAGGGACATCGCCTTCGGATCGTGCGGAGCCCGGAGTTCCAGCGCGCGAAGAAGCGCGGCGTGGGCACCACCACGGTGCAGGCCAAGGCGTCACTCGGCTGGATCGGTGACGTGCCGGACGGATATCCGCCGGACGGGTTCAGTCGCATCGACGAGGTGGCCAGGACGGTCAGCAGGCTGCTCGGGATGACCCACACGCAGTTCTTCCAGGTCGTCCTACTCCCACAGGGGGAGTTCGCGCAGTTTCTGCGAGCGGAGACGGAGGATCGCGAGAAGCTGCTCGAACAGCTCTTCGGCACCGCCCGATTCGCCGAGACCGAACGGTGGTTCCGCGACCGGCGTACGGCACGACACCAGGAGGTGCAGGCAGCACGCCGGGGCGTCGAACAGCTGGTCACCCGAATCGCACAGGCGATGGGAACGGAGCCGCCGCCGGACGAGCAGCCCGTCGCCGCATGGGTGGACACGCTGCGAGCGCGTGCCGCCGACGAGCGGACCGACGCGGCCGAGGCGGAACATCTCGCCGCGCGTCGACGACGCGACGCGGACAGCGCGGCGGTCGACGGAGAACGCCGTGCGGCGGCAGCCGGCCGCCGCCGCGAGCTGCTCCGCCGGCTCGATGAGCTCGACGCGCGACAGGACGAGCGAGCCGGCTGGGCAACGGAGCTTGCCGACGCACGCCGAGCCGCTCCGGTGGCCGCCGAGGAGCGAGAACGGTCGCGGGCCGAGAACGATCTCCACGTGCGGCGTCGGCACGTCGCCGCCGCGCTGGACGAGGCGTGCGCCATCGCCGGAGACGACACCTCTCTTCGGACACTTCTGGACGCCGTCGGGCTCGCCGACGCGACCTCGGCCGCGTCGCCGGGTACGAGCCGGCCTGGTGCGGACGTCGACACCGTCGGC
The DNA here is from genome assembly GCF_002234535.1 of Actinoalloteichus hoggarensis. NCBI lineage: Bacteria > Bacillati > Actinomycetota > Actinomycetes > Pseudonocardiales > Pseudonocardiaceae > Actinoalloteichus > Actinoalloteichus hoggarensis. The sequence continues at coordinate 863,633 of NZ_CP022521.1, forward strand.
GAACGCTCCGGGGGGCGCGATGCGACCACGAATCTTCGCGCCTACGCGGCCGCGCGCCGAGAGGAGGCGGGCGCGCTGGCAGGCCTCGTGGAGGAGGCCGAACATCAGGAACCGGACCGACAGCGGCTGGCGGAAGTCGCCTCGGACCGAGAACAGGCCGAGAAGGTGCTCGCCGAACTCGAGCGACGCGGCGAAACGCTGCCTGTCGAAGCACACCATGCACGGCATGCACTGGACGCGTCCGTAGCAGCCTCGGCCGCCCTGGGAGGCCTCCGGACCCGGCATGACGAGCTGACACGGCTGTGCGCCGCGGCACGGGAGCTCCCCGAGGCCGAGAGACGGCTGGCAGACGCGCGACAGGCCAGACAGGACGCCGTCGACGCCCACCAGTCCGCGCGGGAGCGGCTGCTCGATCTCCGGGGTCGGCGACTCGCCGGGATGGCGGCCGAACTGGCGGGGGCGCTGGTGCCCGACAGGCCGTGCACGGTCTGCGGCTCTCGTGATCATCCTGCTCCTGCCGTCTACACGTCCCCGGTCACCGAGGCGGAGGAGCAGACGGCCGTCGACGCGGAGCATCGAACCGCACTGGCTCGGGAGACCGCGGCCGCTGAGGCTCAGACGGCGCAGCTCGCCCGCGACGCGCTACACGACCAACTCGCCGGTCGCGACGAGGCCGAGCTGGCGGCGGCGTTGGACAGCGCCGCGGCGGAGCTGTCCACCGCCGAGGGCCTGGCCGCACGGGAGGCCGAGCGAGCGGATCTCCTTCGTCGGCTGGAACAGGAGTCCGCGGAGCTGCATCGTGATCGACTGGCCGTCGAAGGCGAGCTTGCCACCGCTCGCAGTACGGTCGAACACCTGGAACACCGCATCGCGGAGCGGGAGAGGCGGTTGTCGGCTGCCTCGGACGGGTTCCCCGACGTCGCGGCACGTCGTCGGGCACTGTTGTCGATCGCCGAGGCCGTCGACGAACTGGCCGAGCGCACCGCCGCCGTCACCGGGGCGGAGGAACGGCTGCTCGATCGGCGAGTCCGCCTGGACACGGCGGTCGCAGCCGCCGGATTCGGCGGGATCGCCGAGGCCATGGCGGCGGCGCGCGACGAGGCGGTCTTGAACCGACTCGACGAGGCCCTGCGGAACGCAGAACGGCAGGAGGCGGCGCTGCGGGCCGAGCTGGCCGATCCATTGATCATCGAGATGGAGAACTCCGAGGCGCCGGATGTCGCGGCGCTGACGGCGGAGGCGGAGGCCGCGCGGCGGGCCGCGGAGGAGGCCGTCGCCCGCCTACGCGCCGCCGAGGCGACCGATGAAGAACTGGCTGCGCTGACCGCGCGGTGGGCTCGCGCCGCCCGCGAGATCGCGCCGGTGGAGGCGGACTTCGCGACCCTCGCGGCGCTCACCGACGTCGTGAACGGGAAGGGACAGAACAGCAGGAAGATGTCGTTGCGCTCCTACGTGCTCGCCGCGCGATTGGAGGAGGTGGCGGTGACGGCCAGCCGAAGACTGCAACGGATGAGCCAGGGCCGCTACTCCTTCGTGCATTCGGACGCCGCAGGCGCCCGAGGAAAGCGAGGCGGTCTCGGGTTAGACGTCGTCGACGACTATTCGGGACGGGCGAGATCGGCGAAGACCCTCTCCGGGGGCGAGTCCTTCCTCGCCTCCTTGGCGCTCGCGCTAGGCCTGGCCGATGTCGTCGCGGCGGAGACGGGGGGTGCACTGCTCGACACGTTGTTCGTCGATGAGGGCTTCGGAAGCCTCGATCCGGAGACCTTGGACCTCGTGATGGACACGCTCGACGATCTCCGGGCGGGCGGGCGCGTGGTGGGTCTCGTGTCTCACGTCGATGAGCTGCGGCAGCGCATCCCGACTCGGCTGCGGGTGCGTCGTTCCCGTAGCGGGTCCACTCTGGAGATGGAGACCGCCTGACACGAGGGAAGACGGTGACGATGTGACGACGGCAGGCAGCGGGCGACGGGGTCGCATTCTGGACGGAGCACGATCCGCTCTGGGGCAGCCCAGGCGGGGAGCCGGAACGCTGCTCGCGTTGGGTGGACTCATCGCGATGGTGATCGGGATGGTGACGGCATGGGGTGCCGCGTCGTCCGGGCCGATCGCGGTGGAGACCGCATTCACCCCCTTCGGCATGGGCGGAGTGCTTGCCTTCGCCGTGGGCGTCCTGCTGGCCGGCGGGGGCAGGCGGTGGCCGCTGGGTCCGATCGCGTTGATCTGGGCGGCGTGGACGCTGGTGGTGCTGACCGTCGACGGCGCCCGACTCGGTACCGAGGTGTCGGGGAGCTCCGAGTCCTGCACCGTCGAGGTGCAGGACCCTGCGATCGGCGGCACGCCGACCGGTGAGCCCGCCGTCCGGAACTGGGTGGTCTGCGGAGAAGGCGAAGGCTTCTACTTGATCACGGCGGAGAGCGCCGTGACGGTCGGCGGTCAGATCGAGGTGCTGCGGACCTCGGGTGATGTATGGCCGCCGGTGCCGACGACGCGGCATGACGTCGCCGGCGCCACGCTCTCCGTTCCGCTGGCGGTGGGCGGCATGGTCTTGTTGCTGCTCTTGGCTCGAGGGCTTGGCCGCCGAGACCGTCGTCTCTTCGATCAGGACCGGTGACCGGCAGGCTGCTGATCGACAGGCTGCTGATCGACAGGTTGGTGGTCGGCAGGTCCGGTGGTCGGTAGGACCGGTGGTCGGCATGACCGGGTCCGGCAGGTCTGGTGGTCGGCAGGACCGGCAGGCTGGTGTTCTGCACGACCGGTGTGATGACACACGGCCGTGGAGAAGCGGCAGGAGGTCTTCACTCGGACGACGGGTCCGGGGTCTTCGCCCGCCGTCGGTGACACCAGGCACGGCCGATGCGTAGCGAGTCCGACCCGTCGGCCGGGACTCCGCGCGGCGCTCCATCTCGGTCGCGACAGTGCCGTGGCCGCTGATCGCTCGGCACTCCCGCAGGTCATGACGCCACGGTGGCGCTCGACACGACATGCCGACGAGCCGGTGTGGGGACGAACCTGCCGGCCCCGGCCTGTCTCGGGTCGTGAGGCGGGGTGAACTTGCCGACCCCTCGGGTCGAGCGAGTGGGGCGAAGCTGTTGAGCGGTGTCGGCCGGGCCGTGAACGGGTGGTCGACCGGGTTGGGGCCGCGGAGGGCGCGACGGGTGGTCGGTGTGCGTTCTGGTCATCGGACTGGGCGGTCCGACGCTGCTGACCGGCATCCCTCCGGTCGCCGGTGGCTGCGACCGCGACTGGTGACCACGGCCGCCGGTGGTGACTACGGCCGCCGGTGGTGACTACGGCCGCCGGTGGTGACTACGGCCGCCGGTGGTGACTACGGCCGCCGGTGGTGACTACGGCCGCCGGTGGTGACTACGGCCGCCGGTGGTGACTACGGCCGCCGGTGGTGACTACGGCCGCCGGTGGTGACTACGGCCGCCGGTGGTGACTACGGCGGCCGCTGGTGACTACGGCGGCCGCTGGGGACCACGGCCGCCGCCGGCGACCACGGCAGCCGCCGGGGACTACGGCCGCCGCCGGCGACCACGGCCGCCGCCGGTGGCCGGCACGCGCTCGCTCCGGCCGATGCGCGGTCGGCGGCCTGGAATGCCCTGGTGACGAGGAGCACTTCCGGGGCGCCTCTACACTCGCTTGTCGTGAGTCTCACCCTTGGCATCGTCGGTCTGCCCAACGTCGGCAAGTCCACCCTGTTCAACGCGCTGACGCAGAATGAGGTGTTGGCCGCGAACTACCCGTTCGCCACCATCGAACCCAACGTCGGCGTGGTGCCGCTTCCGGACCCGAGGCTTGATCGACTCGCGGAGATCTTCTCGTCGCAGCGCACGGTCCCGGCGGTCGTCTCCTTCGTCGACATCGCGGGCATCGTCAAGGGCGCCTCCGAGGGTGCGGGGATGGGCAACCAGTTCCTCGCCAACATCCGCGAGGCGAACGCGATCTGTCAGGTCATCCGTGTCTTCGACGACCCGGACGTGGTTCATGTCGAAGGCCGTGTGGACCCGGCTGACGACATCGAGACCATCAACACGGAACTGATCCTGGCCGACCTGCAGACGGTCGAGAAGGCGCTGCCCCGTCTGGAGAAGGAGGCCCGGACTCACAAGGACCGGCGGGCCGCCCTCCAGGTCACGCAGGCGGCGAAGGACATCCTCGACGCGGGTCGGACGCTGTTCTCCGCCAAGGCAGAGATCGACCTGGCCGAGCTGCGTGAACTGAGCCTGTTGACCGCGAAGCCGTTCCTCTACGTGTTCAACGCCGACGAGGCCGTGTTGACCAGTGAGACGCGGCAGAAGGAGCTTCGTGAGCTGGTCGCTCCGGCCGACGCGGTGTTCCTGGACGCGAAGGTCGAGGCGGAGCTGCTGGAGTTGGACGAGGAGTCGACCAGGGAGCTGTTGGAGTCCATCGGTCAGACCGAACCCGGGCTGTACTCGCTGGCGCGGGCGGGCTTCCACACTCTGGGTCTGCAGACGTACCTGACGGCGGGCCCGAAGGAGGCGCGCGCCTGGACGATCGGCCAGGGCTGGACGGCGCCGCAGGCGGCGGGCGTGATCCACACCGACTTCGAACGGGGCTTCATCAAGGCGGAGATCGTGTCCTTCGACGATCTGTCCGCCGCCGGGACGATGGCCGAGGCCAAGGCGGCGGGTCGGGTCCGGATGGAGGGCAAGGACTACCTGATGGCCGACGGGGACGTCGTGGAGTTCCGCTTCAATGTGTGATCGACCCTGGAGGGGAGCCGGTGCACACCATGGCGAGCATATGGCCTGACCCCATGCCTTCGACCCGTTGGACGTCCGGTCTGCCGACTGAGCCGTGCAGACGCGCGAGGCTGCGTCAGGGCCGTTCAGTCCTGTTCTGACTTTTCAGGTGCGTAGCGTTTCAGTTCGAGGCATAGGCGCTGCCCGCCGCGGGGAGGGATCGGTGCTTCCGGGGGTCCTTTCCTTCACGACCACCCGCAAGAATGATCAGGTGTGGTGCCGGCAGCCCGCGAGTCCCCGGTCCGGAACGCGTTGGACATAGGGATGGGCGTCCCTTGGGAGTCGCGTCGCGGAGGCTGTGGATCCGGCTCGGTTCCACGAGATCGACAGGCCCGCCGCCGAGTTCGACAAAGGTTTCCACGATCGCTCGGGCGGCGCGAATGAGGTCAGTGCCCTATGCCGCCGGTGAGCGAACTCGTGCCGTCATACCTGGAGAGAATCAAGCTCTCGACGGTCGAGCGACTCGATGGAGCGATCCATGGGAGCGGTGTCCGAGCGATCCGCTTCGAAGGCTGTGTTCTCGGAGTGCTGGGTAGCGAGAGAATCGCGGAGTTCCGACTTGCATCTGGTCCGGTCCGCAGGCACACACGGTCGCCGTCGACGTGGTGCTCGTGTGTGCCCGCGGACCCGACAGCCCGGGACGCGCGGGTTACTCGGTCAGGGCGTCGATGGTGACGCTGGTGGCCTCGGCGATGAGGGAGTCATCGTATTGGGCTTCGGGGTCGGCCTTGTCGGAGAGGATGGCGATCACGATCGGGTCGCCATCGGGACGCCACACGACGGCGATGTCGTTGCGGGTGCCGTACGCGGCCGCGCCGGTCTTGTCACCGACCACCCAGTCCGCGGGCACCCCGGCGCGGATGAGGTCATCCCCGGTGGTGTTTCCGATCAGCCACTGCGTGACCAGCTCCCGCTTGTCCGGGCTCAAGGTGTCGCCGAGTGCGTACGAGGACAGCGTGGTCGCCAGCGCCTCGGGCGTGCTGGTGTCACTGTCGTCGCCGGGCACGTAGTCGTTGAGATCCGGCTCCTCACGCTCCGCAACGGTCACCTGGTCACCGACACGGGCCAGGGCGGCAGCGAAACCCGCCGGGCCACCGAGTTCGTCGAACAGCAGGTTGCCTGCGGTGTTGTCGCTGTACTGCACCGCGGCTTCGGCGAGCTGCCGCAGCGTCATCCCGGTGCCCACGGATCCTTCGGTGACCGGCGAGTAGGTGACCAGGTCCGACTCGTCGTAGGCGACCAGTTCATCGAGCTCGGCGAGGGTGTTCTGCTCGAGCACCGCGGCAGCGGCAAGAACCTTGTACGTAGACGCGAACGCGAATCGCTCATCCGCGCGGTACTCCACCTCCTCGCCCGTGCCGGTGTCGATCGCATACACGCCGAGCCGGGCGTCGAACTCTGCTTCCAGGCTCTCCAGCGCCTCCTGCGCGGCCACCGCAGCCGCGGCCTCGCTCTGCGCCGGCTGGGATGCGGGCGCGCAGCCGGTGATGGCGAGCGCCGCGGCTGCGGACAGAGCGAGCAGCGACACGAGACGAGAACGGGAACGAGTCATGGGAGGCCTCCAACAGACGGTATCGATCGACGTACTCGACTCTGACCTACCGAGCGTCATGCGAACAAAGACACTTCCGTTGGTTTCCATGCGAATATGGCATGCTGCGGTGGTGGATATGGTGGCTGCGGCGCGAGCTTTCGTCAGCGTGAGTGAGCAGAACAGCTTCACGGTCGGTGCCGCCGCGATCGGCGTGCCGCAACCGGTGGTCAGCCGGCGGGTCGCCGCTCTCGAGCAGAACCTCGGTCAGGCGCTGATCGACCGTCACGGCCGCCGGGTGCGGCTGACGACTTTCGGCAAAGAGCTGCTTCGCCCCGCGCGGAACCTGGTGCGCGCCGCGGATGCGCTCAACTATCAGGCGCGACGTGCGCTGAACCAGACTGTCACGCTGCTGGTGCCGGATCTTGGCACCAGCAGGCACGTTGCCGAACTCGCGGCCGCGGCCAGGCACGCTGGAGCGAACATCGAGGTGCGTGTCGCACGTCCTGCATACCGGGCTGATCAGGGGACCACGACACCGGCCACCATCGCGCTGGTGGCCGTGCCACCGGATGCTGCGGCGTGGTCGGTGCCGCTGGGATTGGCGGCAGCCGGGGATCTCCCGCCGACCGTCTTCGTCGAAAGTCTCCGCCCGCGCCGGGGAAGCAGCGACGTAGTGCGCGTCTGGCTGGATCCGGAGGACGACGTGCCGCACGTGCGTGACAAGCTCAGCCGTCTTCGCGACCAGCTCGCGCTCAGTCCCACGCAGCTCGCCATCGCCGAGAGCCTGGCCGAGGCGACCGCTCACGTCCTCGGCGGGGACGATCTGCTGTTGTGCTCCCCAGCTCAGGCGGCGCGTCTGGGGCTGCGGTGGCGGCCGATCGCCGAGTTGCAGCTGACCCGGGGATACGCGCCCGCCGGCGCGGATGACGCGCCGCTGACACCACCGCTACAGGCCATGCTGCATGAGCGGATCGACGAGTATCTGAACGGGCAGCCCACATGACTGATGCGCTCAATGAACACCTCCAGTCGGAGTTGGCGGTAGGCGGCCTCCGCGGCGGGTTCCTCGCCCGCGATCTGACCAGTGGACTCCAGATCGGGTTCAACGAGAACGCGGTCTTCGCCTCCGCTTCCCTGGCGAAGATTCCGCTCGCGGTCGCGATCCTCGACCGCATCGATGCGGGTGTACTCGACCGCGCCGCGACGGTCACGATCGCCCCGACCCCCACGGGATACACCGGGCCGCCGGGACTCAGCAGTTTCCGGCACCCCGCGACGCTCGCCGTCGAGGACCTCGTCTATCTCAGCGTCGCCCTCAGCGACAACACGGCGACCGACGCCCTGTTCGATCTCGTCCCGCCCGCCGACGTCACCGCTCACATGCGTGAGATCGGCATACTGGGCATACAGGTGCGGCACCGAACCCGCGACCTTCAACAGACGCCCGCCGAACAACTCACCGGCCACATCGACCTCGCCCACGGTCTCGCCGTGCACAGCGGCACACCGGGAGGAGGTCACGCGATCCCGCAACTCGACACGTCTCACGCGAACACCGGTACCGCTGCCGGCTTCACCGACCTGCTCCAGGCGCTCTGGACGCCCTCGCTCATTCCCCTGCGCAGTTCCCAGCACGTTCGCGCGCTCATGGCCGGCAACGTCCACCGGCATCGGCTCACTCCCGACTTCGTCAGCGACAGCAGTACCTGGTCATCGAAGACCGGAACGCTGCTCAACCTCCGCCACGAGATCGGCGTCATCGAACACGCCGACGGCCAAACCATCGCCATCACAGCACTCACGCAATCCCGCATTACCGCCGCACAACAACCAGCAGCCGACATCCTCATCGCCCGAACAGCACGCGCACTCCACGACCACCTCCGCCAGAATGGACCCGTTGCGGCGTCGGATTGAACCGTCCCCGGTTTGATGCCGCTTCCTTTCGAGTCAGGCAGGAAGGTGGTGATCAAACCGAAGAGGATGTCGGAGGAGACGAGGCAGCGAGCGATCTGGCCGTGCTCGATCGTCTCGGTGAGCGCCCGAACCTGACGAGCGGAATCGCCGTGGGCTTGGTTCCTCGGTGTTTCGGAGGCTGACGGACGTCAGCTGGGGTGATTCATGGTCAGCGAAGTGGGCGGCCTCGCCTTCCGCCGGGGTGCGGTTGAGGTCGGCATGTAAGCGCTGTCTGTTCCACCACCACACCCATTCCAGGGTCGCGAGCGCGATGTGCTCGATGGTGCGCCAGGTCCTTGGCGGCGGATGAGTTCGGTCTTGTAGAGCCCGTTCACGGCCTCAGCGAGGGCGTTGCCGCAACTGTCGCCGACGGATCCGACGGATGGCGTCGCGCCGAGTACGAGGATCAGGTCGGTGTGAACGAGGGAGACGTAGTCGGCGGCTTCGATCAGTCGTTGCGGCACCGGGTTGTCGGATCGAGCGTAGTTGCTCGGCGAAGACCTCGGCCGGGGTCTTCCACCCGAGGGTCTTGCCGGGGCGGTCCCCGCTGGTCACTTCTCCTGTGATGGTCGGGCAGCGGCCCAAGCGGCTTCGATCATGCGGAAGGATTCGTCGAGGGTGGCCCGCGGGTCCGCGGACTGTCGGGCAAGTGTGAAGGCAGCCATGGCGAAGCGGGCGATCGTGTTGGCGGCGACCTCGGATGTGGCGAGGGCCGGAGCCGAGCCGATCGATGCAGCGATCGCGCGCGCATATCGCAGTTCGAGGACCTGCGCATAGGTCGAGAGCTCCGGGCTCTGGTCGATCATCCTCCAGATCCCTGTCGCGTCCCCAGTCGTGCAGTGCTGAACGAGTGTCCCGATCTCCTCGTGCAGTGCACCGACCACCGAAGCTCCCTCAGAGCGTTCGGTGACTGCAGCGATGAGGCGCGCTTCGAAGCCGGCGGCCTGTTCGAACACCAGGGCTTCCTTCGATGGGAAGTGCGCGAAGAGGGTCGTGACGGCGACATCGGCTTCGGCGGCGATCTCTCGGATCCCCACGGACTCATATCCGCGTTCGCGGAACATGCGTAGGGCGGCATCGGCGATCCCGCGTCGCGTCGCTGCCTTCTTCCGCTCGCGGCGACCGCTTGGTCGGGGGTCGTGAGTCACCGTGAGATCATAGCCGATACGAAACACTAACCGTTAGTGTTAGCCTGGTAGGTATGAAGAAGATCATCTACGCGCGTTTCGGCGGGCCGGACGTGCTTCAGCTCGTCGACAGCGAGGTGCCGCGGCCAGGCTCGGGACAGCTGCGTATCGCGGTCCGGGCGACCGCGGTCAATGCCTTCGACTGGCGGGTTCGTGAGGGTCAGAAGCTCGGTGCTCATCCGGTGCAGCTGCCTGCCGGTCTCGGCCTGGATGCCTCCGGAGTGGTGGAGGAGGTGGGCGAGGGGGTCGCGGGCGTCGACGTCGGCGACGCCGTCTTCGGTGAGGGGATCGAGACCTACGCGGAATCAGCTCTCATGACGCGATGGCATCCGATGCCCGCCGAGCTGACCTTCGCCGAAGCCGCCGGATACCCGTCCGTCGTCGAAACGGCGCTGCGCGTCCTCGACGAGGTCCGGGTTCACGCGGGTCAGACGCTCCTGGTCAGTGGTGCCGCCGGAGGTGTCGGTTCCGCGGTGGTTCAGATCGCTCGTTCTCGCGGCATTTCGGTGATCGGCATTGCGGGACGGACGAACCAGGACTATCTGCGCAGCCTCGGCGTGCTGGCGACGACATACGACGACGGCTGGGCCGACCGCGTGCGCCGCCTCGGTCGGGTCGACGCAGCTCTGGACCTCGCGGGAGCAGGGGTCATCCCGCAGCTGGTCGAACTCGCCGGCACCCCGGACCGAGTGCTCACAACGGCGGATCTGGACGCCCCGAAGTTCGGCGTCCGCTTCTCGGGTACGGCGGGCGACGTTCAGGCGGCTCTCGTCGAGGCTGCTCGCCTTATCGCGGATGGATCACTACGAATCCCGGTGGCCCAGACCTACACGCTGGCTGAGGCCTCGAAGGCCCATATCGACAGCCAATCCGGACACACCCGTGGACGGCGCATCATCATCATGTGACCCGCCGCGGGTGGTAGTTCTGACCGTGAGCAGGGAGACGCCTGCAGGAGGGTGGCGATCCCCGCCTTGCCAGTCCGGCCAGGACCATGTCGAAGGACGCGCCGCGCGAGCGGCCGAACGTCTCCACGTGTGGCGATGTGGTCGAGTTCCGGCACGGAGGGCGGTCTGGAAGCGGGAAGAAGCGAGCGCTGTGAGACTCCGAGGTCCCGCCTAGTGATGCAGAGGCTCCCGATGGCCGCCTGATCGACGACATCTCCGGCAGGAGTCGGGCTGGGAAGCAGGCGGAGGTGCGTGCGGTACAGCCGTTCTCCAAGCGGCTCGTCGAGGACTATGGCTATCCGAAGAGCCACATCCAGACCCGTCCGCGGTGGCATGTGACGGCGCGCCCGTCCGACCGGGCCAGGGCCGGGAGCTACCCGGTCGACATCGCGGTCTTCGCGGGGGAGCACCACCGCGACGACGCCCTCTACCTGGTCGTCGAGTGCACGAAGCCCGACCGCGACGACGGCCGAGACCAGCGGGAAGACTACCTGCGCCTCTCTCGCTCCTACCCCGACGTGTGGAGAATGGCGAGGAGCGGCTTTCTCCGCAGGCGCGAGGCCGGCGGAACGGTCGCAGGCCGTGGACGAGAGACGATGAAGACCGCGGTGACGACCCCTGAGCAGGAGCCTGGCGTAGATGACGACTCGCCGAACGACGAGGACGAGGCCCCGGCCCCCGAAGCAGCCTCTGTGCCCACGGCGGGCTTCCGGGTGCCGGCCGAGTTCGCGCGGTCGTCGATTCCCGGCATGGACGACGCCGTGGCGAAGAGGCTTGCGCTCATCGGAGCGCAGCTGACCGGGACGGTGAGCAGCGCCGAGTTCTGCGCTCACGCCGGCGACCTGTGAGGCGACCACGACGCCGGCGTCGCGACCATGAGCGCGCCATCGCTCCTGTCACGGTCCGCCCGACCTTCGGTCCGGCTCGGGATCGAGCAGCCGCGAGCCGGGTGAGGGCGGCAGCGACGAGTGGCGCGATGATCGTCAGGGCGAACGCTTCGGTGAACGGCGCGAACTCGACCGGGCGGACGAACTCCGCTCCGACGAACAGCCAGAGGTACAGCGGCAGCAGGAGCGTCTGGGCGAACATCGGCAGTGGGGGAGCCGCCAAGAGCTTCTCCGCGTCGCCGCCCACGAGCCCGGCGAAGAGGATCGCGTAGTCGATGCAGCGTGCCGGCAGCGCGAAGAGCACCCCGACGAGAAGCACCTGATCGTGGGCGACTGTCCACGACAGCAGCCACACGACAGCGGGCACCAGGACGGTCGACCACGAGGACCGTGGCGAGTAACCGCCAATCGCGGAACGCTCGGCCGAGCTTGCCGAACGGGATGCCGAGGAAGGGGCGTAGAGCAGCAGCGGGAGCACCGGGGTGGATCGCGAGCCCGGCGGGCCGCGCGACGGCAGGCGCTGCAAGCCCGGCAACCGCCCCGAGGGCCGGCCCGGAACCTGGTGACGTTCCATCCAGTCCACGCTCTTGCGCGCGCATCGGGGCCGCGTGCGGAGCTGCGGACGGTGGCCGCCTGCCGGACACGGTGGCCACGTTCGTCGACGCCTCCTCACAGGTGGTCGCGGCGAGCTGCCTCCTCGATGGCGGTGGGCTGACGCTCCGGAGCCGACCCGCGTGCTCCGGTCGCGGGTGAGTGAGCGCGGCGCGCGGTTCCTGTCGGGACGGCAGGTCGGCGGGATCGAGGAGCACGGCCGGGGCCTGCCGTGATCACGGCGTCGGCAGATCGGCTCCTCGCGGATGACGTCGTCCCGGCCCGCGGGAGCTGGGGGAGTGTCGGTGCCGCGCTCGTGGGTGTCGAACTGCCGCTGTTCCGCCTCCTACGTCTATGACGCCTGTCTCGACGTGGAACGGCGCGCCGCTCGTGCGCCGGCCCGAGCACCGCTTGTACTCGCGGGTTCACGGTGATCGGCTGCGCATCGGCAGTGACGACCATCGGCCGGTCCCAGCCGGGCGGGGCCTCCCTGCCCGGGGGCTTCGACGCGGTGATCGAGCCCGCCCGGCGACTCCTGCGCCCGGAGGTCAGGTTCGTCCCCGAGTACCGCGTCAACGGTGTCGTCGCGATGACATCGGACGACCTGGCCGTTCCTCGTCGGCTCGCCGGGTCGGACAACGTGTGAATCGCGCAGGCGAGTCAAGGTGACCCATGCCGCAGGAACGGCTGTGCCGCCGGCCGGGGCGCTTCCAGTCTTGGGCGCTGCCCCCCGGGTGCTGCTCGACGGAGGCGAGCTGCCGAGTGAGCTGGGGGCCGAGTGATTCGACGGAACGGGTTCGGACCTCCTCCGCGGCCGTGACGCGTCCCACCGTGACGTCTACGCCAACGACGCCGCCTGAGTCGTCGGGAGTCATGGCGTGCGGTCCGCGTCGCCTGGGCGGGGCCGCGTTCGCCATGTCCGATCAGGGGCGGGCCCATCAGGCGCGGACCCGGGACAGGGGCGGCGAGGGCTGCGACGGACTGTCCTGGGCGGCGTGTCGGGAGGCACTGACGATCAGGCGCGCAATCTGGGGCCGGCGGCGGCCTCCTGGCGTGGGTCTGGTCTCCCCGGCCACGCCCTGGTCGCGAGCCGTGCTCGGTGTCTTCGCCGTGGTGGTGCCGTCGACGATCGGTCGACCGTCCCCTGCTGCGAACACACGGGAGTCCGTCGCCGCCATCTGGTCCAGGAGTGCAACCGGTCGTGTTTTGCTATCGGATGGGGTACTGTGAAACCGATCTGAAAAACAGACTGGTTTGGGGTGGGGATGAGCACTGTCGGGGCGAAGGTGATCCTGATTCCGGGTGCCTGGATGGGCGCGTGGATCTGGGAGCCGACCGTGAACAGACTCGTCGAGCGTGGCATCGACGCCGAGACGCTGACGTTGCGTGGGCTTGAGGCCGGCGTGCCGAAGAGTGAGATCGCCGCCGTTCGGCTCGCCGATCACGTGCGGCAGCTGCGAGACGTCGTCGACGGTCACCGCGTGCCCGTCGTCCTCGTCTCGCACTCCTATTCGGCGATGGTGACGGCCCAGGTGGCGGACCGCGTCGGCGGCAAGGTCGCCGGACTCGTCCACTTCGGAGGCTTCCTGCCCGTGGACGGACGGTCCCTGCTCGACGGCTGGGGGTCGACCCCCGAAGAGCGAGACGCGGAGCGGGCGGACATCGTCCGCGCGGGCGGACTGTGGCTGCCGCCGACCCGGCCCATGCTCGACCACGAGACGGACCTGACGCCCGCGGATCGTGATCTGTTGGCCGGCGGATTCACCCCGCATCCCGGACACACGATCACGGATCGGGCCGAGCTGGCCGTCCCCGTCGGCACCCGGCCCACGACGTATGTCGCACTGTCGACGGCGGGTCCCGACGACGCCTGGCGGCACGCACCGGCTGCCGCTCGCGACGCGACGGCCTGGCGGCGCAGGCATATCGCCAGTGGACACTGGCCGATGCTCTCGGCCCCGGACACGACCGCGGACCTGATCGACGGCGAGGTCCGAGAGCACACCGCCGCGCTCGGCTGATCACGGACGCGGCTGATCACCGACGTGCCGGGCAGGCCGGCGCGGTCTTCGGAGCGGCGTTCACCAGGGAGGGAACGACATGGCGGTGCACGATCGATCGAGCTGCCCCATCAATCTCGCGATCGAGTTGTTCGGGGACCGGTGGACTCTGTTGATCCTCCGGGACGTGATCTTCACCGATCGGCGACACTTCCGCGAACTCCTGCGGGAGTCGGAGGAGAACATCACCAGCAGCATCCTGGCGGATCGTCTCGACCGGCTGGTGGCTGCGGGCGTCCTGACCAGGGAGGGCGTGGCGACACACAAGCAGAAGACCGTCTACAGCCTCACCGAGAAGGGCGTGGACCTCGTGCCGGTGCTGGCGACCATCGGGCAGTGGGGGGCCGATCACTGCGCGGCGGACCCGGCGAAGGCGGCCGCCGCCCGCGAACTGGAGTATCGGCGTCCCGAATCCTGGTCGGGCCTCATGAGTGAGCTGCGGGCCCGCCACTCGGTCGTCGCGGGCCAGGTCGCGGGCGAACCACGGCGCCGCCCGTGAGCAGGACAGGCGGGCGGTGGCCGCGGCGGCCGCCCGATGGTGGTCGACTGGGCGGCCCGGTGGTGGTCGACTGGGCGACGCTCGGCTCGGCGGCTGGGGCCGGCCGCGTGGTGGCTGACCGCGGTCTGGCGGTGGTCGGTTGGATCGTGGCCGGTTCGGCGATCTGGCTGTGGTCGGCTGGGCGGTGGCTGCCTGCGGTCCGGCGGTGATCGGCGCGGCGATGGCCGACCCCCGGTGACCCGTGGACGGCCGACCGGGTGCCGCTCGACCCGGCGGCCTCCGGCGACGATCGCCCGTGTGCCCGTGTGCCCGTGTGCCTGTGTGCCTGTGTGCCTGTGTGCCTGTGTGCCTGTGTGCCCGTCCGTTCGTCCGTCCGCATGACCGACGCCCGACGACGTGGGTCCGCCGATCGGTCCCGGCACCACACCATGCGTGCTGGTCGATACGAAGTCGGGGGTCGATCGGGAGGGGGGCGAGGCGGGCCCGGTCGACGCGGTGACCCGCGCCGAGGCCGAGGGGAGCGCCGACTGGCTCGCCGCCGAGATGCTGCCGAAGCTCGTGGGGGCCGCGACGCATGCGACGCGCCCGGCGGTCGTCGACCGGTTGCGCGACCTGATCGACGCTCAGCCCGCCGCGGGCATCGCCTGGGCGCAGCGGGCGATGGCCGCTCGACCGGACTCCACCGCCCTGCTGCGTGACGCCGGGCTGCCGACGCTGATCGTCATCGGCGAACAGGACGAGCTCTCCCCGCCGGAGACGGCCGAACGACTCGTCGAGCTGCTGCCGTGGGGCAGGCTGGAGATCGTCCCCGACGCCGGGCATCTGGTGCACGCCACGGCGCGGCGCCGGGCTGTGACCGGCGCCGCGGGGGCGATGGCGCTACGAGGTTCGCCCGCCGTGATGCGGCAGGCGAGCCGGGGGCTCCTCGCGGCGCCCACGACGGTCCGGGCCGCCGCGCTGCGGGGCGGGACCCGGACCGCCGACCGTCCGGAACAGTCGGACCCACTGGTGCGCGGTCAGCCTGCGAGGCAGCTCACCGCCGCTCAGCCCCTCTTCTCGGAGCCACCTCGCCACTCGGCGAGCCTCGCCCAGTCGAGTCAGGATGCCGCGCAGGCCCGTGCCCCGGCCGGTGAACACGGCGCGCACCAGCCGCTGGTAGTCGTCCCGTTCCGACTCCGACACCAGCGGCTTCGCCCGCCGCCGCATGACGAGCAGCCCGCCGTCGACGGCGGGCCGGGGCCGGAACGCGGCGGCGGGCACCCGCCCGGCGAGGCTGAACTCGTACCAGGGCCACCACAGCGCCGTGAGCATCGTGGTGCCGCCGATCCCGGCGCGTTTCCGCGCCACCTCCCACTGCACCAACAGGGTCGCCGTCCGCCAGTCGCCGGCGTCCAGCAGCCTGCGCAGCAGCGGCGTGGTGAGGTGGAACGGAACGTTGGAGACGATGTGATGGCCGGTGCCGGCCGGCCGGTGGGTCAGCAGGTCGGCGTGGACCACGTCGGCGCGGTCGCCGAATCTCGTCCGCAGCGTCCGGACCCGGCGCGGATCGATCTCGACGGCGGTGACGGAGCGTCCGAGCGTGACGAGAACCTCGGTCAACGCGCCGTCGCCCGCGCCGTACTCGAGTACCGGGCCGGGCGGCTCGGCGCGGACGAGGTCGGCGACGCGGGCGATGATCCGATCGTCGACGAGGTGGTTCTGCCCGAGTTCATGGCGGCCGGGCAGGTGGAGATGACGAGAATCGTGCTTCGACATGGGTTCCCGATTCGGTGGCGACGTCGCGCGACACACCGATGCTGAGCTGATCGGTCGCGCGCAAGGACTGACGACGCGGCGAGACGGCGGGAAGCCCTGACAACGGGCCGGAGACGGCCCGTACAGAAAGGAGAAGGCGGCACCGCGCCTGGCGGACATCCGACTCAGGCGTGGGGTGCGCGCACCGCCGTCAGGCCGTGCGCAGCCGAGTGAGTGCGTGGAAGCAACACATGGCGGGGACCATAACAGGTGGTCGGACGCCGACCAACCGGGTTTCGGGCCGTCTCCGCCCGGAGGCGGCCCCTGCGGCAGGGCGCCTCGGGCTTCCGTCGGGTGAGCAGGTCGGGATGGCCTCGGGCGACGTCGAGCCGCCGCTCGACGGGCGGTGCTCGGCTCGGCGTCGACACGAGCGATCGAGGCGAGCCGCGTTCCTCGCGGCCGGCCGGCCGTCTCGAACGCGATCCGAGCCGACCGGCCGGAGTCTGACGGCGCGGTGTGACCCGGTGCGGTTCGATCTGGCGTGGTTCGACTTCGCCCGGCGGCCGAACCCGATCCTCAGCGGGTTCGGAGCGTACCGACACTCCGATTCTCGATCCGGCCCGATCGCCGACAGCACGACACCCGACAACACGGCCGCCGATCCCCGATCGCCCGGGTCGACGGGTCACAGGGTTGCCGGGTCACTCGGGGCACTGGGGTTGTCGGGTCACTCGGGTGTCGGGTTGGGTCGCCGTCCGCCGGGTCGATGGGTCGCCGGGCCGGGCCGCCGGGCCGCCGGCTCGCTTGGGCCGCCCGATTGCCGGGCCCGACATACGACGTGGGCGGGCCCGGGTCCACGCCGTCCGTCAACCCGGCACCGTGCCGCCCCCGTCGACTCGATCGGGAGCCGGCGTCTCGGGTGCCGCGGCGGGCGTCACCGCGCGAGCCGCGGCGCGCACGGTCTCCGGGGCGACGGCGGGCATCCGATACTCGTTGGCTCGAATGTGGGCGAGGAACGAGGCATCGGGTGCGACGCCGTGCTTCTCCAGGTAGTACCGGACCGCGGGCTGCCAGAGCCAGGTGCCGTCGGTGAGCCAGGCGACCGGGACCCGGCGTGGATGCTCGGGGTCGAGCTGATCGGCGACCCTGCCTCGCCCGGAGAGGACGAGCTCTCCGGCGACGAGGTAGGTGAGCACCCGGTCCTTCTCCTCGGCGGTCAGCGGCTCGCGATCCACGACCGGGGCGCCGTCGTCGGTCTGACCGTCGAACACACGTGCCCGAGAGAAGCCTCTGGGCCCGGTCCCGTGCTCGGACTGGGACTCGGGTGCCGTGGCGGCGGCACGGGTGGCGACGTCCGCGAGGTAGGCCCGGATCTCCGGAGAGGTGGGCAGGCGGTGCCGCCGAATCCGTTCCTCGGTGATCACGGCATAGGCGACGCGGAGGCCGGTCTCGGGCACCGCGTTCGGGACCCGGAATCGGTTGGCGCGGATGTGCGCCAGCAGGCCGGGGTCGGGGGCGACGCCGTACTTCTCCAGGTAATAGGGGACGGAGGAGAGCCAGACCCAGGCACCGTCGGTCCGGGCGACGGTCCGGGGTATCACCTTCCGGTCCGCCGCGAGCAGGTCACGGAAGCCGCCGGTCTCGACCACCTGGATCACCGGTGCCGTGCGCAGGTACTCCAGGACGGCGGGAACCTCCTCGGCGGGCACCGGTGGTCGAGTGACGACGGGCTTGCGATCCGGTCCCATCCCGTCGAAGAGCCTGGCCTTGGTGACCGTCGGCAGTTCCGGCTGCTCCACGCTCGCCCCACGGCGCAGCCAGTCGGGCACGGCGTCGGCCGGGCGCGGGTGGCGAGCGAGTTCGGCGTGGAAGTCCGCCTGCGCGGGATACTCGAGCCAGTCCGGCTCGCGTTCGCGGTCATAGCTGACGGAGTAGGTGCCGGGATGGGTGATCAGGCTGGCGAAGGTCGTCCAGGTGCCGAGTTCCGGGCGGTACATCCCGGCCCGGAGTCGGTCAAGCAGCTCGGGGATCGACGGCGGGAGGGACCAGTGTCGGGCGTTGCCCGCCGTGTCCTTGATCGTGCTGATGGTCTCGACGTGTGCGCCGACGGCGCAGTACTGGAGGTAGAGCTCGCGCCAAGCGGTGGGGGCCTCGTGTCGGACGACCGAGACGATCTCCTCGAGCAGCGCGTTCTCTTCCTGCGGGCTCAGCGGGGCGGACGGGGTCGTCATCAACGAGACCTTCTCTTCGGAGGGGAGCCTGCGTCCGTGGCGACTCAGGCGGCGGGGTCGGGGGCGTCTCCTCGCGTCGCCTGCGCGAGCCGGTCCGCCAGCCAGCGGGGCACGTGTCGTGCCGCACGGGGGAACGCCAGCAGGTCGGCCACGAACACCGCGGGCTCCACCGGCGGCACCCACTGCGGCTCATGGAGGTAGTTGTAGCTCACCTGGAACGTGCGGGGCGGGTCCACGGTGAATCGCAGGGAGAACCACGCGCCCTGCTCCGGGTCGGCGGTGGCCTGCCGGAGCCGGGCGAGGTCCTCGCTCAGCTCCGGAGTGGGCGCGACGGGCGGGCTGCCGCCGTCGGCCGTCACCACCGTGAGGCTCACGTCTCGCACGGTGCTCGCCATCAGCGCCTTGAGGTCGATGCGCTGCCAGTCCGGCGGCGCGGCGGCGAGCAGCAGGTCGCCGATCCGGTTCCGCAGTTCGTCTTCACTAGGGAGCGAGGGGGGTCGCGGAGGGGACATTCGGGAAACTCCTCAGGTGAGTCGACGTCACAGGCGGATCGCCCATCGTGATCTGAAAACGTATATGGATGACGGTCGGCGTCTCCTTGCCGTCGGCGCGGTCCGCCCAGAAGTCGAATGCGTCCACCGTGATGTCGGGGGTCTCCCTGAGGTCGTTCTCCATCTCGCCCCAGCCGTCGGCGGTGAGGAATCGACCGAAGGTGGCATTCTGCTTTCGCCATTGAGGTATCAGCGCGATGCGCTCGTTGATGCCGCCCGCCGCATGTCCGAAGATGTGGCCGCCTTGGAAGAAGAGTCCGAGGCCCTTGTACTCGTTGTCCGTGCCGACGTGTCCGAGTATCTGCTGGACTATCTTGTAGCGGGCGTGCTGGCTCAGCTTGTCGAAATCCAGCTTACCGCTGGCCGCAGAGGTGTAACCCCGCTCATCGGTGTGGAAGAGCCATCGAGGCTCGCCGGGTGTCTCGCCGGCTTCCGGAGGCTTGATCACACCGAATACGACGTTGCCGATCGGCGCGCCTTCTCGGTTCTTCAGGTGTGGATCCGCCTTGGTCTCGTCATGGTGGAAGTGCATGGTGCTCTTGTTGCCGAGTTCCGGGTTGTACAGACCGTCGACCGGCCCCGCCCAGGTGTGCACTCGGCTGATGTTCCCGGCGCCGTCGGTGTAGATCGTGGCGTGCCAGCTGCCGTCCGGCTGCAGCAGCGTGATCTCGGCGTTCGCGGGCCGGTCTTCCGGCGCTCGGTCGGCCCATTCCACGGTGAAGGCGCCCTCGCGCGGGTTCCACTCCTCCGTGCGTGTGGTGACCGGCGTCGACGACGGCTCCGGCGTCGTATCGTCCGTCGAGCGCTCGGTTCCCTCCGGTGCGTCGCCGCTCGGTGTCGTCTCGCCGTCCCACGTCACCGCACGCGGTGGCTCGGCCAGGTCGTCGGTGCGGAAGCGCTGCCGCCCGTAGCCGTCGATCACGTCGTAGACGACGCCGGGATCCAGCACCAGTCCGAGGGCCCCGAGCACCGGCCCGGTGGCGTCGCCCGGCGGGAAGTACGCCTGCGAGTCCGTCCCCAGGCCTTCGTTGGGCACCGTGGAGCTGACGTATTCGAGTCTGGCCGGGCCTGCCTCGTCGCTGCCGACGAAGAAGTCGCCGAGGGGCCGGGTGCGCAGGTCGCCGTCGGCGTCCTCGAACTGGATCTCCGCCCGGTACCACGTGTTCGGGTCGGGGTCGGGCACCACGTCGCCGAACCGTTGTCCCGGGGCGAGCAGCACCGGCACCGGGGGGACGTCCGGATCGCGGGGCGGTGCGAGGTAGTCGGCGACCTGGTCGGACGAACGGGTGTTCGCCCTCGGCCGCGCATCCTCCGGAGCCGCCGGGTCGGCGGGGGCGTCGGACAGATACGGGCCGCCCTCGCCGAACTCCGCCGACGTCCCGTCCGGGTGGAACGTGTCCCACCGGCCGCCGGGCGGGTCGGTGGGAATCCGGTCTCCGTCGGCGTTCTGGACGCCCTCGGCGGAGAAGACGCTCCCGTCGGCCCCGACCCATCCCATCTCGGTCGGAGCCAGGACCTCCACGCCGAGTTCCCTGGCGAGCTGCGCGGCGAACCCGTCCGGGAGACCGCCCGTGTCGCAGGACAGCAGCCGGATGGCTTCGCCGTTCCAGTCCGGGTCGGCGCGGACGACGTCGGCGAACTCGGCGGCGGTCAGCGTCTGGTCGCCGATGAAGACGTGCTGTCGATCGCCGTGCAGATCGTAGGTTCGGCGCCCGTCCGGGTCCGGGGCGACGTCCATCGCCGATCTGCTGGTCTCCGGTTCGTCCGGGAAGAACGCCCGGCCCGCGGGCGTGGTGGCGCTCGCCGCCAGGAGCGCGGCCGGGTCCGGGGCGGGCGACGGCGTCTCGACGGAGCCGTCGGCACCGTCCGGCGGGCCGTCTCGATCGCCTGCCCGGTCGGCGGGCTCGGCCGGCGACGTCGAGTCCGGAGAGGAGGCGGTCTCGCGGCGCCGCGTGGCGCCGTCGGCCGGATCGACGTCCGTGGTCGGGGTCGTGCTCGCCGCGTCGCGCTCGGCGAGCAGGTCGGCGCGCGCCGTGTCGTTCGCGCTCAGCCAGGCTTCGCCGTGGGGAGTGGTGCTCCACTGTCCGCTGTCCGGATCGAACGCGGCGAGCAGTCGCTCATCGCCCTCGCGATCCACGACCCATAATTCGGCGATCTCGCCGAACTCGGTCGGGCTCAGCTGGAACTCCGGGATGGCGTGGTGTTCGCTGCCGGGGAAGCCGTTGCCGGTGAACGGCGGGTCTTGGCGGGCGTCGCCGCCCATGATCATCTGTCCCTCCGGCGTGGTGCCGCCGTAGGGGATGGTCAGATTGTCCGGTTGATCGAGGGGAAAGCGCAGCACGGGGATGCTCGCGTCGTCCGGCAGGTACGGCGGCCGACCGTTGCGCTCCTCGTAGCCGAGGTCGGTGTAGTCCAGGCGCAGTCCCTCGATGACGTCCGCCGGGCCGCGCAGCTCCGCCACATCGCGGTAGCGGGTGGTGAAGCCGTTCGCCTTGGTCGGGTCGAAGATCTGGAGGCGCCCCCCGCTGCCGTCGGGGATGAACACCGGGTTGTTCCGCAGGTAGTTCGCCGCGACCTCGCTGGTGAGGACGCGCTGCACGACCTCGCCGGCCGGGGCCTCGACGCCGTCGCGCACATCGCGGATCGCCGCGACCTCCTCGGCCGTGTAGTTCTCCACCGGGCGCTGCCGAAGCTCGTCGAACTGCTCCGGGGTGAGCCCGGTGCCCTCGAGCCGCTCCGCCAGCTCGCTCTCGAATCCGCCCGCCGAGTCGAGCTGGTCGGCTCCGAGGCTCGTGTCATACGTCGAGCCGTCGGACAGCGGGTACTCGTGCTCGCTCGGCGACAGACCGCGATCGACGTCGGAGCCTGCGGCGTCGGGCGAGTCGACGGCGTCGGGTGAGCCTGCTGCCTCGGGCGAGCTCGTGGCCCCGGACGAGTCGGCTGCCGTGGCCGAATCGGCCGGCTCGTGACGTGGCGTCGGATCCTCGGGGCCCGTCGGTGCGTCGGGAGCCGGGTCTGAGGGGACGCCCGCGTCCTCCGGCGTCCTCGGTGCCGGGGCGGGCGGCAGGGCCTGGGTCGCAGGCGGCTCGGCGGACGCCCGATTCGGCGGCGGGCCGCCGTCGATGCCGCCGATTCCACGTGGCAGCGGCGCGGGCCGGGGGCCTGTGCCGGCAGGCGGCGTCTCGCCGCGTGGGGCGGGCACGTCGCCGTCTCCGGGTTGCCGGGTCGGCGCGTCGGCTCCCGGTCGTGCGGGGCCGCCGGTCGGCGGGGACTGCGGAGCGGACGGGCCCGGCTGCTGGTGCGGACCCGGACCCGAGGGATTCGGGCCGGTCGGGCCGGGCCTGTCCGGTCCGGTGGGATGCGTCGGCGGCGGGCCGAACCGGTTCGGCATGTGTGGCGGCAGGCCGAGACCGTTCGGGGGACGCCCCGGTCCGGCCGGTCGGCCGACGCCACCGGACTGCCTGCCTGGCCCGTCCGGCTGCCGACCCGCACCGTCCGGCTGTTTGTGAAATCCGTCGGACGGGCCGCCCATGGCGCCCGGAGGCGGCGCTCCGGGGCCGAGGTGTCCGGGAACACCGGGCTGCCGCCGTGGGGACTGATCGTTCGAGGGGGCGGGCCCGTTCGGCCCGGGGTGTGGTGCGCCGCCGGGACTCGGGCCGCCCGGCGGTCGTCCTGGGCCGTACGCACCGGGCGGACCGATCGGGCGCTGCGGTCCGCCGTGCGGCGGTCCGCCCTGGTACGGACCCGGTTGACGTCCGCCGGGCATGCCGGGTCCGCCGGGGCCCGGCGGCAAGGGCGGGACAGTCGGGCGATGGCCGGGCGGTCCGCCCGGTGGCGGGGCGAGCGCGGGCAGCGTCGCGCCGTGCGGGTGTTGCGGCGGCGGGCCGCCTGGGCGCTGCGGTGTCGGTCCGCCGGGCGGCTGCGGCGGACGACCACCGGGGTTCGGGGGCGAGCTGCCGGGGTGCTGCCGCGGCGGGCCGCCGGGGTGCTGTTGCGCCGGGCCGCTCTGATAGGGAGGCGGTCCGGCGTCGAGCGGCCGGGGCGGTTGCGTCGGAGCCGTGCGGGGTGCGGTCGATGATCCCGGCTGTCCCGGGCCGGGGGGCGGTGCGCCGAGTCCGCCGGGGTTGGGCTGCCTGCCGCCCTGCGGCGGGCCGGACTGGCCACCAGGGCTCGACGTCGTGGGGCCCGACATTCCGGGGCCCGGACCTTGCGGGCTGGAGAATCCGCCCCCGGTCGGGCCGAACGGCACCGAGCCGGGCATGCCGCCCGCCGCCGGACCACCTGCCGAGCCGCCTGACGGTGCTGGTCCCGTGCCGCCGGGCTGGCCGCCGGTGCCACCGTGGAGGCCTGCGGGTCCGCCCGTGAACGGTGCGTCGGTGCCACCGGTCATGGAACTCGCCGTGATCGTCGCCGGGCCGCTCGGAGCCGCCGAATCGGGTCGGGTCGGTCCGCCCGGTCCGCCGGGACCGAAGACCGAGGGTCCGGTGGAATCCGATCCCTGCGTCGGGCCGGACGGGGCGTTCGTCGGGCCCGTGCCCGCCGGGCCGAAGCCCGCAGGTCCCGCACCCGCGCCGCCCGGATCGGCGGAGCCGGGTCCGAAGCCGCCGGGCGGCAGACCGCCCGGCGTGGGGGGCTGCGGCCCGAGGGCTCCGGCGCCGGGTGGGAGCGCGGGTTCCAGCCGGGGTCCGGATGTCGGCGTCGAGCCGGTCATCGAGCCGCCCGGAGGCAGGCCCGTGCCGGCGCCGCGATCCGCTGTGGAGGCGTCGGCGGGAGAGTCGGCACGGGGAGCGACGGAGTCGCCGCGGGCCGGGTCGATCGAACCGAACGTGTCCGGTGTGGACGTCGGCCCGGACGTGCCGGCCGAGCGGGCGCCCGGTGGCGGGCCGTCGGCCCCGCCGCCTCCGGTGGGCGCGGTCCGATCGAGGCCGGCAGACGGGCTGCTCGGCCCGCCGCTCGGGGCGCTGCCGCCCGGCGAATCACCGGAGGGGACCTCGCCGGTGGCCGCGGAACCGGGCGATGCCCCGGTTCCGTCGTCCGGAGCCGCGCCACCCGGCGACGCCCCGGAGTCGGGGTTCGTCGTCGGGGCCGCGGGGGCCGGGGCGGCCGGGGAGTCCGGGCTCGACGATCCGGCGGGTGGGACGTCGCTCTGCGGGGACGTCGGCGTGCCGGCGGGTGGGACGGTCGCGGAGGAGTCCACGCCGGGGCCCGGGCCGTCGGGCGGGCCGCCGTTCCATGCGGGCGTGTCGGGGGCGGCGTCGGGTGTGCTCGACGCGTCCGGAGTGCGGGGCGCGTCCGGGGCGCTCGGCGTGTGGCTGCTCCCCGAGCCGGAGGCGGCGGTCGAGCCCGCCGCGGCGGGCGGGTTCGACGGCGACCCTGCCGGGCTCGATCCGCTGTCGGCCGGCGGCCCGACGGGACCGCCGTCGCCCGCCGAGGGACCCGGCGCCGCACCGGGCCCGGTCGTGCCCGGCTCCGGCGTATTCGGTCCCGTCGTGCTCGGCCCCGGCCCGATCGTGCTCGGAGCCGTGCCCGGCCCGCCGGTGCCGTCACCGAGGCCGGTCCCGCCCGGCGCCGTGGCGAGGGCGTTCGGACCCGGCGAGCCGCCGCCCGGCGCTCCCGGATCGGATGGCCCCGAGTTCGGACCCGGCCCCGAGTCGCCGCCCCCATCGGCAGGCGAGGGCCCGTCCGAGCCGCCGCGATCGGGCAGCAGGTCGATCGAGCCGTCCCCGTCCGGTCCGAGACCGTCGTTCGACGAGTCGGCGCCGCCGAGATCGGGACTCGGCGCGTTGATGCTGTCGGCCCGCTGCTCCGTTCCGTCCACCGCACCGCCGACCGCGCCCGACGTGGTGCCGTAGAGCAGGTCTTGAGCGGTGATGCCCTGACCGGTGATCAGACCCTCGGCGGCCGTGCTCACCAGCCCCTCGGCCGCGCCCCTGGTGGCGCCGCGCAGCGCTCCGTCGGTGAGGCTTCCCGTGACGCTGGTGGATAATCCGGTGGTCGCGCCCGTCGGGATCACACCGGAGACGCCGCCGACGACGCCCGAGATCACCCCGCTGATCGCGGAGTCCTTGATCTTTCCCCAGTCCATCGACTCTCGATTGCCCTGGAGCATCTGGAGTCCCTGGACGGCGGCGTCGAGTCCGACCGACATGGCCACTTCGAGGGCCACGCTCTTCAGGATCGAGATGATGAGCTGCCGGAAGATCATCTGCACGGTGAGCCGGGTCGCCGCCTGCGCGACGGGGATCCCCGCACTGGCCGCGCCGAAGGTGGCGAAGGCCGCCGCGATCATCGCCAGGATCTGGATCAGCAGCATGATCAGTGAGGCGATGATCATGTACTTCGTGTACTCGACCTCGAGCGCGGTGGCGTCGCAGTTCGCGCCGAGCTCTTCGCAGAACTCCTGTAAAGAGACCAGGAACCGTTCGTCGCCCGCGACGAACTGGTCCCACATCTGCCGGAAGGCGTCGGCCGTCTGGCCCTCCATGCAGTTCAGTGAGGCATCCGCCGCCGCTTGGCCCTCTTCGATCACCGCGCCTACGTCGGCGGCCGCCTGCCGCCAGGCCTCGCCGAGGCGACGCAGCGCGGTCTCGTCGCCCTCGGGCCAGTTCATCCCGACACAGATCGGGATGAGCCACTTGACCTCGTCGGGGATCTCCATGCCCATGGGATGCACCTAGCGTCGTCTGCCGCAGCAGGGCCGTGGGAACAGCGAGTCGAAGCGAATGCAGGCGGGGCGGCCGTGAAACGCGCCCGGAGAGGCGCCTGCCGTGGCGGTGGTGGGTGTCCGGTCGAACGCGGCCGGTCAGCTGTCGGGGACCGCCCGATCGTCGGTGAGCGCTCGCCACCACCGCGGCACGGCCTCCGCCGGTCGCGGGTGGCGGGTCAGCTCCGCTGTCAGTGCGGCGACCGGCGGCGGGCAGTGCCAGCTGGTCTCGTCGTCGTAGGAGATCCCCGCGAGACCGCCGTCCGGGCGGATGCGCAGGCGCGCCGCGAGCCAGGCGGCTTGTCCCTCCTCCGCTGAGCGATCCCGGAGCTCGGTGAGCGCCTGACCGACCGGTGCTCGCGGCGAGAACAGCCGGACGACGCCGGCCTCGTCGACGCCGCGGCAGGTCAGCTCGGCGTAGCCGCCGACCTGGCGGAACTCGACGTCGATCGACTGTCGAGGCGGCCCGGCGGAGGCGACGACGGCCGCGGCGGCGGCGTGCCGCAACGCGGCCTCGGAGCGCACGGGCCGTGGGATGTCCTCGGCACGCGCGGTCTCGGTGCGCTGCTGCCACAACGCGGTCAGCCGCTCCGGTGGCGCCGACGCGAAGAACCCGGTGCGCTCGTAGACGGTCAGGCCCAGTTCGCGTGCGCGGACGGCGTCCCTCCCGGTCCAGGCGAGCCGAAGCCGTGCGTCGTCCTCGCCGGTGACGAGGTACCGCTCGCCGTCGAGGAGGCAATAGGTGTGCAGCGAGAACCGTTCGGTCAGCTCGGCGGCGGCGATCGTGCCGACGATCCGGCCGCTCGCCCTGGCCCGGAAGCCGTCGGGCGTGGGATCGCCGTCCAGGACGGTCAGGGCGACCGTGCCGGGCCGCCCCGTTCCCACCCGGAACACCTGACCACGCCAGACGCCGTACGGTCCGTCGGGTAGCCGCGAGTCCGGCGCGGTCACGATCCGCTCCCCAAGGCGTCGGCGCTCTCCTCGTCCATCGCCTCCCAGGCGTCCGCGCAGTCGTCCAGGCTGGTCTTCAACGCTGTCAGGCCGGCGACCAGATTGACGAACGACTCCATCGCGATCGCGGAGTTCGGCACGTACTCGGTGCTGAAGGCCTGGCCGGACTCGTCCTCGCCCCAGCAGGCGCCCTCGGCGGCCAAGGCGTTCTCCAGGCTGACGCGGGCCGTCTCCATCGAATCGGAGGCGCCGGTGAATCCGGTGGCCGCGGTCCGCAGCGCGGCCGGGTCGACCTCGTAGCCGTCGCTCATCGGGAGTCGCCTCCGGTCAGCCAGCTCTGCGGCTCCTCGTCATCGACCTCGTCCCGCGCGGGCCGCCGGGGACGAGGGCTCGTCGTCGGCGTCGCCGACTCCGGCGGTTCGGCACCCGGTCGGGAGAACGGGCCGACCAGGTCGCGGAACGACGGGGCACCCTCGACCAGGTCGGCGAGATCGGGCGTGCCCTCCTGAAGCGGCGCCATGATCTCGGTGACCCGTTGCCCGGCCTGGTTCGACGCCTGGCGGACGACCTCGGTGGCCACTCGGCCGAGCTTGTCCGGGCTGCTGCGTGCGAAGGCGCTCGGCGCGAACTCCAGCCGCGTCAGCGTGCCGCTCGAGTCGACCGTGGCCGTGACGAGCCCGTCCGGCGAACTGACCTTCGCGCTCACCTTCGCGGCCTCGGTCTGTGCCTCCCGCAGCTGGTCGGTCTGTCGGCGCAGCTGCCCCATCAGCTGGTCGACCTGGTCGCGGACGGCCGCGTTGCGCGCCTCCAGCCGGGCGCGTCGATCCTCTGGTCCCGCCATGGCCACCTCCCCCGTGACTACAGACGGCGTCTGTTCGATCCCCCGGAGTGCACGTTAGCGCTCGTGTCGCGGCTTCGAGGGCGGTTCGCGAGATGCGTCCGACAGCGTGACCACGGATTACCTCGTTCAGTCCAGCGGCAGCGGCCGGGCGGCCCCGTGTCGGATCCCGGGTCTCCGTCGAGCACGGCGTCGAGGCGGCATCGGTCTGAGTTCGGCGATCTCCACGGGGATGCCGCGACGGCCCGGGTCTTCTTCGGGACGCGCCGCCGCGGCGTGGCCGTCGGCGGGACGCGGCGGCTGCCGCGTCCCGGACCTCAGAACTGCGCGGCCTCCGTCGAGCCCGCCAGCGCGGTGGTGGACCCGCCGGGTGACACGGCGTTGCTGATCAGGTCGAAGTAGCCGGTGCCGACCTCCCGCTGATGGCGGGTCGCGGTGTAGCCGTGGGCCTCGGCCGCGAACTCGGCCTCCTGGAGGTCGACGTAGGCGGTCATGCCCTCGTCGGCATAGCGCCTGGCCAGTGAGAACATCGCGTGGTTGAGGGAGTGGAAGCCCGCGAGGGTGATGAACTGAAAGCGGTAGCCCATCGCCGCGAGTTCGCGTTGGAAGCCCGCGATGGCGGCGTCGTCGAGATGCCGCCGCCAGTTGAACGACGGCGAGCAGTTGTAGGCGAGGAGCTGATCGGGATGCTCCGCCTTGATCGCCTCGGCGAAGCGGCGGGCGGTGTCGAGATCGGGTGTGCCGGTCTCCATCCACAACAGGTCGGCGTAGGGCGCGTAGGCCAGTCCTCGGCTGATGCACGGTTCGATGCCCGCCGTGACCCGATGGAAGCCCTCCGCCGTCTGTTCGCCGGTGAGGAATCGTCGATCGCGCTCGTCGACGTCGCTGGTGATCAGGGTCGCGGCCTGCGCGTCGGTCCTGGCGATGATGACGCTGGGGACCCCGGCCACGTCGGCGGCCAGCCGGGCGGCCCGCAGGGTGCGGATGTGCTGGCCGGTGGGGATGAGGACCTTGCCGCCCAGATGTCCGCACTTCTTCTCGGCGGCGAGCTGGTCCTCCCAGTGCACCCCGGCCGCGCCTGCCTCGATCATCGCCTTCATCAGCTCGTAGGCGTTCAGCACGCCGCCGAAGCCCGCCTCGGCGTCGGCGACGATCGGGGCGAGCCAGTGCGGCGACTCCGTGTGTCCCTCCGACCAGCTGATCTGGTCGGCTCGCAGCAGCGCGTTGTTGACGCGCCGCACGGCCGCCGGGACGGAGTCGACCGGGTACAGGCTCTGGTCGGGATAGGTCTGCCCCGCGCGGTTGGCGTCGGCGGCGACCTGCCAGCCGGAGAGGTAGATCGCCTGGAGGCCCGCGCGGACCTGCTGCACGGCCTGATTCCCGGTGAGCGCGCCGAGGGCATGGACATGGCCGCCGTCCTCCCGGTGCAGCAGCTCCCACAGTCTGCGGGCGCCCAGCTCGGCCAGGGTGTGGCGCTCGACGACGGAGCCGCGCAGCCGGACCACGTCGTGGGCCGTGTGCTCGCGACGGGTGGTGCGCCAGCGCGGATCGGTGTCCCACTGGATGCGTAGTTCCGCCACCGCGTCGGCTCGTCGCGCTCGGATGTGTTCGCCGTTCGGACCGCTGATCATGGTGTCCGCCTTCCGTCGCTCGCCCGCCTGCCTGGTCACCAGCATCGGGCGGATCACGACGACCGCACCAGGATCGGACCTGGAAAGAACGGCACATGTTCTTCTAGCATCAAAGCCATGGCGGGCTTCGGTTCGGAAGACTCGATGAAATTGGCGGCGGACCGCGACCTCATCACCCTTGGCAAACGGCTGCGGCACCTGCGGGGCCGTCGGGGACTGACACTGGCCGAACTCGGTGAGCGGGTGGGCCGGGCGCCGTCGCAGCTCTCGCTCTTGGAGAACGGCAGGCGAGAGCCGAAGCTGTCCCTGCTGCATCGACTCGCCGACGCCCTGGACGTGTCCATCGAGGAACTGCTCTCGGGGGAGGCGCCCACCCGGCGGGACGAACTGGAGATCGCCCTCGCCGAGGCGCAGCGCGACCCGCTCTACGCCTCGTTGGGGCTGGGGCATCTCAAGGTCGGCAGGCGGGTGCCCAACGAGGTGTTGGAACACCTGCTCGGCCTCTACGGCGAGCTGCGCAGCCGCAACGCCCGTCGCGCGGCCACCCCCGAGGAGGCGCGGCTGGCCAACGCGGCGCTGCGCAGCCGGATGCGGGAACAGGACAACTACTTTCCCGAGATCGAGGTGGCGGCGGCCCGCACGCTGGCGGCCGTCGGCTACACCGGGGGCGCGTTGTCCGAGGGCACCGTGATGTCGATCGTGTCGCACTGCGGATTCACCGTGCGCTACGTCCCGGACCTGCCCAGGACGGTTCGCAGCGTCACCGATCTCCGTCATCGGCGGATCTACCTCAAGCGCGAGTCGGTCGGGATGCACAGCCCCCGCACCATCCTGTTGCAGACCCTCGGGCACTTCGTGCTCGGGCACGCCCAGCCCAAGGGCTTCGCCGACTTCCTGTCTCAGCGCGTCGAGGCCAACTACTTCGCCGCCGCGACACTGATCCCCGAGTCGACGGCGGTGCCGTTCCTCACACAGGCCAAGACGGATCGCGATCTGGCGGTGGAGGACCTGCGCGACGTGTTCTCGGTGTCCTACGAGATGGCCGCGCACCGCTTCACCAACCTGGCGACCCGACACCTGGATCTGCAGGGACACTTCGTCCGCAACGACGAGACCGGCATCATCTACAAGGCGTATGAGAACGACGGCCTGATCCTGCCCACCGATCCGTCCGGCGCGATCGAGGGGCAGCGCATGTGTCGGCAGTGGTCGGGCAGGCGGGTCTTCGGCTCGCCGGACCGCTACTCGATCCACTACCAGTACACCGACAAGCCCAACGGGACCCACTGGTGCGTGTCGCACGTGGACCCGAACCGGGAGCGGAACTTCGCCATCACCCTCGGCGTCCCGTATGCCGACTCCCGTTGGTTCCGGGGTCGCGACACCACCAATCGGGCGGTGTCGCGTTGTCCGACCGGTGAGTGCTGCCGTAGGCCGCCGTCGGAGTTGGCGGGGCGGTGGGAGGGGCTGGCGTGGCCGTCGGCGCGGGCGAACTCCCATGTGCTGTCGGCGTTGCCGCCCGGTCCTTTTCCGGGGGTGGACGAGACCGACGTCTACACCTTCTTGGAGCGTTACGACGCCGAGTGAGGCGGGGCGGCCGGAGCGAGGGTGTCCCCTCCGGTGGCTCCGGCGGCCCGGTGTGGCCTGGTTCGATCGGCGCGGCCCGGCGCGACCCGGTTCGATCGGCTGCCTTCGGTGAAGGGCACGTCGGGTCCCACCGGGGATCGGGCGCCGGGCCGGGCCGTGGTGGTGTGGTGGGTTCAGTGGCGTAGTCGGTCGAGGAGGGTGACGAGTGCGGCTCGGCTGCGGGGTGGCAGTGCGGCGGTGGGGAGGCTGTGGGGTGGCCGGACAGTTCAAATCGACCAGCTCTATGCGGAGCTGCGCCGTGCCCATGCCTCACTCGCCGACGCCCTCGCCGCCACCGTCCACGCCCACAAGGAAGGCGATCGACGACGGCACCACCACCTTCGACACCGCGACCACCGGCTCCACCCAACCCGCGGTCGATTCGGCCCGACACTGCGCCCTCGCCGCCACCGACGAGCTCCATGCCGCACGGACAGCCCTCCTCGCCGCACAACGCGTCTTCGACGCCTACTGCCACCAGATCGCCGGACACGGCATCACCGACGACACGACGATCAGCAATCAGCCCACCCGACATCCCGAGCCGCCACCCCACGGCACCGCCCGCCCGACCGATCGCCCCGACACCCCGGCAGAGCGCTACGCCGCCGAGATCGGCGGACTACAACGCGGCGGCGCCAAGATCAGCCCCGATCGAGTCGTCCGCGTGGCCCGACACCAACACGGCCACCTGGTATGGCTGGAGGAAGGACATGTGGATAGGTCCGGGAAAGCGCACAGATGATCCGTTCTCGGGTGCCCGCGGCGGGGGTGATCTCGACGGCTCGTCGGATGTGGCCGGGCAGGCGGGACAAGGACCCGTCTCGTGCGGAGCCGTTCCCGCCGGTCCTTTCCGGGGCGCTCATGCGGTCTCGGCCTGGAGGGCGGGGCCGAGGAGAAGCCCGCCGTCGATGACGTACTCCGATCCCGTGATGAACGACGCCTCCGACGACGCGAGGAACAGCAGAAGGCGGCTGACATCGATCGGCTCTCCGAGTCGGGGGACGGCGAACGGCTCGGGGGAGTAGAAGTCGGCGATCGCCGACACCGCGCCGGCCGCCGGCTCGTGAATGAAGGGGGTCGCGATCACGCCGGGGTGGATGGTGTTCACTCGGATCCGGTCGCGGCCGAGTTCGAGTGCCGCCGTTCGGGTGAGCCCTCGCACGGCCCACTTGCCTGCGACGTACGGCGCGTAGTGCGCCGTGCCGCCCAGGGCCATCGTCGAGGCGATGTTGACGACGGCTCCCCCCGCCGCCCGGCGCAGTGCGGGGGCGGCGACCTTCATGCCGAGGAAGGTCCCGGTGAGGTTGACGTCGAGGATGCGCGACCACGTGGCCTGGTCCGTGTCCTCGATCAGCGCGGGCGGGTTCTGGACGCCGGCGTTGTTGACGAGCACGTGCAGGGCGCCGAAGACGCTCTCGGCGGCCTGCACGGCGGCGCACCACGAGCTCTCATCGGTGACGTCGAGGCGGGTGAAGCGAGCACGAGCCCCGAGCTCGTCGGCCAGGGCGGCGCCACGTTCGGCGTCGAGGCCCCCGATCACCACGTTCGCCCCTTCCGCGTGAAAGGCGCGTACGTGACTCGAGCCCTGGCCGCCGGTCCCGCCGGTCACGAGCACGGTCCGATCGTCGAAGCGGGGCATCGGCTGTTCCTTCGGTACGTGGACGACCGGCCGGGATCGCCGGTGATGAACGTCCGGCCGGTGGTGAGTCGATCGACTCGCCATGCCCGTGACCCTAGGTCGGCGGCAGTGGTGAGTCAAGCCACTCACCTCGTATGCTCGGCCCCATGAGCAAGGTCGTACCGACGTACCACCAGCGCGTCGCCGAGGAGAAGCGCGGGCTGATCCTGACGGCCGCGACCGCGCTGTTCCTCGAATCGGGCTACGACCGGACGTCGCTGGCGCGGATCGCGGAGCGCGCGGGCGTCTCGCGGGCCACCTTGTTCAAGCAGTTCCCGAGCAAGGCCGCCCTGTTCGACGCCATGGTCACCGAGTCCTGGTCGACCGCTGACGACGAGGAACCGCCGCAGGCAGGCAACGTCGTCGACGGGCTCGGCATCCTCGGTCGCCGCTACGCCGAGCTGTTGGGCCGCGCCCGGATGGCCGACCTGTTCCGGATCGTCATCGCCGAGCTGCCCCGGTTCCCCGAGCTGGCCCATGCGCAGTTCTCGCACGGGAAGACGCCCTACTTCGAGTCCGTACGCCGCTACCTCCTGGCCGAACACGAGGCGGGAACGGTGCGGATCGAGGACGTGGACCTCGCGGCCACCCAGTTCCTGGGCATGATCTCCAACTACGTCTTCTGGCCGACACTCCTGGTGCCCGGCTGGCAGGTGAGCGCCGAACGTGTCGCTCAGGTGGTCGACGAGGCCGTCCGCACCTTCGCCGCCCGGTACGCCGCGACGGGACCGGCGGCGGCCACCGACGACTGAGTCCCGCCGACCGCGACACAAGTCCCGCCGAGTCCGTCGAGCCCGTCGCGCGGCCCGACGGCCGCCGCCGGCGTCAGGCGAACGCCGTCCCACACCACCCCGCCAGCCGTCGCGGGCCGCTCAGTCGTTCGGCGCCCGGCCCTGTCGTACGGCGAACACGGCAGGCAGCAGCGAGGCCCCGAGCGCGATGATCAGACAGCAGCCCCCGACGGCCGCGAGGTCGCCCCACGGCAACACCAACGGCGCCGAGGGCATCGACATCCGCACCGTCATCCAGGTCGCGATGGACGCCCCGGCCGCGGCCAGCCCGCCGAGCAGCACGCCGACGGCGCCGACCGACAGCGACTCCCAGGCGATCATCCGCAGGATCTGGCCACGGGTGGCGCCCAGCCTGCCGAGCAGGGCGAACTCGCGGGTTCTGCTGCCGAAGGACATCAACGCGGTGTTGGCCACCGAGATGAGCGTGTACGTCAGGACGAAACCGGCCAACACGAGGGTGACCACCCGCTGCGCCAGCCGGTCCGTCGCCGTCAGCTCATCGAAGTACTCGTCCGTGGTGAGCACCCGCGCTGCCGAGTCGACCATCCGTTCGGTCAGGTCATCGTGGACCGAGGCCACGAGGCGAGGCGACTCCGTCCGCACCCACACCGAGGACGTCTCGGTACCCGCCGAGTGCTCGCGCACCAGGTCGGCGGGGGCGAGGACGGGCAGGTGATCGCCCATCGCACCGCCCTCGAACAACGCGGCGACGCGGACGGGCACGTCCGCCCCGTCCGGGAAGCCCACGCTCACCTCGTCGCCCACCGACCAGCCCAGCTCGTCCGCCGAGGCGGCGTGCAGGGCGACGGTGCCGCCGTGGAGATCGTCGAGAGTGCCGTCGGCGATCTCCACGGCGAAGGCCTGGTCGACGACGGCCGGGTCGACCCCCAGTACGTCCCGGCCGTCCATCGTCCAGGCACCGTCGATCCGCGACAGCGAGGCCCGCGTCGACACGGTGACCGCGGCCAGCGAGACGCCGGAGACGCCCGCCGCGTCGGCCGCCGCCGCGGTCGCGTCGACATGCGGTTCGACGTCGATCAGCACGTCACCGGCGTAGAAGGCCCGGCTCTCCGTCTCGCCCGCGACGACGAGGACGTTGAGCGTGCCCAAGGTCGACACCGTCAGCCCGACGGCGAGCAGCACCGGCGCGGCGGTGCCCGCGCTCCGCCTGCCCGAGGTGCGGACGTTGCCCGCCGCCAGCGAGCCCGTGGCGGTGGTGAGCCGGGCGGGCAGCGCGGTCACCAGCGTGGTCACCGGCCCGACGAAGACCGGGGCGAGCAGGGCCAGGCCGATCAACAGCGGATAGCTGAAGCCCATCAGCAGGACGATCCCGGTGACGCCGCCCTCGGTCATGCCGTAGGCGGCAACGCCGATTCCCATGGCGAGGAAGAACAGGCCCGCCGCCCAGCGCATCGGTCGCATTCCGGTGGGCTCCACCGACGCCTCGCGCAGTGCCTCGATCGGGCGGATCGTCGCGGCCCGACGGGCGGCGCCGACCGTGCCGAGCACCGC
Organism: Actinoalloteichus hoggarensis; assembly: GCF_002234535.1. NCBI lineage: Bacteria > Bacillati > Actinomycetota > Actinomycetes > Pseudonocardiales > Pseudonocardiaceae > Actinoalloteichus > Actinoalloteichus hoggarensis. Next base: position 898,312 of record NZ_CP022521.1, read on the forward strand.
GACGGTCACACACAGCCCGATCGAGCCGGCCATCGCGCCGCCGAGCGTGTCGGCGGAGAGGACCACGCCGAAGGACTCCGGAGCGAACCCCTGGGCGGTGAGCACCGAGACGAGCAGAGTGGCGCCGGGCAGCCCGAGGAGGGTGCCCGCGACGCTCGCCACGAGGCTGACGAGCAGGCCCTCCAACACCACCAGCCGACGGATCTGCCTGCCGGTGGCGCCGATGCCGCGCAGCAGTGCGAGTTCGCGTTCCCGGCGACCGACGGCGAAGGCGAACGTCGCGGCGACCACGAAGATCGACAGGAACGCGGCGAGACTCGCGAACAGGCCCAGCAGAGAGGTGATCTCCTGGATCAGCTCGGCGTCGCCCGCGTCGAGACCGCCCGCGCGGGTGGAGAGGATGACCAGGATGGTCGAGGTCAGCATCGCCACGCCGCCGGTGAGCGCGATGAGGGAGCCGACGAAGGAGCCGAGCCGATGGCGGAGGGTCTGCCAGGCGATGTCGAGCATCATCGTGCGGCCCCCGACCGCGGCAGGGAGCCGGTCGCCCCGGGCAGGTTCCCCGGCGGCATCCCCTCGGTGGCGGCCTCCAACCGGGTCAGCTCCGCCGCGATCCCCGCCGCGTCCGCACCCCGCAGCGTCGAGGCGACCCGGCCGTCGGCGAGGAAGACGACACTGTCGGCATAGGAGGCGGCCAGCGGATCGTGGGTCACCATGACCACGGTCTGGCCCGCGTCGTCGACCAGCTCACGCAGCAGCCCGAGGACGACTCGACCGGTGGCCCGGTCCAGCGCCCCGGTCGGCTCGTCCGCGAACAGCACCTCCGGTCGGCTGATCAGCGCGCGTGCCAGCGCGACCCGCTGCTGCTGCCCGCCGGACAGTTCGGCGGGACGGCGCCCGGCCCGATCCGCCAGGCCGACCCGGTCCAGCACCGCCATGACCTCGGCGCGCCGCGGCCGATGACCTGCGAGCCGCCGAGGAAGGGCCACGTTCTGTGCGGCCGTCAGCGAGGGCAGCAGGTTGAACTGTTGGAAGACGAACCCCACCCGCTCCCGCCGCAGCAGCGTCAACCGTTCGTCCGACAGGGTGGCGAGGTCCACGCCGTCGAGCAGGACGGAGCCGTCGGTCACCAGGTCCAGCCCGGACGCGCAGTGCAGCAGCGTCGACTTCCCGGAGCCGGAGGCCCCCATCACGGCGGTGAACGAACCCCGACGGAAGTCCAGGCTCACCGCGTCGAGCGCGACGACCCTGGCGGCCCCCTTGCCGTACACACGGCCCGCCGAGATCATCCGCAGCGCGGCGTCCGATCGACTGGGTGAATTCATGCCGCAAGCGAAGTCGATGGGCGGGGTCGCGCACACGGGCAGCCGATCCACTTCCGGGGGTATACCCCGCACTACCCGACGGCTCCGCCCTGGGCGACTGCCTCGCGGGTCGCGACTGCCTACGGTGTCCCCGTGCCTCCTGCCCCTCCACCGGGTGACGCCGTCGTGCCGGGTGACGCCGTCATGCCGATGGTCCCGTCGAACGTCGCGCCGCCGAGCGCGCCGACGACCGGCACGCAGCCCGAGGGCGCCCCGCAGCCGGGACTCGGAACCTCCGACGCCGCCGAGGCGGGGGCCGCGCCGTCGCCACGGTCGGCCTGGGCCGCCTTACGAGCCGCCCCCTGGCGGTATCCGCTCACCCGATGGCCCTGGCTGTGCCTGCTCTATCTGCTCACCGGAACGGTCATCGCGCCGTTCTGGCTGTTCAGCGCACTGGTGTTGGGGTTGACAGGAATCCTGCTGACCCCCGTGGGCGGCGGGCTCGTGCTCCTCGCGATCCTCGCCCTGCTGGGACTGCCGGTGGCGGCGGCCGAACGGCACAGACTCCTGTGGATCGATCGGGAGCCGCTGCGCCCGAATCACCTGCCCGCGCCGCGCCGGGGGATGCTCGCCTGGTGGTCGCTACGCCTGCGGGAGCCCGCGACCTGGCGTGAGCTGGTGGCCACGCTCCCGATCACGACGCTGTTCTGGGTCTTCGAGCTGGTGACGCTCATCGCCGTCCTGGTGGGGGTGGCCTGTCTCGTCGGCGTGCCCCTGCTCGCCCTGTTCGGCCCGGCCGACGCCGTGGCCTTCGACGTGCCGGTGACCGAGTCGCCGTTGCGCTGGCTCGGACCGCTGCTCCTGCCCGTCTTCCTGGTGTTCTCGGCCTATCTGGTCACCCCGGTGGCGGCGATCAGGGGGCGACTCACGCGGCTGCTGTACGGCGGCGCCGGGCCGGATCTCGGCGCGGAGCTGGTCGAGCTGCGGCGATCCCGAGCCCGGCTCGTCGACGGCTTCGAGGTGGAGCGCCGCCGGATCGAGCGGGACCTGCACGACGGCGCGCAGCAGCGGCTGCTCTCCGTCCATCTCAGCCTCGGAATGGCGACGATCGCGTTGGAGGAGGAGAACGCCGACGGCGAGGCCGTCCGGCTGGTGCGCGGAGCGCAGGACGCGGCACGGGAGGCGTTGGCGGAGCTGCGCGCGGTGGTGCGGGGCATCCATCCCCGGGTGCTCACCGATCGGGGACTGCCCGCCGCCGTCGCGGAGCTGGGCGACCGGCTGCCGATCGCGGTCACGGTGCGGATCGACCTGCCGGTCCGCCCGCCCGCCTTCGCCGAGGTGGCGGCCTACTTCGTGGTCGCCGAGGCGCTGACGAACGTCGTCCGGCACAGCGGGGCGTCCTCGGCCACGGTCACCGGCGGCCTGCGGGGCGCACTGCTCGTCATCACCGTCACCGACGAGGGTGACGGCGGAGCGGACCCGACGGCGGGCACCGGACTTCAGGGCTTGGTGGATCGGGCCGCGGCGGTGGGCGGCAGACTGTTGCTCGCCAGCCCGATCGGGGGACCCACCGTCCTGCACCTGGAGATTCCGTGTCCGTCGAGCCTGGAGTCGAGCGTCTGAGCGATCACGGCGGGCTCCGCATCGCGCTCGCCGAGGACTCCGTGCTGTTACGGGACGGCCTCGTGCACCTGCTCGGCCGGTTCGGCCACCGGGTGACGGCCGCCGTCGGCACGGCGGACGAACTGCTCGCCGCCGTCGCCGACACCGTCCCCGACCTGGTGCTCACCGACGTCCGGATGCCGCCCGGCCACTCCGACGAGGGACTGCGGGCGGCCATCAGCCTGCGCGAGAACCGGCCGGAGCTGCCGATCATGGTGCTGAGCCAGTACATCGAACAGACCTACGCCGCCGAGCTGTTCGCCGACGGCGGGCCCGGTCTGGGCTATCTGCTCAAGGACCGCGTGGGCGACGTCCGGCAGTTCGTCGCCGCCGTGGTGCAGGTGGCCGCAGGCGGCACCGTGGTCGATCAGGAGGTCGTGCGGCAGCTGCTGGCGCGCAACCGGGACTCCTCGCCCATCACGCGGCTGTCCGCCAGGGAACACGAGGTGCTCGGCCTGATGGCGCAGGGCCACGCCAACGGCGTGATCGCCAGGACGTTGACCGTCAGCGAGGCGGCCGTGGCCAAGCACATCGGCAACATCCTCGCCAAGCTCGACCTGCCCCCGCAGGAACAGGGCCACCGCCGTGTGCTGGCGGTGCTCGCCTATCTCCGCGACCACGGCCTGAGCCACTGACCCGCCACCCGCCACCCGGGCTCGCCACCCGCGCCCGCCGCGACGGGGACGGCCCGGCGGAGATGCGCCCGATGGCGAGGTCGGGCGGCTGGGTCGGGCGGCTGGGACCGGCGACGAGTTGCGCGCGGACCGCGAACGGGCTCCGATGAGGCTATGGCTGAGCAGTTGAGTGACGACGAGATCGACAAGGCCCTCGCCCGGCTGGGCGACTGGCGGCGGGACGGCGACGCGCTGGTTCGACGTGTCGACCTGCCGTCCTTCCCCGAGGCCGTCGCGGTGGTGAACCGGGTGGCCGAGATCGCCGAGAGCGAGGACCACCATCCCGACATCGACATCCGCTTCTCGACGCTGGTCTTCCGGCTGAGCACGCATTCCGCGGGCGGGATCACGCGCCTGGACGTCACCCTCGCGCAGGAGATCGACAACGTGGTGGACGTGGCGCGCGGTCAGTGAGCGGGCGGGCCGAAGGACGGGTCCTCGGGGCGGCCGTCGCGGGTCCGTCCGAAGCCGAGGCGCCCGGTCGGGCGGGCTTGACGATCGTCGTCGTGCGGCCGGGCTTCGGTGGCCTGCGTCGGAGCGCCCGCGGCGCCCGCGTAGCCTGGGCGACGCCACGGGAGTCCGGTGCGCCGGGCTGAGAGGAGGGCGTGACTCGACGTCGTCACGGCTCGCACGGTCTGCGAGTCGACACGAGGCCGGGTCACAGACGAAGCCCTCGACCGTCCAGGGGTGGTCGCGGTCGGCCGTGCCCGCCCCCGCACCTGATCCGGATCATGCCGGCGCAGGGAGGTGCCCTCATGACGGGTGGACGGTCGGCGCCCGCGAACCGTCATGAGGAGGACTCGTGCCAGGAAAGGCCCGTCGCGTCGCCACCGCGACCGCGACATCGGCGCTCGTCGTGTGTGCCGTCGCAAGCTGCTCCCTGGTCGGCGGCGGCCCCGACCGAGGACCCGACGACCCGACGAGTCGCCGCGTCGTCCTGGTCACCCACGACTCCTTCGCCTACGACGAGGCGGTCGTCGCCGAGTTCGAGGAGTCCAGCGGCATCGAACTGGACGTCCGGCAGAGCGGAGACGCGGGCGAACTGACCAACACCCTCGTGCTCAGCAGGGACAACCCGATCGGCGACGTCGTGTTCGGCGTCGACTCGACCTTCGCCTCCCGCGCGATCCGGGAGGGCGTCTTCGAGCCCTACCGAAGCCCGGCGGCGGCCGACGGGGCCGACCGCTACCGCATCGAGGGCGCCGACGACGAGACCGCCGACGCGCTCAGCGCCGTCGACGTCGGCGACGTGTGCCTGAACATCGACGTCGACTGGTTCGCCGACCCCGCCAACGGCGGCATCGCGCCCCCGACGGGCTTCGACGACCTCGTCGATCCCGACTACCGTGACCTCACGGTGGTGCCGGACCCGGCGACGTCCTCGCCCGGCCTGGCGTTCCAGCTGGCCACCATCGAGCACTACGGGGACGACGGCTGGGCCGACTACTGGGCCGGGCTGCGGGACAACGGCGTGAAGGTCACCGGCGGCTGGACCGAGGCCTACACCCAGGACTTCTCCGGATCGAGCGGTGCGGGACCGCGTCCGATCGTCGTGTCCTACGCCTCCTCGCCCGCCGCCGAGATCGGCGAGGACGGCGAGCCGCGCACCACCGCGCTGCTGGACACCTGCTACCGCCAGGTCGAGTACGCGGGGGTGCTGGCGGGCGCCGCCGAGCCGGACGGCGCCCGCGAGGTGATCGACTTCCTGTTGTCGGAGCCGTTCCAGTCGCAGGTCGCGGAGAACATGTACGTCTACCCGGTGCGCGAGGACGTGGCGCTGCCCGAGTCGTGGGAGGCCGCCGCGCCGCTGCCCGAGGACTCGGCGGCCCTGCCCGCCGACGAGGTGGACGCGAACCGCGAGGACTGGGTGGAGCAGTGGCGCACGATCGTGCTCGGCTGAGCCCGTCGCACGGCGCGGCGCCGCAGCCGGCCGCCCCCGCGACGGCGCGGGGCCGGCCGTGAATCCGCCCACGAGTCTCGGCCCGGCGGCACGCAGACCGACGGCCGGGGCGCCGATCGGGCCGCCGCCGGGCTCGCGGGCGGGCCGGTCCCGGCGTCTCGGACTGCTCGCGGCCGCCGCCCTGCCGGTGGGCTTCCTGCTGTTCTTCTTCGCCTGGCCCGTGGTGGCGATCCTGCTCCGCGGCATCGGCGAGGGCGGCCTCGCCGAGACGCTGTTCGACGTCCGCACCTGGCGGATCGTCGGCTTCACCCTGGGGCAGGCCGCCGCCGCGACCGCGGTGGCGGTGCTGGCGGGACTGCCGTTGGCCTATCTGCTGTCCCGGCTGGACGTGCCGGGCCGCGGCCTGATCCGGGTGCTGGTCACGGTGCCGTTCGTGCTGCCGACCGTCGTCGTCGGCATCGCCTTTCGCGCGCTGCTCGGCGACGGCTCCCTGGTGGCGATCGTGCTCGCCAACGCCTTCTTCAACGTCGCCGTGGTGGTGCGGACCGTCGGCGGGCTCTGGGCACACCTCGATCGGCGGGCCGAGGACGCGGCACGGGCGCTCGGCGCGTCCCGGCTGCGGGCCTTCCTCTCGGTGACCCTGCCCGCGCTGCGGCCCGCGCTCGGCTCGGCGGCGGCCGTGGTGTTCCTGTTCTGCTCGACCAGTTTCGGCGTGGTGCTGGTCCTCGGCGGCGCCCGATTCCGCACCCTGGAGACGGAGATCTACCTCCGCACGGTGCAGCTGCTCGACCTGCCCGGCGCGGCGGCGTTGTCGCTGATCCAGCTCGCGGCCGTCGTGGCGGCCCTCGCCGCGGGCGCGGCGGCCCGACGTCGTCGGGAGACGGCCCTGCGGCTGCGCCCCGCCGACACCCTGCTGCACCCGCCCCGTGGCGGGGACTGGCTGGTCGTCGGCGCCGCCCTGTCGGTGCTGATCGGGCTGCTCGTCCCGGTGGTGACGCTGGTGATCCGCTCGCTGTCGACGTCGACGGGATTCGGGCTGGCGGGATACCGGGCGTTGGCGGGCGAACCCGCCGACGGGGTGCTCGCGGTCTCCGCGCTGGACGCGGCCGTGAACTCGCTGCGCGCTGCGACCGACGCCACGATGCTCGCGATGGTCTTCGGTGTGCTGGCCTCGGTCGTGCTGGCCAGGACCCGACGTCGCGGGCTCGCTCAACTCCTCGACGGGCTGCTGATGCTGCCGCTGGGCGTCTCGGCGGTGACCGTCGGATTCGGCTATCTGATCACGCTGGGCGCGCTGCCCGACGGGCTGCGCAGCTCGCCCGCCCTGGTGCCGTTCGTGCAGGCGCTGGTGATCACGCCGCTGGTGATCCGCATGCTGCTGCCGGTGCTGCGTGCGGTGGACGAGCGGCTGCGGCAGGCCGCCGCCTCGCTGGGTGCCTCGCCGTGGCGGGTGTGGCGCGAGGTGGATCTGCCGATGGCGGCCCGGTCGTTGATCGCCTCGGCGGCCTTCGGCTTCGTGGTGGCCCTGGGCGAGTTCGGCGCCACCAGCTTCCTGGTGCGCGCGGAGACGATGACGCTGCCGGTGGCGGTGGCGCGGCTCATCTCCCGGCCCGGCGAGCTGAACACGATGACCGCGTATGCGGCCTGCACCCTGTTGATCCTGGTCACGGCCGCGGTGGTGGCGCTCGTGGAGCGGATTCGCCTCACCGGCGGCGCGAACGCCTTGGGAGAGTTCTGATGTCCTTGGGACTGCGCGGGCTGTCCGTGCGCTACGGCTCGACGGTCGCGGTGGCCGAGGCGGAGCTGACGATCGCCGACGGCGAGGTGGTGGCGCTGCTCGGACCGTCCGGCTGTGGGAAGTCGACGCTGCTGCGGGCGGTGGCGGGCCTGGAGCATCCCGCGGCGGGGACGGTGTGCTGGGACGATGACGACCTCGCGGCCGTGCCGGTGCACCGGCGCGGCTTCGGCCTGGTCTTCCAGGA